>JBIKWC010000035.1:0-39769 GCA_044356535.1 Myxococcota bacterium
ATCAACCTCCGCGCCCACGGGGACGACGTCATCGTCGCGCTCGACGAGACCGTGACCGAAGCCGACGCCGAGGAGCTCCTCCAGGTGCTCGGCTGCCGCCAGGGCCTCGCGGCGCTGCTCGGCGCCGCGGACCTCGCCGTGCCCGCCGCCTTCGCGCGCACCACGCCGTTCCTGCGCGAGTCCGTGTTCCACGCCCACCGCTCCGAGACCGAGATGCTGCGGTTCCTCCACCGCCTGCAGGTCAAGGATCTGGCGCTCGACGCGAGCATGATCCCGCTCGGCTCCTGCACCATGAAGCTCAACGCCACCACGGAGATGATCCCCGTCACGTGGCCCGGCTTCGGCGCGCTCCACCCGTTCGCGCCGCCCGAGCAGACCGCGGGCTACCTGCAGCTGTTCACCGAGCTCGAAGGCTGGCTCTGCGCGATCACCGGCTTCGACGCCGTGTCCCTGCAGCCGAACGCCGGGTCCCAGGGCGAGTACGCGGGCCTGCTCGCCATCCGCGAGTACCACGCCTCGCGCGGAGACGGCGATCGCCGCACGATCTGCCTCGTCCCCGAGTCCGCACACGGCACCAACCCCGCCTCCGCCGTCATGGCCGGGATGGAGGTCGTGGTCGTCGCCTGCGACACCTCCGGCAACGTCGACCTCGCCGACCTCCGCGCCAAGGCCGAAGCGCACGGGTCCCGGCTGTCGTGCCTGATGGTCACCTACCCCTCGACCCACGGCGTGTTCGAGGAGGCCATCGGCGAGATCTGCCGGGTGGTCCACGCCCACGGCGGGCAGGTGTACATGGACGGCGCCAACATGAACGCCATGGTCGGCCTGTGTCGCCCCGGGGACATCGGCGCCGACGTGTGCCACCTCAACCTGCACAAGACCTTCTGCATCCCGCACGGCGGCGGCGGTCCCGGCATGGGCCCCATCGGCGTGAAGTCGCACCTCGCGCCGTTCCTGCCGGGCCACCCGCTGGTGCCGCAGACCTCGCGCACCCAGCTCGGCGCGGTGTCGTCGGCCCCCTGGGGCTCGGCGTCCATCCTGCCCATCTCGTGGGCGTACATCCGCATGTGCGGCGGGGACGGGCTCCGGCAGGCCACCTCCGTGGCCATCCTCACGGCGAACTACGTCGCGGAGCGCCTCGGCACGCACTACCCCGTGCTCTACCGGGGAACGAACGGCCGGGTGGCCCACGAGTGCATCCTCGACCTGCGGCCGTTCAAGGACTGCGGCGTTCAGGTCGACGACGTCGCCAAGCGCCTGATGGACTACGGCTTCCACGCCCCGACCATGAGCTTCCCGGTCGCCGGCACCCTGATGGTCGAGCCCACGGAGAGCGAAGGCAAGGTCGAGCTCGACCGGTTCTGCGACGCGATGATCGCCATCCGCCAGGAGATCCGCGACATCGAGGAGGGCCGGGTGAAGGCCGAGGACAGCGCCCTCCGGCACGCGCCGCACACGGCCGCCGACGTGACCCGCGAAGACTGGGGCCGCCCGTACACGCGGCAACACGCAGCGTTCCCGACCGCCCACACCCGGGCCCACAAGTACTGGCCGACCGTGGGCCGGATCGACAACGCATACGGCGATCGGAACCTGATCTGCTCCTGCGACGCGTGGCCCGAGACCCGCTGACCCCGGGCGCCGTCGCCGGCCAGTTGCTGGTGGTCGCGGCGCTCCTCACCTGGGCGGCCCTCGAGGGGGGGGATCCGCTGGTGGTCTCGGTCACGCGCCAGCGCGCCGGTGGCGACGTGCTGGACAGCCCCGCCTGGCTCGACCACGCGCAGCACGCCCAGCGGCTCCGGCCGTGGCAACCGGGCTTCTGGCAGGCGCGCAGCGAGCTCGACGCCATCGACGACGCGCGGCGCCCGCTCGTCGCGGTGGAGTAGGATCCGCCCATGTGGATCTGGGTCGCCGTCGCTGCCGCCGCCCCGCCTTGGTGGAACGCGTCCTGGTCCCACCGGGTCCGCGTCCGCCTCGACAACACCACGCGCGGCGCGCTCGACGAGTTCCCGGTGTCGATCCGGCTCGAGGACGGCGTGAACTTCACGCACGCCGACGCGCTCGGGGCAGGGGAGGACCTGCGCTTCGTCGCCGACGGGGCGGAGCTCCCGTACGAGATCGAGCGGTGGAACCAGGCCGGCGTCTCCCAGGTGTGGGTGCGGGTGCCCCACCTCGACGCGGGCTCGGCGTCGAACGAGCTCTACGTATACTACGGCAACCCGGGCGCTCCGGCGGGCGCGACCGGGATCTGGACCGCGGACACGGTGGTCGCCCTGCACTTCGACCAGGCCGTGGACTCCGCGCTCCCGGCGGAGACGGTCACGGCCCTGGGGACCCGGGCGGTGGCGGGGGCAGCCGGGTTCGCGCAGGAGTTCGCCAACCCGAACGACCGCTGGGAGCTTTCGCCCGAGACGGCGTTCGACCTCGTGGGCCCGTTCACGGTCTCGGTCTGGGCGCGGATCGACGCGTGGGACGACCCGCGGGACGCGATCGTCACCAAAGGCGACAACACGTTCCGGCTGCAGCGCTGCGGCGAGGGCGCGGCGTTCCTGATCAACACCGCGCCGCAAGCCGTGTACGAGGCCTGCAGCGCCATCCCGCTGGAGGGCACGGGCTTCCGGCACCTGGTCGGGACCTACGACCTGGACTTCGTCCGGCTGTACGTCGACGGCGTGCTCGACGTCTACGTCCCGGGCACCTTGCCCGCCCGCACGGACCCCCGCCAGCTGTGGATCGGCAACAACGCCGAGGTGCAGACCCGGGAGCTCTCGGGCGCGCTCGACGAGCTGCGCATCGAGCGGGTGGCGCGCTCCGCGGACTGGATCTCGGCCGACCACGCGTCGGTGATGGGCTCCCTGGCCTCGTACTGCGGGGGCCCGGTCGGCGACCTCGACCAGGACGGGGTGTGCGACGACGAGGACGTGTGCCCGGGGGAAGACGACCTCGCGGGCCCGTGTGGTGGCGACACCGGGAGCCCAGCCGACACGGACACGGACACGGACACGGACTCCGACGCGGACACCGACACGGACTCCGATGTGGACACGGACTCCGATGCCGACACGGACGCAGCCCAGGTCGTGCGGGACCCTGGCTGTGCGTGCGGGTCCGGTGGACGACCCGGGATGGCTGGGCTCCTGCTGCTCACGGCGCTGTGGCGGCGAACCAGGAGCCAGTCCTGACGGCCCTCCAGCATCCGGTCGTGGCAAGGGGTCCAGCCGACGGCCCGCAAAGCTCACACGGCTTCGAGGAACGACTCGAGGCCCTTGCGGCGCTGGGCGTGGCGGAGCTTCCGGAGCGCCTTGATCTCGATCTGGCGGATGCGCTCGCGGGTCAGCGCGAACCGGGCGCCGATCTCCTCGAGCGAGTAGTGCGACTGCTCGCCGATGCCGTACCGCAGGCGGATCACCTGCTCCTCGCGGGGCGACAGCTCCGACAACACCGTGTCGATGCTGGTCCGGAGGTCGTGCAGGTCCAGCTGCTCGGCCGGGTTCTCGGCGTCCGGGTTCTCGACGAAGTCGATCACGGTGCTGTCGCCGTCGTCACCGACCTGGGCATCGAGCGACATCGGCTCGCGCGTCATCTTCAGGAGCTCGTCCACCTCTTCGACGGCGATCTCGAGCTGGGTCGCGATCTCGAGGGCGGTCGGCTCGCGTCCGATCTTCTGGAACAGGAACTTCTGCGCCTGGTGCACCCGGTTGACGACCTCGAGCTTGTAGATCGGGATGCGGATGGTGCGGATCTGGCTCTCGATGGCGCGGATGATGGCCTGGCGGATCCACCACGACGCGTAGGTCGAGAACTTGAAACCCTTGGTCCAGTCGAACTTCTCGACGGCCTTCATCAGGCCGAGGTTGCCCTCCTGGATGAGGTCGGCGAGGGGCAGGCCGCGGTACGCGTACTGCTTGGCCACCGACACCACGAGGCGGAGGTTCGCGCGGATGAGCTGGGACTTCGCGAGCTCGGCGTCCACACCGCCGTCGTCGATCCGCCGCGCGACCTCGACCTCGTCCTTGGCGGACAGGAGGGGGATGCAGCCCATGGAGCGCAGGTACTTGTCGAGGAGCGCCATCGGATCATCGGCCTCGAAGGCCTTGTGACGGGAAGCCGGCTTGCGCGCGGTGGTGGCCATGGGTGCGTGCCTCCTCGATGGGGTACGACGACCACATGAGCAAGGGTCGTGCCATGCCGTTGTCCTGTGGTGTCCTCATGGGCCTACGTCAGGTTTCGTGCGATCTAGGGGTAGTTGTGGGTGCGCGGGTCCGGGTGGATCGGGGCCGGTGTGTCGGACCTGTGTACGTGGGTGGTGAAATCTCGAGACGATGTCCGACTTCCTGATACGGCCGCGCGCGTGCACGGCTGCTGCACGCTTCGGACGGCGTCCGGACGACGTACGCGCAACGGTCCACCGCGACCGCCGGGCGACATGGGTGCATGGAGGTCGTGATGAGCGACGTTGCCCTGCTCGAACCCGGTGCGCTCGACGCACCGATGCCCTGTCCGCCGGTGGCTCGCGCCGCAGCCCCGCAGCTCGCGAACCCCGTGGTGATGCCGGACGGCCGCGCGTTGGCGACGGCGGTCGGCGGGTTCCTCGTCGCCGGACTCGCAGCCGGACTCGGCGCATCGGCCACCGAGGTCGCGGTACGCGCCGTTCCCGCGGGCCTCGCCGTGGGGCTCGGAGCGCTGGTGCTCACCGGTCCCGCCCTGGTCGTGGGCCACCAGTACCTCGGCCTCGCGGCGCGGCCCGTGGACCTCGCAGCCAGCCTCGCCGACGGCTTCGTGCGGGCGGGCCGCTGCGCGCTGGGCTTCTCCCCGGTCGTGTTGTTCTTCTCGCTCTCCACCAGCCTGTGGATGGTCGCGGCGGCGGTGGTGGCGCTGGCCTCCGGGGCCGTGGGGCTCGGGTGGGGTGGCGCTGCGCTCCGCGGCGCCGAGTCCCCGTCGATGCGGATGGACGCCCTCGTGATCGCGTGGTCCACGCTCGCGTCGCTGGTGGCCCTGCGGCTCGCGGTGCACGTCGCGTTCGTGGTGCTCGGATGAGCCGCTCCATCTGGTCGCTGACCGCCCAGCTGTTGCGTGACCCCGAGCAGCTCGTCGACGACGCTGCAGATCCCGCGGTCCTCGCCTGGACCGTGCCGCGCCTGGTGGCGGTGACGGCCGTGTCGGCCGCGGTGTTCGGCGTGGTCGTGGGCTCGTACCGCGGGGGAGTGCAGGTGCCGTACGCCGCCCTCAAGGCGCCGCTCCTGTTCGGGATCCCGCTGGTGGTGGGGCTCCCCGCCAGCCGCGCGCTGTTCGAGGCCTTCGGCGCCGAGGTCCCGTGGGCACGGCTGTCGGTGGCGGGGCTGGCGGGCGCCGCGCGCACGGCGGTGCTGGCGGCGGCGCTGGGCCCGGCGTTGTGGCTCGTGTACTCCCTGCAGCCCGGCTACCACCTGGCGGTGTCGTTGATGGCGGGGCTCCTGCTGGTGGCGGGGGCGCCGGGGTTGTTGACGGTGGCCCGCGCCGTGCCCGCTGGCCGCGCGCGCTGGCTCGGGGGGGCCGCGTCGCTCGTGGTGCTCGGGCTGGTGACGGCGCAGACGGGCTGGCTGCTGCGGCCGTTCGTGGCCCGCCCCACGGCGGAGGTCACGCTGTTCCGGCCGGTCGAGGGCGACGTGTTCGGCAGCCTGGCGCGGGTGCCCCTGGCGTCGGTGGACGTGTACCTGCCGTACCACGTCGACCGCAAGCGGGTCCTGGGCCGGTCCGACGAGGTCGCGCCGTGATCGCCTTCGTCGGCGCGGTGTCCCCTTCGGTGGGCGTGGCGGGCGCAGCGGCCGCGTACCTGCTGGTGGGCGGTGTGGTGGGGGCGATGCTCCGGCGCCGGGACGCGGAGCCGGCCACGGCCTGGGCGGCCCTGGTGGTGTGGCCGCTGCTCCTGCCGGTGTTGACGGCGGGCGCCGACCCGGTGGGGGACGGACCGCTGGCGGCGCAGATCGGGGTGGCGTTCGCGGCGATCGAGCGCGCCGCGGCGCTGCCGGGCGCGACGGACCCCGCGTGGGCCGCAGACCTGTCGGGGCTGCGCCGGGCCCTGGTGGCCACCGACCGTCGCCTGGCGCTGGTGGACCGGCTGCTGGCGGAGTCGCCGGGCGGCGCGGAGACCCGCGCGGATGCGGACGCGCTCCGGGCGGCGCGGGCACACACGGCGGCGGGGGTGCTGGACGTGCTGGCGGACCTGGAGCGCCTGCGGCTGCAGCTCGGGCTGCTGGTGTTGTCGGGGGAGGGGGCCCGGGTGACGAGCCACCTCCGCGATCTCCGGGCCCGGGTCGCCGCGCTCGACGAGGTGGGGACTTGACTCACCCGTCCTGGAGGGAGGCCAACGCCTCGCGCAGCGGACGGGAACCGCCCAGCTGTTCCACGCAGTGGTGGAACGACTTCCCCACCATGCTGCTCGGGACCCCTACCAGAGCCCATGCGCCAACAGAATCTCGCTCACGCTCTGCAGCCCGACCTCCTTCGACCGCCAGAACGACGCTGCGTTGTGGGGCGCGAGGTTCTCCCAGACCATCCACTCCCGACCGTCCCGCTCCTCGGCGCGGCACAGGATGATGCGCTGGCTCGCGTCGTCCGCTGACACGAAGCCGAGGGCGTCGACCAGCAGCGGGTTCTGGCTCGTCAACACCGCCTGCCGCTCGAGCTGCGCGGGCAGCTCGCCGGGGACGCCGTCGCTGATCACCTGGAGGCAGGCCGCGATCCAGTCATGGTGAAAGCCGTTCACGAGCTCGTCGGCATAGAGCGCCGTCGGCGAGCACTCCGCGTAGTACAGGAACGCGAGCAGCCGCTTCTGGCCGAAGCTGAGCTGGTCGTCCTCGACCCCAGTGCCGTCCGCGCGTTCGAAGAAGCACTGCAGATCGCCGAGCTCCCGCTCGCGCTCACCGTTGGTGCCGCGCACTCCGGTCTCGCGCAGACGAACCTCGGCGCGGGAGAACCCCATGAGGTCGCGGGCGCACTGGGCGAATGCAACGGCCTCCAGGCGCACCGACCGCTCGTCCGAAGGCGGGACGGCATCCATCGCGGTCAGCATCGAACCTGGGAGCACCCCGCTGTGGCGGTAGGCGCCGCCGCTTCCACCCACCTGAACCACCCGGAACTGCTTCAGCTGGTGGTACCCCGCCAGGGCTTCGTCGAACCGGGTCGGCCCGAAGCCCGCGAGCGCATGGACGAGCGGTGGAGGGAGAAGCCGTGCCAGCCGAGCCAGGTGGAACCCGAGGTGTACCGGTGTCGACAACGCGGCTGCGGCGAGTTCTGTCGGCGGTTGGTCCTCGATGGTGACCCGGATGGCCTGGGTGTCCTGTGACGCCACCAGCTGCGAGCGGTCCGCGCCGTCACCGAAGGTCGCCGAGAGCTGCCAGGTGAAGCTCGCTCCGCCGGCTGGATCCGCCGCCTGGGAGGAGGTGCTCGAGAGCGTGTGCTCCGCGCGCACCACCACTGCGCCGCCGGGGATGCCGAGCTCGACCTCGAGGTCGAAGGAGTCCCCCTGCAGGCGCCCGAAGTCGAGCGCGTGGGCCGCTGCCGCCAGCTCGAGGAGGGTGGTCTTTCCGGTGCCGTTGCGCCCCAACAACAGGTTCGTCCCTGCGCCGAAGGTGACCACCGTTCCCGGAGCCACGTGGCGGTAGTGCGACACCGTGAGCCGGCGGAGCGTGGGCCCGATCCTCATGGACGGGTCCGTAACCTGCCCGCTCTCGCGACCGGGCGTCGCGATCGGGGCGAGTCGGGTGACACACTCCCGCCTGGGAGGAGTGATGGTCCGCAGGGTCGCGTTCACGATGGTGCCGGTGAAGGACATGGCGCGCGCGGTCGCCTTCTACCGCGACGTGCTCGGGCTGCCGCTCGGCAAGTTCCCGCCGACGTCGCCGTGGGTCGAGTTCGACCTGCCCGAGGGCGGATGTGTCGCGATCACCACCGTCTCCGGGACGCCCTCCGGCACCGCGGGCGCGACCCTGGCGCTCGAGGTGTCGGACCTCGACGCGCTCGTGGCCCAACTCGCGGAGAGAGGCGCTCAGCTGCTCGGCGACTTCGTGAAAGGACCGCGGTGCCGCATGCGGATGGTCGCCGATCCGGACGGGAACGCGCTCGTGCTGCACCAGCTGGACTGAACTGGCCCGGGTGCGCGCGAGGCGCTGGGTCGAATCGACCGGTCGAACCACGAGACCGCCGTGGTACCCT
Source organism: Myxococcota bacterium (assembly GCA_044356535.1). GTDB lineage: Bacteria > Myxococcota_A > UBA796 > UBA796 > JACKER01. Next base: position 8,194 of record JBIKWC010000035.1, read on the forward strand.
GCGCCCCGGGGGGAGGGGCCGTGTTCTGGGCTGCATCCGCGTTCGCCGCCGAGGTTCCGTCCATCGACGAGTCCGCGCCCCGAGGCTCGGCTCACCGCGGTGACGCCGCGCTCGTCGTGGCCAACGAGGACTACGCGTTCCTCCCGGACGTGCCGTACGCGAACCGGGACGCCGACGCCGTGGCGCTCACGCTCACCGACGTCCGTGGCATCCCGCCCGAGCGCGTGCGCATCCTGCACGGCGCCAACCGGGAGCAGATCCTCGAGGCCTTCGACGCCGTCGCGGCGCAGGTCTCCGACGGGACGTTGTGGGTCTACTTCTCCGGCCACGGCGCGAGCTCGCCGTCGACCACCGAACCCCTCCTGGTCGGCGACGATGCGAAGCGCGACGCCGCCGTGTTCCAGGCCCGCTCCGTGTCGCTCCCCGAGCTGCGGACCCGCGCCGGCGACCGCTCGCTCGTCGTCGTCACCGATGCCTGTTTCACCGGCGCCGGGCGCGGTGGGGAGGAGCTCGTTCCCGGCGCGCGCTTCGTGGTCCCCCAGTGGGCCATCGACCTCCAGCAGCGCCAGCTCCTGGTCACCGCCACGGGTCCCGATCAGGTGGCAGGTCCCTACGTCGCCGCCCGGCACGGGCTGTTCACGTGGCTGTTCGCGGGCGCGCTGCGCGGCTGGGCAGACGGCGCTCGCGACGGGTCCCGGGACGGGACGGTCACGGTCGGCGAGGTGGACACCTTCCTCACCCGCTCGCTCGCGATCCTGCAGGTCCACGATCAGTCCCCGGTGTTCCGGGGCGGTGCGCCGGAGCAGGTGCTCGTGGAGTCCGAGGCGTTCGAGGTCGCGCCCGACCTGCGGTCGCTGCCGCTCCCCGGGGCGCTCACCGCGCCGCAACCGGCGCCGCCCTCGCGCGGCGACCCTGTCCACGGCTCCGTGGTGCACGTCCGGGGCTCCTCCTGGTCCATCGCCGACCAGCCGGCGAGCAGCTTCGAGGTGAAGGCGCTGGCCATCGAGGATCCCCTCGGGGCCGCTGCAGTCCGAAGCCAGAAGGTACTTCCGTACTCCCACCTGGGCGCCGGGTACCTGTTGATGCTGGGGGCGGCGTTCGTCCCGGTGGGGCTGACGCTGAAGGACGAGACGACGACCACCGGCGGCGCAGTGGAGACCGAGCTGGTGTTCGGTCCCGCGCTGCCCATCGTGGGTGGGGTGGGGTTGTTGTCCGGCGTGGCCTGGGAGGTCTGGATCGCCCACCGCACGAAGCAGAACCGCGCCGCGATGGGGGCTGCGGCGGAGCGGACGCTGGGCGTCGAGGCCCCGTGACGCCCCGTGGGCGGTGGGGTGCTGCGGATGCGGTACCCTGCGCGGCCTGGGGAGGTGTCCGTGCGCGAGCATCGGTTCGATCCGTTCACCGGTGACGGCGTCGTCCTGTGCGACGAGCGCGTGCCCGATCGCGCCCTGCCCGTCCCGCCCGACGGCCCCGTTCCCTGCGCCTCGTGTGCAGGCAACGAAGCCTTCACGGGCCGCACCCTCGCCGCCGTGCCCCCGGAGGGCGCGTGGTCTGCGCGGGCCGTGGCCCACCACCTGCCGGCCCTGCGGGTCGAGGAGTCGGGCGACACCCACTCGGACGGCGCGTACCTCAAGGCCAGCGGGCTCGGGGCCCACGAGGTGCTGATCGAGTCCCCGATCCACGCGCCCCTGCACCAGCAGCCCGTCGAGCGCTCCGTCGCCGCGCTCCAGCTCCTGGGGCGGCGGCTCGCGGATCTGCGCCAGGACCGCCGGCTCGTCACCTTCGCCTGGTGGCGCGAGGAGGGGATGTCGACCTGCCACCACCCGCGCGCCCAGCTCGTGGGGCTGCCGTACGTCCCCGAGGCCGTGGCGCGGTCGGCCAGCCACCAGCTCGCGTGGGCTGGTCGCCACGGGCGGGCGCTGCAGCGGGAGGTGGTCGCGGCCGAAGAGGCGGATGGGCGCCGCCTCGTGTGGAGTGGACCCCTGGCCGTGGCGGTGTGCCCGTGGGCGCCGCGCGCGTCGTTCGAGGTGTGGGTGCTGCCGCGGTTCGTCGCCGGGCCACCTGCAGACGCCTCGGACGAGGTGTGGGCCGACGTCGCCGCGGGGGTATGGGCCGCACGCCGCGCGCAGGCCCGGGTGCTGGGCGACGTTCCCGTGGTCACCTCGCTGGCCGCCGGCCCGGTGGACGCAGTGCCCGCCGTCGGGTGGTTCGTGCGCGTGCGGCCCCGTACGGTGCCCGCAAACGGCTTCGAAGAGGCGTCCGGAGCGGTGATGGTCGGCGTATACCCTGAGGAGTCCGCCAGCCTGTTGCGGTCGGCCTTGTCTTCGGCCGACGCTGCTGTGCCATGATGGGCCGCAGCGCGCTGGGCAACGCGGCGCCCGCGGGGTTGGGTCTACGTGCGGTGTCCGTATCATCCGGAGGGAGTCGTCCGGCTCCCCGTACCCGCCTCGTCGCGGGGCGAGGCCGGCTGGATCGGGTGGTTGGAAGGGTGCTGTTCCCTGCCCGTGTGGCGGTGTCCCTACGGTGACCTCCACCCCATCGACGCGCAATTCTGCACGTTCCACGGCTGTGAACGCCCGCCGCCGGGCCGCGTGGCGCACGAGGTGGCGTCCGGCCAGGGGGGGCGCGGAGACGTCGCTGCGCCGGGGCTCGTCCAGCGCGTGCTCGAGCAGGCCCCGGCTGCAGACGGCAAGAGCACCCCTGCGCTCGCCGGCAACCTGCTGTGCTACCTCGCCGAGGGTGGCCGGTTGATGGCGCTCGACCTCGGCTCCTCCGGGCGCCTGCTGCTCACGGCCGGGGTGCAGGCGTGTACCCTCAAGGTGCGCGGAGGCGACGTGATCGGCGCGCTCGCCATCGAGGGCGGCATCCGGTACCTCGCGTGGGACACCCGCGACGTCCGCGACGGCCTGCGCTCGGGCAGTCCGGTGGCCCCCCGCGAGATCCCGCCGACCGGCGTGCACCTGCTCGGGCTACCGCAGGACCGGACCCGGCTGCACCAGGGGACGGGGCCCCTCCGGCTCGTGGTCGAACACGATCCGCTCCCCGACGACGTTGTCGAGCTCTACCAGTCGGCGCACGGGGTCCCCCCGGGGGAGCACCTGATCCGGCGCAACCGGAACCCCCTGGGGCCTCCCGTCCCGCACCTCGAGCTGCGGCCACAGGTGCTGCGTCAGGTGCCGGTGCCCGTACCTGGAGGAACGTTCGTCCTCGGGCAGGTGCGCTGGTTCGGTCGCAACCTCGACGGCGCGCTGCTCATCCCCACGGTCGCGGGGTACGTCGCCGGTGCTTGAAGCCCTCGCCATCCTCGGCTTCCCGACCCCGGCCCTGGCGGCGCCGGACGTGGTCGTCACGCTCGACAACGGCGAGTTCAACCTGCCGTTCTTCACGCCGCGGTGGAACGGCAAGTGGGAGCGTCCCTCGGCCGCGCAGGAGCTCGTCGCCGCCGTCGCGCGCGTGTCGGGCGAGAACCCGCGGACCTGGACGTACCTGCCGCCCGACCAGGGGCGCCTCGGCCCCGGAGGGACCTGGCCGGTCGAGGCGCGGCGGGCAGCGTGTGTGGGTCCCGCCGAGACCGCAGCCGACCCGTGTTTCTGCGGTCCGGGCGACAACTGCTGGAGCGGCGTGCGGCCGAACTGGTACGCCGGAGCCTCCACCAGCTTGTGGCTCACGGCGGCCAACGTCCGGCGGGCGCTGGACCCCACCCGCCCGCGGATCGAGGTCCACGTCACCGACCTGTTCGAGGAGGACCCGGCCTCCGCCGCCGACCCGAAGGACTCCGACCGGTGCGTCACTGCCGACGGGGTCCGCCGCGCGTTCTCCGCGCTGCTCACCGACGCCGGGGGCGGCAGCCTCGACCACGTCGCGCTCGGGCTCTTGCGCACGACCGCGGACCCACCACCGCCGGGCGGCTCCTGGGGGGACCTGTACCAGCTCGGCGCCGACGCCGACGGCTCGCCGTGCCACCGGGGCGTCCGGACGCGCGAGTGGTCGTCGCGGGCCGGACCCTGGCGCGGAGACCTCGTGGTGATCGTGCTCGGCTTCGGCACGGACGCCGAGGACGAGTCCGTGTCGTCGTTCCTCGACGGGCTCGTGGGGCAGCTCGACACCGACGGCTTCGAGATCGAGCTCGCGCGACTCCGCGAGCCCCCGGCCCACCTCACCGCCCGGCGCAGCCTCACCGCCACCGAGCTCGGCGCGGGGACGCTCGAGCTGCAGGGCACCGGGCGCCGGCCCGCGTTGCCGTGTGGGACCGTGGCCACGACGGTGTCGCTCACGGACCCGGGCGGCCTCACCGTGCCCGTGGCTGCGGAGGGTCGGTGCGACGGCAGCCTGTCCCTCACGTTGTCCCCGCGGGAGCGCGACCGGGCCTTCCTCCGGAGCGCGGGCCTCGACCCGTCCCGCGACACGCTGGCGCTGCAGGGCAGCGCGGAGCTGACGGGCTCGATCGACGCCCTGCGGGAGCGGTGGGTGCAGGTCTCGTCCCTCAACGAGGGCGACCGCCCCGTCCCCCTGTGGACTGCCCTCGAGCCCGTCCTGTTCGACGCCGAGGGGGCCGCCGCCAGGCCCTGGCGCGCCGAGCTCGCGGTCACGGAGCTCGTCATCTCCGAGGTCGACGGCCGCCCGTGGGGGCTGGCCGCACTGCTCGGCGGCGTCACCGGGTCGGTCGGTGGCATGGCGATGGGTTCGGTGGTGCGCCGCCTCCACGCAGACCGCGCGCTCCGCCGCCACTGGACGCGTTCGCTCGGCACCGGGCGTGATCCGCGGCTCCAGGTCCCGCTCGCCTCCGTGTTGGGCGCCGCGCAGGAGGAGGTCGCGCGGAGCTGGCCCCTCCGGGTGGCCGTCGGCACCGTGGTGGGCGCCACGGTGGCGTTGATCCTCGCCGCCGCCATCCTCGTGGCCTACCTGGTGCTGCTTGGCTGAGATCGGCGTCGTGCTGGTGGGCCCCGAGGCGTGCGCCATCCCGCTGGATGCGCCGGACGTGCCGGTGATCCGCGTGCGCGCCGAGTCCATCGTCCCGCTCGACGACGACCTGTCCGCCGTGGTCGGGTACGCCGCCGACGGCACCTTCACCGGGCCCGACGCCGACCGCTGGCGCACGTTGTCCGGGCCCTCGGTGCGGGGCGACACCGCGATGTTGTGGGCCGCGGCGCAGGTCCAGGCGGCGTCGCTGCAGCAGTCCACGCTCGGGTGGGAGCGGGTGCTGGTGGTCGCGTTCGCCGACGACCCGGGACTCGTGCCGGCCGTCCGCGCGGTGGTGGACGCCGAGCGCGCGGTCACCGTGCTGGTCGGCGGCGAGGTGCCTTCCGAGCAGGCAGCGCCGCTGCCGGCCGACCGCGCCGCCCACGTGCAGACCGCGGTCACCGTGCTCGCGCACCTCGTGCGGCAGGGCCACGTCGCGACCGTCATCTGGAACCCGAACCCCGCCGACGTGATCGACGTGGCGCTCGACGCGGCCCGCCACCCCGACCCGATCAAGGTTCCCCGCGCGCAACCGCTCGACATCGGCCCGCTGCTCGACCTCCCGTCGACGTGGAACGTACCTGCGTCCCCGGTCCACTTCTTCGCGCTCGTCCACGTGCCGATGGGCTACGCCCGCACGCTCCCGGAGCTCGTGGTGATGGTCGCCGCGTGGCGCGCGCTGCGCGAGGCGCTCGGTGGGCCGCCCCTCGACCTCGCCCAGGTGAAGGGTCGCGAGGAGCGCCGCGGCGTGGACCCCGACCTGCACCAGCGCGTCGGCGAGAAGGTGAAGGAGGCCTTCGATCAGGTGCGCCTCGACGGCGACGAGCTCCTGGTGGAGCAGATGGAGCGCCACCTCCGTCCGGTCCACGGGATGGTCGAGCGGGCGCTCGAGCAGATCGCCGACCAGGAGCGCAACCGGCTCCGCCACCTGCGCGTCTTCACGGCCGTGGGCATCCATTACGTGGTGCAGAGCCTGTCCCAGCGCCTCGACCACATCGAGGACCCGTACCCGACGTCCCACGTGGAGGCCGCCCGCGCGCTCACGACCGGGCTCGCCGGCGACGAGGTCGGTGACCGCGTCCCCATCACCGCGTGGCGCAAGGTGTCCGCCCGAACGTACCGGGGTGGCAGCTGGCCCGGCAGCTCGTGAAGGACCGGGTGCAGCTCTTGCGCATCGAGCTGTCCACCGGGTTCACGAACCACCTCGAGGTGCTGGTCCGGCGCGCGTGCAACACGGACGCCGAGCCGAGCAGCGACGAGCTCCGCGGCCTCCTCGACCGGGCCGAGCGGGTGCGCTCTGCGCTCAACGACGCGCTCGAGCACCTCGAGCAGCGGATCCGCGCCGAAGCCGAGGAGGCGCTCCGCAACGACCGGTTCGTGCGGTGGACGGCGGGCGACGCCAACACCCTGTTCCAGCTCCTGGTGCAGCGGGTCGCCACGCTCCCGGTGGCCCGCGAGGTCGAGCAGCGGATGGTCGAGGTGTTGTCGCGCCGGGCCTTCGGGATGGCCGACGAGCGCGACTTCGGTAGGTACCTCGCCGAGATCGCGCAGCAGGTCCACGACATCACCGATCCGGTCGCGCGCCCGACCTACGAGAACGCGCTGCTGCTCCTGCTCCAGGGTCGCGACCCCCCCGTGCTCCGGCAGGCCATCGCGCAGTCCCAGGGGGCCGAGGTCGAGCTGCACCTCGAGCGGCCCGTCGAGCCGGCGCTGATGAACTGGTTCACCGCCACCGGCATGCTGGTGGTGGTGGCGCCGCGCCTGAAGACCTGCGCCATCTACTGGCAGCGGGTGGACGGGCTCGACTCCGAGCGGGGCCGGCGGCTCCGGCGCCCGACGACCGAACACCGCCTGGCCGACCTCACCCTGCCGCGCGCCGTCGGCGACACCGCCCCCGACCTCGCCAACCTCGTGCGCTCCGCGGTGTACGTGGTGGTGGGCCTCGTGTTGGGCGCCCTCGGGGTGCGCAGGTCGGGCGAGACGCTGCAGGTCCACGTCGTCCAGGGCCTCGACCTCGACCTGCCGGAGCACGCGCTCCTGCCGTTCGGCGCGCTGTACCTGTTGGCCAGCGAAGACGACCTCCGGGACCGGCTCCGGCGCCGCATCGAGGAGCGCACGCAGGCCCTCCCGTTGCGCGCGGACGCCGTCGAGACCGTCCGCAAGCTCGTGGAGCTCGCCACGCTCGGGCCCTCCGCCACCCTCGCGGCCCAGATCGGCCTGTCGGGTCCGCGGTTCGAGGCCCTCGAGCAGCCCGTCAGCGCCGTGCTGCAGCGACACGCCAACCTCGCGATCGGCGCCCTGGTCGACGTCCTCCACTCCTCCGACCTCGAGCAGCTGTTGCGGACCCCGCGCCGGCGTACGCTCGTGGACCTCCAGCAGCTCCTGCCGACAGGGATCGCGTGACCCGAACACACCCGCTCGCCCGCACGCTCGCCGAGCGGTTCTGCCCCACGACGGGCCGACCGCTGCGGATCGGGCAGGTCTGGCCGCCGCGGCTCGTCTTGCACGACTGCGAGCAGACCCACGGCGCGGAGACGATCGAGCGGCTCCCCACGGCGTTCGTCCGCCACGTGTTGCGCGAGCCCGTCGAGGTCACGATCCACCCGTCCGACGAGCCCGCCGTCGACAGCTCCGGCATGACCGTGAGCGGCCTCGAGGTGGGTCGCGTGCGCTCGGTGGTGGCCTCGGGCCGGTCCCGCGGGTTGCCGCTCCTGCCGGGGGAGGACGCCGCCACCTACAAGGGGCTCCGCCTGCCGGTGCGGTGGGAGGCGCGGCTGGCGCGCGACATCGAGCGGGGCCGCTGGGTCCGGCAGGCGCTGTTCGTCGAGTTCACCGAGGGCCGCGTCCGGCGCACGTTCCTCTGGTACCTGTACCTCGTGTCCGGGCCCGCCCGGCTCCCCGAAGACGACCTCCCGCACTACCGCTGGGTCGACGAACGCGAAGGTCCGCTGCGGGTCCCCGGGGTGGCGCGCCACTGGGTGGAGCTCCCGGCCCCCATGTCGAGCCCCACGCTCCCGCCGGCGTGTTGGGTGCAGCCCACGCTCGACGCGAGCGGCAGCGATCCTGCGCTGGTCCGCGGCGCCGGCCCGTCGCAGGTCGAGCTCGTGTGTACGTGGCCGGTGGAGTCCCCGCTGCCTCCAGCGGTGGAGGCGGTCGGCTGGAACGGCGCCCTCGGGGGCCTCGATCCCCGCCCCGCCGTGCAGCCCCTGGCGGTGGACGCCACCCCCATCGGACGAGGTGCTGCCGGCGCCGAGGACTGGCAGACCTGGTTCACCGGGTGGGACACGCCCCAGGAGGACCAGTCGCGCGGCGTGCGCCACCTCGCGCCCACCCTCCTCGAGCCGCCCACGAACTGCGTGTGGCCCACGGTGTGGTCGGAGGACGAGCGCCCGCTCCAGCTGTTCGACCTGTCCGGGCAGCGCGCGCCGACCCCACCCGCCGACGCTTCCGGTGCGAGAGGGGACGGCCAAGACCGCTCCGCCGACGAGACCGAACACGCAGATCCGCTCCCGCCCCGCCGCATCTCCGGGGTCGAGGTGCTCACCAACCTCCGCGTCACCCTGCCCGACGCCGCCGAGGCCGTACGCCTCGAGCGCGGTGTCCTTCGGCTCGGAACCGAGGTGGTCGGGCGCTGGGACGAAGGCCCGCTCGAGGTCCACGCGGGGTCGCGGCGAAACCTCCGCTGCATCGTCGACCTGTCCCGCCTGCGCGCCGCCAACGACGGCCGCCTCAAGCTCACGTTCGCGTTCCAGGGGCGCCCCACGCGCGGTGTGGTGACCCCGGGCCGTGCCCTCGAGTTCCGCACGGGGAACGGGCCCTACGTCAAGCTCACGCGCGGCCGCTCGGAGGGCGTGCGGACGCCCTGGCTCGTGATCGATCTCGGCACCGAGGGCACCTGCGCGGCGGTCGCGTTCCTGGACGGCTTCGTGCCGCGGGTCACCACGGTGATGTTCGACGAGGGCCCGATCTACCCGTCGAAGGTGTGGCTGTCGCAGGCCCAGGGCGGGGTGTACGCCCTCACCGACGAGCCCGCGGAGGACGCGCTCTACACCACGCTCGTCAAGCTCGGCCTCCGGTTCGGCGACGGCGCGCACCCCGGCTGCCCCGATCACATCGCCGCCACCGAGGTCGCCCGGTTCTTCCTCAAGCGGTTCCTGGTGGAGGTCCGCGAGCGCACGGCGTGGTTCCCGCTGGCCGAGTCCGACGTGTTGGTGTCGTTCCCGCCGCGCCTCGCCGCGATGCCCCGGTTCGTGCGCTCCCTCAAGGAGACGTTCCAGTCGGTCCTCGAGGAGGTGGTGTGGCCCGAGGGCCGCGCGCGCAAGCTGGTCTTCCGCGAGGAGGCGTTCCTCGTGGCCGTGCCGTCGCTGTACCGCGACCTGCAGCTCACGCCGCTGTCGCCGGGGACGAGCCGGTACTACTGGGTCATGGACTTCGGCGGCGGCACCACCGACGTCTGCGGCTTCCTGGTCACGCCGGACGGCGACGCCGAGGAGCACACGGTCACGCACCTCACGTACCCCCAGCGGATGGCGCACCACCTGTCGGGCAACGACGTGACGCGCGCGTTCTACTCGGCGTTGTTGCTGCACCTGTACGAGCTCGAGCTCGTCGCCGCACCCGACGCCGAAGAGGGCGACGGCCGCCGGTATCCGCTCCCGTCCGATCCGTTCCCGAGCGCCCGGAGCACGCCCACGGCGCTCCTCAACCAGACGGCCCTGCGCGAGCTCGCCGACGCCGTGAAGTGCGTCGACCTCGCGGCCGACGCCGAGCTGCCGCTGCGGTCCATCGCCGGCCGGTTGCCCACCGCCATGCTGCGCACCATCGACGGCGCGGAGACCTCGCTGCGGGCGATGTTGTCGAACGAGGCGGGCGCCCTCGGGGACCTGCGCGTGGCCGAGCTCCACGGCCGGGTGCTCGACCCCACGCTGCGCTCGGACCGCTCCCCGGACCCCACCCAGAAGACGGTGGCCACGTGCCAGCGGTGCCAGGCCCCGAAGGTGCTCCCGTACTGGTTGTTCGCCAGCAACCGCGCCTTCCGCTACCGGTGCGAGCGGTGCGGCTCGCCCCAACGCGTCCAGGTCTCCGAGCAGGGTCTGCTGTCGGACGACGGCGACGAAGGAACGCCCGTGCTCACCGCGTGGCGCGACCGCACGGCCACCGTCGACTCGGACCTCGAGCTGTACCTCGAGCAGGACGGCCGGACCTACGTCCTGCGCGACCGCGCCACCCTCGAGCGGTGGATCGAGGAGCGCCGGGTGTCCGGCACCGACCGCTTCAGCGAGGACGGCACCGACTGGGTCCCGCTCAAGGAGCACCCGGAGTACCGCGTGCGCCTGCGCCAGGCCGAGGAGATCTCGGTCGACACCACCCAGGAGGTCCCCGCGAACCGCTGGCAGAAGTGGATGTTCCCCGAGCCGTCCCACGGCGGGGGGCCGCAGGTGCCGCACCTCGGCCGCGACATCCGCCTGTTCCTCGATGGGTGCCGCGAAGCGCTGGAGCGGGCCGTCGAGAACCTCCCCGCGCCGGAGCGGACGGAGGTGGTGGTGCTGGTGGCGGGCCGCGGCTCGCAGTTCGGGCCCATCGCCGAGGGCATCCACGCGTTCCTGCCGGGTCGGGTGGTGCACCTCACGAACGACTGGGTCCGCAAGAGCTTCGGGCAGGGCGGCCAGATCGACCCGAACGCCGACCTCAAGACGATGACGGTGAACGGTGGCGGGCTGTTCGCGCTCCTGCAATCGAACCCGGAGACGAGCCAGCTCCTGCTGTCGGTCGACACGTCCAGCATGGAGATCCCGGTCTACCTGCAGTCCGCGATGGGCGCGCGCCCGTGGCTCATCACGACCACGCTCGAAGCCCGGATCGGCGGTTCGGTGACGATCGTGCAGGACAAGGACGAGATCACGGAGTCGACGTCGGAGACGGTGGAGGAGCCGCCGCCGCGACCGCTGCCGCTCGACACGGCGCTGACCGGCGACCTGCAGCTCGTGGTGGACGGCCTGCCCGAGGACCGCTCGTGGGAGCCGTACGTGGTCATCGCGCAAGGCACGGCGCGGCGGCGCCACGGTCGCCGGGCGCGGACGGTGCCGGAGACCGCGCTGCGGACGGAGGAGAAGGAGTTCGTGCTCGCGCCGCTCACGCAGGACCTGGAGGTCCGGTTCACGCGGATGTTGCCGCGGCTGCCGCTGCTGGGTGGGGACTGAACCCCGCGCTGCGCGCGGCCTTCGGGCACGCCGCCTTCACGCCGGTGCAGGTCCAGGCGCTGCCGCCGCTCCTGGCCGGGCGCGACCTGCTGGCGACGGCGCCGACGGGCACCGGGAAGACGGCGGCGTTCCTGCTGCCCGTGTTGCACCACCTCGGGTGCCCCGCAGACCGGCCGCGGGCGCTGATCGTGGCGCCCACGCGCGAGCTCGCCGAGCAGACCGCCGCGGTGGCCACCTCGCTCGGCGCGGTGGTCGGCCTGCGGACCGCGCTCCTGGTCGGCGGGGTGCCCGAGGCAGAGCAGCGCGCAGCGCTCTCGGCGGGCGCGGACCTGCTGGTCGCCACGCCGGGCCGGCTCCTCGACCTCCACGACCGGGGCCACGTGGACCTGGGCGCGGTGGCGCACCTGGTGCTCGACGAGGCCGACCGCCTGCTCGACCTGGGCTTCCTGCCCGACCTCCTGCGCCTGTCGGCGCTGCTCCCGCCGCGGCAGACGGCGCTGTTCTCCGCCACGTTCCCCGACGAGGCCCTCGCCGACGCCCTGCTGCGCGACCCGGTGCGGGTGGAGGTCGACGAAGCCCCGGCGCTGGACCGCATCGAGCAGCACGTCCTGTTCGTGCGCAAGGCCGACAAGCACCTGCTGCTGGCTCACGTCCTGGCCGACCTGCCCCGGGCGCTGGTGTTCGCGCGCACCCGCGAGGGCGTGGACCGGGCGGTGGCGCTCCTGGCCTCGCGGGGCCTGGCGGCGCTGCCGCTGCACGGAGACAAGACCCAGGCGGCGCGCCGGGCAGCGCTGGCGGCCTTCCGCGACGGCGGGGCGCGGTTCCTGGTGGCCACCGACGTCGCGGGGCGGGGACTCCACCTGCCGGAGCTGCGGCACGTCGTGAACTTCGACCTTCCCTCGGAGCCCGAGACGTACGTCCACCGCGTCGGGCGCGTGGCGCGGGGCGGGGCCTCCGGGGTGGCGCTGTCGTTCTGCGACCCGACGGAGCACCCGTACCTGCGGGCGATCGAGGCGCTGGTGGGCAAGCCGCTGCAGCCGAAGCTCGACCACCCGTTCCACGACTGGGACCTGCTGCCGCCGCCGCGTTCGGCGCGCGGCCGGGCGAAGGGACGGCGCCGCTGACGGTCAGTCCGGCTGCGAGGGCAGGGGATCGCTGTTGTCGCGGATCCCGTCTCCGTCCGTGTCCACGTCCACGGGGGAGGTCCCCGCCCCGTACTCCTGGACCGCGGTGCGGGAGTCGCCGTCGTGGTCGACGCTCTCGAGGCCGGGGTCCACGACGTGGAAGTACCGCTGCATCCAGGCGTCGGGGATGCTGGTGCCGACGACGATGTCGGCGTAGCCGACGTGACAGGTGGCTCCGGTGGCGGGCACGGGCGTGCAACCGGCCGCGTCGCCGTAGAACCCCCGCTCCTGGCCCACAGTCGTGTACGCGTCCGTGCCGCGGACGTGCAGGTCCCACCGGGTCGGATCGAGCGCTGGATCGAACGTCACGAACGAGAAGACCTCGTTCCCCAGGTACAGGCTCTCGGTGGCCGTCCCCAGGATCACCGCGGACGGCCAGACCACGCTCCGATCGAGGTCGGCGGTCATCGGCACCAGGCCGTAGAGGCTCGCGACCCTCCCGACGAGCGTGCTGTGCGTCACGGTAGTCGGGCCGTCCCGACGCCGCTCCACGGCGACGTCTCCCGTCACCAGCGAGCGGGTGATCGACAGTGCGCCTGCTTGGTTCTGGTACAGGGCGGTACCACCCGGCGCGGACAGCACGCTGTCCTGGACCGTCACGTCGATCCCCCCCTCGACAGAGGTGGGGCCGGTGATCGTCGACCGGATCGCAGAGAACGAGTCCCCGGCGGAGACACTGCCGACCACGCTGGTCTCCACGAGGTCCATTCGGCCAGTCGTGGAGAGGTCGGTGGACACGTACTCCCCACCGTACAACTCGGTGTCGCTGTCGTGCAGGGTCAGGATGCCGGTCGCCACCACGTCGACCAGCACCACGCGTCCCGCTCGCACGTCCAGCGTCTCGGCGCCAGAGGAGACCAGTACCAGGTCCTGTACGAACAACGACTCGTCCGGGTCGTTCATGGCCAGTGGGTCCAACCCGAGGGTGAGGGTGTACCCGTTGCCGCGGAGCGCGAACGTGCTGTCGGCCGGGAGCGAGACCCCTCCGGTGGTGGACGTGTCGATGTCCCCGTCGAACTCGATGATCCGGAAGAGGACGCTGCCCTGCAGCGCCATGTCCAGCTCGTCGGCGTCGGACACATGCACCACGTCGGTCGTCGCCGGGGGGCCCAGGTCGTCCGCGTCGCCGAGTCGGAGCGTGAAGCCTGGAGGAGGACCGCTGCACGCGCGGACGGGTAGCGCGTCCAGGTCCCCGTAGGCGTCCAGGTCCCCGTCGGGCCACACCCACGAGCAGCACGCAGCGGTCTCGTCTTCGGTGTACCCGTCGCAGTCCGGGTCCCCGGCGGCGCAGGCGTCGGCGTCGGGGCGGATCGGGCTCTGGGTGTCGTCGCAGTCTCCGAACACCCGGGACTCCGCGTACGCGGGGTCGCAGTGGTCCGTGGAGGTCCCCAGCGGGTCGGCGAACCCGTCGTCGTCCCCGTCGGTGAACCAGCGGGTGAGCGGGTTCAGCGCGGCATCGCCGTCGTTGCAGTCGCCATCGGTCCCGATGTACCCGTGCGGGGCCACACACGCGATCGCCACGTCCTGGCCGCCGAACCCGTCGCCATCCCGGTCCTGGTACCAGAACGCCTCGACGAAGAGGCCGGGGTCGTCCGCACACACGTCCCCGTCACACGAGCTCAGGCCGTCCTGGTCGCGGTCCTCGGGGGTGAGCTCGAAGTCCCCGTCGTCGCAGTCGCCATCCAGTGGCACTGCGTACTCGGATCCGCAAGAAGGGGCCGCGCCGTAGCCATCGCCGTCCTCGTCCACGAACAGCGCGGTGACGGCGGGGTTGTCGTCCAGGCAGTCGCCCCCGCAGGTCGTCACCCCGTCGCGGTCGACGTCCAGGGCCTCCAGCAGCGGGTTGCCGTCATCGCAGTCCCCAGGGGTCGCGACGTACCCCTCGGGCTGCTCGCAGCGCTCCAGGGGCGTCGCCGCGTCTCCCGACCCGTCCTGATCCGTGTCGGCGTACCACACCGGGGCGTTGCTGAGCGGCGGCTCGTCCGTGCGGCCGTCGCAGTTGTCGTCGTACGGGGTCGCGCAGTCCTCGGGCAGGATGGAGGCGAGGTTCGGGTCGTCGTCGTCGCAATCGCCGTCGCAGGTCGTCTCGGTGTCGCCGTCCCTGTCCCGCTGGTTCTGGTCGGGGTCGTTGTCGTCGCAGTCGGTGTCCGTGGGGACCCATCCGGGTTCCGCACAGCGCTCCGCAGGCGGGCCGTCGCCGTCGCCGTCGCCGTCGCCGTCGAGGAACACGACCGTCGGACCGCCGACCGCGGCGTCGGCAGGGTCGCAGTCGGTGCAGTCGTCGACTTCGTCTCCGTCGGCGTCGACCGGAGAGCGGAGCGGATCCTCGTCGTCGCAGTCTCCTCCTGCGGCCACCCAGGCCGGCGCGGGGCACCGAACGCTGGCCGGCCCGTCGCCGAACCCGTCCCCGTCGCCGTCGAGGAACAGCGGCCGTGCGTCCCGCACCTCCGGGTCGGCGTCGTCGCAGTCCGCGCCCCCGAAGGCCGCCGACGGCTCTCCGTCGCCGTCCTGGTCGCCCAGGGCCTCCAGCTCCTCGGCGCTCACCCACGGGCAGCCTGCAGTCAGCATCCAGGCCCACACGGTCATCCGCTGCATGTCTGCCTCGTCCGGTTGCAGGTGAGGGTGTACCGCTGGTCGGCGGCCACGGTGAGGCGGCCCGCCAGGGTCAGGTTCGGCGGGTCGAACTCCGCGAACATCTCGTACGTGCCGGGCGTCAGGGGCTCGCCGGGCTTGTACAATCGACCACCCGCCTTCAGCTTGACCCGGGTGCCGTCGGCGACGGAGAACACCGCCATCCCCGGCGGGGCGCCGGGCTCCGTCGGGACGGGCGCGGCTGCGGGGGCGACGGGAGCGGGTGGGTCGGGCGGCGCCGCAGGCGCTGGCGGCGGGGCGGCGGGTGGCGGCTCCAGTCGCCGCGGGGACGAGGGCGCCACGGGCGCGGGCGCCGCCGTCGCAGGGGCCGGGTCGGGCGCGGGCTGGGGTGCGGGCGGTTCGGGCGCTGGGGCCGCGAGCGCGACCGGGCTCGGGGCCGCCGGAGCCGGGGGGAGGGCCACCACCGGCTCGCGCCCCACCACCCACCAGCCGAGCGCCGCCACCAGGACCAGGAGGGCCAGGGTGGTGACCGCCAGGCCGGAGAACCCCACCGCGACGCCCACCGCCAGCGGCGTGTTGCTCTGGGCCGGAGGGGCGGCGACCTCGGCCTTGCGGCTCGGGCGAGGAGGGTCGAGCGTGGGGCTGGACACCGCATCGGACGCGGTGGGCTCACCGGGTCCCAGGACCCGGAGCCCCGCCAGGAAGTCCGCCGGCCAGGGGACGCGGTCGGCCTCGGGCTCCGGGCGGCCCTCGGTGAACGCCGCGAGCATCTCGCCTGCGTTGGCGAACCGCGTCTCCCGAGCCGGCGTGAGCGCTCGGTGGATGGTGGCGACCTGGGTGCCCGGGAGCTCGGGCGCCAGCTGGTCGAGGGGGGTGTACCGCCCCTCGTTGATCTGCACGAACAGCTGCACGATCTGCTCGGAGTCGAACGCCGGTGACCCCGCGAACAGCTCGTACAGCAGCGCACCCAGCGAGAACACGTCCGCGCGGGCGTCCACCGACCGTGCGTCCTGGATCTGCTCGGGCGCCATGAACTGCGGCGTCCCCATCGCCACACCGGCTCGCGTGGCGCCCTGTTGGCCAGCAGCGAGCCCCTTGGCGATCCCGAAGTCGGCGATCTTCGGGACCACGGTGTCGCCCTGCACGGCGAGCAGCACGTTGTCGGGCTTGAGGTCCCGGTGGACGAGCCCGGCCGTGTGGGCGGCAGCAGCGCCCTGCAGGATCCCGCGCGCGAGCGCCTCCGCCTGGCGGTGGGTGAGGCGCATGGTCTGCAGTCGTGGTGAGCGTGGGCCCGGCGACGTACTCCATGACGAGGCAGGGCCCGTCGTCGAGGTCGAGGATGTCGGTCACCGCCACCACGTTGGGGTGCCGGAGGGTGGCCTGCACCCGCCCCTCCTGGACGAGCCGCGCGCGCACCCCGCGCCCGGGGACCGTGAGCCGCTTGAGCGCGTGGACAGAGCCGAGCTGGGTGTGGCGCACCCGGTACACGACGGCCATGCCGCCGCGCCCGAGGACCCGCTCCACCACGTACTTCCCGAGCGCGGTGCCGGGAGGATCGAGCTCGAACTCGTCCTCTCCGCTCATCGGTCGCCCACCCCGAACGCGCCGACCCCGAACCCGGCCGTGACCATCAACCCCACGCCAGAACCGACGGCGAGGGTGTTGGTGAGGGTCCGCCGACGGACCGCTTCCTCGCGGTCCGCCGAGGTCTGGAACGAGGCGTTCGCGGCGAGCGCGCCGCCATACAACGCCGCGGCCGTCACCCCGGAGGCGACCGCACCACCAGCCGGCTGCGCAGCGGGGTGTGGTGCGGGTAGTCCGGGAGCCGTGACCCCGCGGGAAGCAGCGTGGAAACTTGGCCGTCGGCGCCGTCCCGCGCATGGTCGCCGTCCTCCCGCACCTGCGCTGCGGCCACGCGCACCGGGCACTCCGCACGCGCCGTCGTCGCCCAGCGCTGCGATCAGCGGGGGTCAGGGCACTTCGCCGGCCTCGAACACGCGGTCGAGGCAGTACTCCGCGCGCGCGCGCGGGCGGAGCTCCGGGATCATCCAGAGCTCCACGAACCGCGCCAGCAGCACGGCCGGCCGGATGCCCACCAGCTCCTTCGCCTCGCGCGACGAGTAGTACGTGACCAGCATGTCGCCGTAGGCGCGGTCGTTCTCTGCGACGCGTGGGGGGAGGCCCCGGAGCTGGGACTTGAACTTCGCGTTCGAGGTGAGGAACGCGGCGACCTCGGCTTGCAGCTCTTCGTCCACCTCCACCGGGGGCGCAGCGGGTGGCGCCTCCGGGGCGGGGGCCGGCGCCGACGGGGCCGACACGGGAGCCGGGGCCGGCGGAACGGCGGCGGCAGGTGGTGGCGGAGCGGGGACGGTGGCGGCCCCGAGGCGCTCGAGGAGGAGCGGGACGGAGCGATCCCCCAGCGCCAGGCAGGCCTCGACCTCCGCGCGCCCGAAGGGGGTGACCCCGGAGAGCGCCTGCAGGACGCGATCGTCGAGGCCGGCGCCCAGGTCGCCCACCGGGAACCCCCGGGACATGAGGTACGCAGCGAGGCGGATGGTGCGGGTGGCAGGGTCCATGCGCGGGAGCATGTTCCAGGCGCGGACGGCGTTCAAGTCAGCTGGCGATCTGGACACACCGCGGTGCCCCACCTGGGCTGCCGGCGAGCGCGAGCAGCGCCGTGGCCACGTCCGCCCGCGGGATGGTGAAGGTCACGCCGAACCGGTCCACGGTCCGCCACCGTCCGGTCGCTGGGCGATCCGTCAGCGTGACGGGGCGCACGCTCGTCCAGTCGAGCCCGCTGGCGGCCAGCACCTGCTCGAGCTTCGCGAGGCCCCGGTACGCCACGCCGATCGACGAGCTCGCGACGAGCTGCTGCATCGCGGCGTTCATGCCCGCCGCGCTGTCCGCCACCCCGGCCGCCGACACGACCACCACCCGCGACACGCCCTCGGCAGCCATCGCGCGCACCAGCACGGCGCCGCTGTCTTCGCAGAACGTCTGTGGGCCGACGATCGCGGACCAGGGGTTCCAGACGTGCCGCCGGCGCAGCCCGAGCGACGACACCACCGCGTCGCGGCCGGCGAGGGCCTTGCGAACGGCGGCCTCGTCGAGGGGGTCGGCCCGGACCCAGGGCGCGCCCGCAACCTCGTTCCGCGCGAGCGCCAGCACGTCGTGCCCGGCGGCCACTGCCTGCGCGACCACGTGCCGTCCCACCCCACCTGTTCCGCCCAGCACGAGGAGTCGCATGGCGCCCCGTATCGATCCGTCAGGGACCCAGCCAGGGCCGCTCCCACGGCAGCAGCAGCGCCCGGACCTCCCGCCGCCACGGCTCGGGCGCTGCGTCCCCCACCACCACACACGCGACCGCCAGCGCAGCGCCGCGGTCCGCGGACGACATCGTGCGGACGTAGCCCTCCACGAAGCCCGGCTCCGCCACCTTCGCTGGCTCCAGGACCATCGACAGGCGGGGGTACCGCGGCGACCGGCGCAGCTCCGCAGTCAGCTCCGGAGGGACGGCCCCCCGCTCGCGGAGGTGCAGGGCGGCGGCGATCAGCTGGGCCTCGAACGACCGGGGTGTCGCCGCGAGCGATGCGTCGACGAGCGCGGGTGACGCACCCGTCGACGCTCCCACCAGCACCTGGTGGTCTTCGCGCCACGCCAGCGCCTGGTCCGCGGGCGCCACCGACACGTCGCCGGCGGCGAGCGCCACGAAGTGGGCGAGCGGGTGACCCGGCAGCGGCACCCCGTCGCGTTCGGCGTCCACCACCACCTGCAGCTCCCCCAACGCCAGGTTCGGGGCCACCGCGCCGCCGCGTCGACCCACCCGCAGGCGCCACCAGTCCCGGTCCTCCGCCGGCGGCAGGGCGAGGACCCGCGCCGCAGCCTCCTCCCAGCGCTCGCCCCGGCCCAGCGCGTCGGCGGCCACGAGCTGGGCCAGCGGCTCGTCCGGCAGCGCGTCGGCTGCGGCGATCAGGTGGGCGTCGCGGACGGGGCCCACCGGCTCGCACTCGGCGGTGAGCAGCGCATCCACGGCGTCGCCCTGCGGCGGCGTCCCACACACGCCCGGCAGCTCCAGTCCCAGCGCCGCGAGGGAGAACGCCAGGCGGTGGGCCGCGAAGTCCGGCCGGGTCGCCAGGTGTGCCCAGGCGCTGGTGGGAGCGGCCTCCTCGAGCCAGGCGAGCGCGCGGTCCGGCGTGTCGGCGCCCAGGTGCAGGGCCGCCAGCTCCGGGGTCGTCGCGTCGGGGAGCGGCTCCCCCGCGCAGTGCAGCACCGACCGCACGCGCACGCCCTCGCGCCCCACGTCGAGCTGCGCCGGCGGCTGCCCGTCCGGGTAGTCCCAGCGATCGACCAGGGTCACCGCGGTCCCCTGGCCCCGGGGCGGTGGCACCTGGGTCTCCCGGCCGTAGCGCACCCATTCGTCGTACCAGCCGCACCCGATCCCCAGCACGACGCCCTCCGGACCGTCGGCCACGCGCTCGTCGTGGGTCAGGGCCACGCGGCCGTCCGCCAACGTGGCGACCACGTGCAGGTCCGGGTCCCCGAGGGGCAGGGTCCGGGCCCCACCCGCCGGGAGGTCGATCGGGTCGCTGCCGTTCCCGAGGTCGACGGTGACGGGCACGTCGAGGCCGTTGCGCACCGTCAGCGCGGGTCCCCGGTCGGCCATCCACGTGGCGGACAGGCACGCCGCCAGGATGCCGCCCGCCACCACCAACCGGGCGCCGCCCGCCAGCCAGCCGTCCGCCAGCTGGAACCGGTCCCACGCCGACAACTTCGCCTCCCGGGGGCGCTCCTCGCCCACGATGCGGGTGGGCCACCGGTCCGGTAGCGCGGGGGGCTGCGGGGCAGGCCCCAGCTCCGCGGCGCCCGCGAGGAACGTGGTGGCGACGTGGTCCTCGGCCTCCAGCAGGGCGGTGAGCGTGCGGCCGCGCAGGCTCCCCAGCGCCTCGCTCACCGCACGGCTCCAGGCGTCGAACGGAGGGAGCCACGGGCCGAGGTTCGCGCTGGACGGTTCGGGCAGGCCCGGAGCGCCGGGGAGCGCGGCGCCCAGCGGCAACACCTCGGGCGTGACGGGCGGGAACAGCAACACGCCGAGCTTCCGGACGTTGCGCAGGACCACGTCCGCCTCGCGCGCGGCGCGCAGGAGCTGCAGCTGCTCGCTCTGGCTCACCGACCCGTCCGCCGTCACCACCCCGATGACGTGCGCCACGACGTCGTGGGCGTCGTCCAGGTCGGCGCGGGCGTGCTCCAGGAGGTGCAGCAGGCGGAGGTACCCGTCGAGGGTGGCCTCCCAGCCCTGGCCCAGCGCGCGCGCCGCCCGCCGGTGCGCAGCGCGGGCACGCCGGTCGTGGTCGTCGAGGGCTGCGCCCGTCCGCGCCAGATCGGCCTTCACCTCGTCGAGGGCCTCGTTCAGGGCGTGGCGACCGAGCTCCCGGCCCCGGAAGCGGACCACGCCGCCGGGCGCCTCGAGCAGCCCGTCGCGCAGGCCTTCGAGCTGCTGTCGTTCGGTCTGGTGGTCGCGCCAGCTGCGCACCAGCGCCCCGAGCTCCGGCGGATAGCAGGCGGTGAGGTCGGCGGTGATCGAGTCCCGATCGAGATCGTCGAGGGGGCCCACCAGGTGGTCCGGCGATCGGACGTGGAGCGCGGCCGCGCGGGCCAGCCAGACGCCGTGGTACCGCGGGGCGGCCCAGGCGACCTGGAAGCTGGACGCGAGCGCCTCCCGCAGGTCGGAGGTCTCCGTGGCGCCGCCCGGCAGCCACCCGGCGACGACCTTTGCGGTCATGGCGCTGCGCAGCCCCTCCGGGTCGCGGAACAGGGTCCAGGCCGACCGTCCGTCCAGCGCCGAGGGCAGGTAGTTGCGCTTCGCGTTCTCCTCGCGGTCCGGGTTGGATGGGTGCGTCGACCACATCTGCGGCACGACGGCGGTGTCGCGGGCGAACACCCGGTGCGCTGCGGCGTCGGGCGGCAGCGGGGGTGGCGCGCCCCAGCCCGGCTCGGCCCGGACCTGGCGCAGGTGCTCCACGCCCAGGGTCTGCAGCGCGTAGAGGTCGGTCGCCCCGATCTGTCGGCGCGCAGCCGCAGCAGCGGTCCCGATGGCGACGTTCCACGCCTCGTCCGCTGCGACCAGCCGCGCCAGCGCGTGCACGATGGAGTCGCTCCCCGCGAGGCGGACCGCCACGAGGTCGGCCTGGAACTCCATCTCCCGCGACAGGGCGCGCTCGAAGAACAACACCCCGCGGAACGCGGTGTCGAGGACCGCGCGGATCGCCCAGATCACGACCCGCAGGACCCAGCCGATCCAGGCCACGCGGATGTCCTGCACGCTCAGGGCCGCCAGCGCCTGGTCGATGCCGCCGCGGTGCCCCACGAGGTGGGCCACGATCTGCATGGCGACGTACGTGTAGGAGCCGACCTGGGTGGAGCGCTGCGAGAAGTGTCCGAGCTCGTGGGCGAGCACGGCCTTGAGCTCGTCGAGGGTGAGCGCGTTCACGAGGCCCACGCCCAGCAGCAGGTTCTTGCGGGTCGGCACCACGAGGTTCCACAGCGCCACGTCGTACGCGACGGCGGCCGTCACCTCCGGCACCAGGAACACGCGGTGCGGCCGGGGCGCCCCAGCATCGTCCGCGAGGCGGTGCAGGAACGCGAACAGCGCGGGCTCGTCGTCGGCGCGGAGCTCGGTGGCTGCGTCTCCGTACGAGCGCCGCCGGATCGCGAACAGGCCGGAGATCAGGAAGGCGAGCAGCAGCAGGAGCGGCGCCCCACCGACCCAGAACACGACCGCGCCGCGGGGCCAGAGGTGGAGCCACGTGCGCACGAGCCACGCGATCATCGCCGCGTAGAGCCCGACGAACGCGGCGAGCGCGACGAGCGCCCCAGCGAGGTGGCGCCGGTAGCGGGGCGTCACCGCGCCGAGGTGGGCGGGCGGCTCGGGGGGGGCGGGTGGATAGAGGGCGTCCACGGGGCGCTCCTTGCGGACGGTACCACCTCTCGGCCGGGCCCTCCTCCACTGGAGCCCTCGCTCCCCGCCTTGCCGCGCCCGGATACCGGGTGCAGGGGGTTCGATTGGCACGCTGGCGGGGGCTGAAGGCGCTGGTCCACGACGCCGTCGACGGCACGACCGGGCTCGTGGACGAAGGGCAGCGGTCCGTTCACCGGGCGATCCGGCACCTCACCGACGAGGTCCCTCCGGCGGCCGCGGTCGAGGGGTTGGTCCGCCTGGGCTCCGCAGGGACGCTCGCCACCGTGCGGGCCGTCAACCGCGTGGTCGAGGCGCTCACCGACGCCGCCCTCGACGCTTCGCTCCCACCCGAGCCCGACGGCCCCGTCCTCCCCCTGCGCTCCGACGTGGTCGGCTCGGCGGGCTGGATCGCGGACGCGGCGCTGGGCGCGGTCAACGGGGCCATCGGGGACCACCTCGCGCAGACCGGCAACGGCCTCGACCTCGGGCTGCGCTTGCGGTTCGGGGACGAGTACCGGACCGCGCCGGCGACGCCGCTGGGGGAGGCGACCGCGGTGGTGCTGGTGCACGGGCTCGGCACGACCGAGTGGTGCTGGGCCCTCGAGGCGACCGACCGCCACGGAGACCCCGGCGCCACGTTCGGCTCGATGTTGGCCCGGGACTGCGGCGTGGTGCCGATCTTCGCGCGGTACAACACCGGGCGTCCCGTCGCGCGGAACGGGCGGGCCCTCGCGGAGGCCCTGGACACCGCGTTCGCGGGCGGGGTGCGCCGGGTGGTGCTCGTGGGCCACAGCATGGGCGGGCTCGTCGCCCGCGAGGCCTGCCGCGTGGCCGCCGCCCAGGGGCTCGGCTGGGTCCGCGCCGTGGACCTGGTGGTGAGCATCGGTACGCCGCACCAGGGCGCTCCCCTCGCGCGCTTCGGGCAGACCGCCACCACGAGCCTCGCCTCCGTGGACCTGCCCGCGACGCGCATCCTGGCGCGCCTGCTGGCCGCGCGGAGCCTGGGCATCCGCGACCTCGAGCACGGGGAGACCGCGGTCGGTGAGCCGGAGGTCGAGGTCCCGCACCTGCCCGGGGTCCGGTACGCCTTCCTGTCGGCGACGGTGACCCGCGACCCGGAGCACCCGGCCTCGCGGTGGCTGGGGGACCTGCTCGTGCGTGTGGACAGCGCGGGGGGCCCGGTGCGCGCAGAGTCTCCGCGCTCGGTCGTCTTCGGTGGCGTCCTGCACCACCAGCTGCAGGTGCACCCGGCGGTGTACGAGGAGGTGCGGCGGCTGGTGGGGGAGGGGACATGAGCGCAGAGGTCCGGATCGATCACCAGGGCTCGCCCGTCGAGACCACGACCTGGCGCACGTTGCTGGTGTTCGCGCACACGTTCTCGGCGTCGACCCGGGTCGCGGGCCGCGCGGCGGTGGGTCGGTTGCGCCCGGTGAACGTGGATCGGGTGCTGGACCGCTGGTGTGACCACGTGTTCGGAATCTCGAAGACGACGCTGCGGGTGGAGGGCGCCGAGCACGCGCGGGGCGGCCCGTACGTCCTGCTCTCGAACCACCAGTCGCTGCTGGACGTGCCGTCGGTCGTGGCGTCGTTCCCGGGGCGCGTGTCGTTCGTGGCCAAGCAGGAGCTGCGCCGGGTGCCGATGTTCGGGCGCGCGATGGAGGCTGCGGGCATCGTGTTCGTCGACCGGGGAGACCGCGCGAAGGCGATCACGCAGCTCACGGCAGCGCGCGAGCGCCTGGCGGAGGGCACCTCGGTGTGGATCGCGGCCGAAGGCACCCGGAGCAAGGACGGCGCGCTGGGCCCGTTCAAGAAGGGCGGCTTCCACGTCGCCGTGGGCCTGGAGGTGCCGATCCTTCCGACCTGGGTGGAGGGCACGCTCGGCGTGATCCCGCCGGGCAGCCTGCGGTCGGTGACCGGGCAGACGGTGACGGTGCGGTTCGGGCCCCCGATCCCCACCACCGGGCGCTCCGTGGAGTCGCTGCTCCCCGAGGTCCGCGCGGCGCTCCTGGCGCTCAGCGCAGCCCCACCCGCCGGTCCCACGCGTTGACGAAGCGCTCGTCGGGGTCGAGGCGGGCGGCGACCGCCTGCCACTTCGCGAGGTTCGGGTACAGGCGGGGCAGGTCCCCGGGCTGCAGGAAGTTGAACTGGCCCCAGTGCGGGCGCACGCCCTGCGGGGTGACGTCGTGCCACACGTCGTGGACCACGGCGTTCGGGTAGTGCGGGTACCGCGCGCTCTCCTGGTCGGTCGGGAACCACAGGCGCGGGATCTCGATCATGCACCACAGGTCGACGGTTCCGGCCGCGGTCTCCGCGCTCTGGGGCGCGAGGAACTGCGGCGACGCCTTCACGAAGCGCAGGGCGAAGGGCGACGTGGACACGCAGCACTGCTCGGGCTGCTCTCCGGGCCGGTTCCAGTCGGCGGCGCGCTCGAGGATGGTGGCGACCACGTCCCGGATGGTCTTCGGGCCCGCGACCGGCACCGCCATCTCGAAGCCGTGGGCCCGGGCGCCGAGGCGCAGCATCAGGATCTGGTCGGAGCGCCCGACGAACAGCTTGCCGTCCGCGGACAACACGTCGAGGCCCTTGGCGAGGCGCCCGCCGACCTTGTCGGGGTCGCGCCGCCACTCCAGGAGCTCCACGAACTGCGTCCCGAGGCGCGCCCAGTCGAGCAGCAGCTGGCGCTCGAAGAGGGGGCTCGGCGCGGGCCACTTCGGGGGGCGGTTCTCGAACGTCTGTTTGCCGTTCGGGCCGGTGGTGACCACGTCGCGGAACGTCTCCAGGATGGCGTGGGTGCCGTCGGGTCCGGGCTGCGGGACGACGAGGACCTCGTAGTGCCGGAAGGTCGCCGCGCGGTCGAGGAGGGTCTTCGGCTTGAGCCCTTCCCACGTGCCCACCAGGCGGCGCTCCCACAGCTGGTAGGCGGGCAGGGTGTCGATCACCAGCGCGGTGACCACGCCGAGCGCCCCGGCGTGGACTCCGAGGGAGCGGAACAGGTCTCGGTCGTCGCGGACCCAGGTGGTGCCCGGCGCGAGGACGGGGGCGCCGCCGCTGTACGGGATCGGCCGGTCCGGGTCGTCCACCCGCCACCGCTGGCCCTTCCCGTCCACGAGCTCCACCGCGCGGACGCTGTCGCACAGCGGGCCGATCTTCGCGCCCGAGCCGTGGGTGCCCGTGGCGAAGGCGCCGGAGATCGTCTGCTCGTCGAAGGAGCCCATGTTCACGAGCCCGCGCCCCATGCGGTCGAGCGCGTCGTTCACCTCGCGGATCCGCGCGCCGGCAGCGACCCGGACGAGGCCGGTGCCAGAGGTGCGCGGCTCGAAGCCGACCTCGTCGAGGCGGGTGGGGTCGATCATCGCGGTGCCGTCGTCGGGGCGCGCCACCCGGTTGTCGGCGTGGCCTGCGCCGATCACCTTGAGCTTCGGCTCGGAGGACACGATCTGCGCGAGCTCGTCGACGCTGCCCGGTCGCCAGGTGCGGACGTCGGTCGCGGGGTTCTGACCGAGCCAGTCGGTCCAGGTCGTGCGGGTCGGCATGGCGGGCGGCTCCTCTGCCGGGAGTCTGCCACCGGTGCGAGTCACCGTCAGCGGTTCCCGGGCGTACACTGCCGCCCCGGAGGACCCGTGATCACCTGGCTCGTGCTGCCTGCAGCTGCCTCCTCGCTCGGCTACTACCGGGATCCGACGGTGCGCGGCGACACGGTCGTGTTCGTGGCCGAGGGGGACCTGTGGCGCGTCCCGCTGGCGGGGGGGATCGCCGCGCGGCTCACGTCGCACCCGGGCCCGGAGAGCGCGCCGCAGCTCTCGCCGGACGGCGCCTGGGTCGCCTTCGCCGCCACGTACGAGGGCCCCCGCGAGGTCTACGTGATGCCCGTCGACGGCGGCCCGCCCACCCGCCTGACCTGGCTCGGGCTGGGCGCGGAGCCCGTGGGGTGGACGCCGGACGGTCAGGTGCTCGTGTCCACGCGCGCGACCTCGGAGCTGCCGGTGTCCCGCGTGCTCGCGGTGCCCCGGACGGGCGGTCCGGGAACGCCGCTCCCCCTGGCGGAGGCCGCGAACGCAGCCGTGGCGGAAGACGGTTCGGTCTGGTTCACCCGGTACCCGTTCCAGGGCTCGTGGACGCGGAACTACCGGGGCGGGACTGCCCAGGACGTGTGGCTGCGTCGGGCGGGGGCAGCGGAGGCCACGCCGTTCACCACCTGGGAGGGCACGGACCGCGACCCGGTGCTCGAGGGCGGCCGGGTGTACCTGTTGTCCGACCGGGACGGCGCGATGAACGTGTGGTCGTACGCCCCGGACGGCACCGATCCGCGGCCGATCACCCGCGCGACCACGCTGGAGGTGCGCGAGTTCGCCGTGGACGCCGGCCGGCTCGTGTACCGGATGGGCGCGGATCTCCACGTCGTGGACCTCGCTACCGGCGCGGAGCGCCCCCTCGACGTGCGCCTCGACTCGGACTTCGACCACACCCGCGAGCGGTGGGTGGACGACCCCCTCTCCTGGGTCACCGACGCCCACCTCGCCCCCGATGGCAGCAAGGTGGTCCTCACGGCCCGGGGACAGGCCTTCGTGGCGCCCGTGGGCCAGGGGCGCCTCGTCACCCTCGCGGAAGACGGCGTGCGCTACCGGGACGCGCACCTCCTCCCGGACGGCGGCGTGGCCGTGTTGTCCGACGCCTCCGGCGAGGTGGAGCTGTGGCGGCTGCCCGGGAACGGCGTGGGGGCACCTGCCGCGTGGACGAAGGGCGAGGCGCGCCTGAAGATGGCCACGGAGCCCTCGCCCGACGGGAAACGTGTGGCCATCGTCGACAAGGATCAGCGCCTGACGGTGGTCGAGGTGGCGACGGGGAAGGTCACGGTGGTGGACGAGAGCCCCATCGACCGGCCTGGGGAGCCGCAGTGGTCCGCCGACAGCCGGTGGCTGGCCTGGGTCTCGTTCGCCCCCAACAGCAACCAGGTGGTGAAGCTCTGGGATCACGTCTCCGGCGAGGTCCTCGCGGCCACGACGGACCGCTACTCCAGCTTCTCGCCCACCTTCTCGCACGACGGGCGCTGGCTGTACTTCCTGTCGGACCGCCACTTCGACTCGGTGGTGGACCACCCGTGGTCGTCCGTGTGGACGGAGCCGTTCTGGGACCGGCCGACGGTGGTGATGGCGGTGGCGCTGCAGCCGGGCCTCCGCTCTCCGTTCGCGGCCCAGGACGAGCTGCACACCGAGCCCCCGCCGGGGGAGGCGGAGGACGAGAAGGAGGAGCGCCGGCGGCGCCGCAAGTTGTCCGCGGGCGCCACGGAGGTCGCCGCCGAGGGCCTCACCGCCAGGCTGATCGACGTCCCGGTTCCCCCCGCGAACGCCGTGCAGCTGCGGGCGGGCACGGACC
Source organism: Myxococcota bacterium (assembly GCA_044356535.1). GTDB lineage: Bacteria > Myxococcota_A > UBA796 > UBA796 > JACKER01. The sequence continues at coordinate 35,457 of JBIKWC010000035.1, forward strand.
GCCTGTTCTGGCTCGAGCGCGACGCGGGTGGGGGCGCCTGGCGCCTCGTCTCCGCTCCGATCGACCGCGAGGACGTGGAGACCACCGTGCTCGCCGAGGGTGTCACCGGGTACGAGCTCTCGGCCGATCGCAAGAAGGTGCTGGTGGTGACCGGCGACGTGGTGGCCGTGGCGGACGCGTCCGACGACGGGCCCTGGGACCTCGACGACGCTGCGGTCGACCTGTCGACGTGGCGGCTGCGGGTGTTGCCGCGCGAGGAGTGGCGCCAGATGTTCCGCGAGGCGTGGCGCCTCGAGCGCGACTACTTCTACGACCGGGGGATGCACGGCACGGACTGGCCCGCGCTGCTCACCCGCTACGAACCGCTGGTGGACCGCGTCACCGACCGCGCGGAGCTCGGGGACCTGCTGTCGCAGCTGGTCGCGGAGCTGCAGGCCCTGCACACCTTCGTGTACGGCGGCGACCTCCGCTACGGGGACGATGACGTCGCTCCGGCCTCGCTCGGCGCGGATCTGGTGCGCGAAGACGCGGGGTGGCGGGTGGCGCGGGTCTGGCCGTCGGACCCGGACCGCCCGGAGCTGCGGTCCCCCCTGGCGGTGTTGGGCCAGGAGGTGGGTGCAGGCGAGCTCGTCACGGCGATCGACGGGGTGTCGCTGGCGGGCGGGCGCGACCCGGGCGCTGCGCTGCGCGGCAAGGCGGGCGCGCAGGTGTTGCTGCACGTGGTGGGCACCCCGGAGAAGCCGCGGAAACCAGCGCCGGAGCGCGACGTGGTGGTGGTGCCCCTGGATCCCTGGGCGGCCTGGGACCGCCGGTACCACGCGTGGGAGCTCGATCGCCGGCAGCGCGTGGAGCAGGCGGGCGCGGGACGGCTGGCGTACGTCCACCTGCGGGCGATGGGGTCGCGCGACATCGATCAATGGATGCGGGAGTACTCGCCGGTGTTCGACCGCGAGGGCCTGATCGTCGACGTGCGCAACAACGGCGGCGGCAACATCGACAGCTGGGTGCTGGAGCGCCTGATGCGGAAGGCGTGGATGTACTGGAGCCAGCGGGTGGGGGACGGGCCGTCGTGGAACATGCAGCGCGCGTTCCGTGGGCACCTGGTGGTGCTGGTGGACGCACACACGGGCTCGGACGGCGAGGCGTTCGCGGAGGGGTTCCGTCGCCTGGGCCTGGGCAAGGTGATCGGGACGCGGACCTGGGGCGGGGAGATCTGGTTGTCGTCGTCGAACGTCCTGGTGGACGGTGGGATCGCGACCGCAGCGGAGTTCGGCGTGTACGGGCCGGAGGGGGAGTGGTTGATCGAGGGCCACGGCGTGGAGCCGGACCTGGTGGTGGACAACCTCCCGGTGGCGACCTTCGCGGGAGGGGACGCCCAGCTGGACGCCGCAGTGGCGCACCTGCTGCAGCGCCTGGCCGAGGACCCGATCGAGCGGCCCACGGTGCCCCCGCACCCGGACGTGACGCCGTAGGAGCCTGTCGGCCGTTCGTGGTCTACCGGAGCGCGTCGCCGCCGTGCCGATCAGCCCCGCGGGTCGCCGTCCAGGCCCAGGTCCCCGGGTTGTTCACCACCCGCGGCTTCCAGCCCAGCTTCACCCGCTCGCCTGCGCGGACCACCAGCGGTCGATCCAGCGGCAGCGAGAAGCGCGACCAGCACGTCTGCGGGGCGTCCGGCGCGTTCGACAGCGTGATGCCCGGCGCCAGCTCCGACCGGAACCAGCCCGCCAGCGCGTTGCACGCTGCATCGTGCGTGACCGTGCAGGTCCCCGAGAGCGTCGCCGGTGTGCGGTCCACGCCGATCGCGAAGCGCTTCACCAGCGGGGTGCTCACCACCGCACCCGGCGGCACCTGCCCCAGCGTCGGACGGCCCACCACCCGCGACCGCAGCGTCCCGAAGCGCAGCCCGTGGAGGTCGTCCAGGGCGGCGAGCGAGGCCCGGCGCTCCTCCAGGGCCGGGTCGAGCGCCAGCGCGAGGACCACCTCCACGCCAGACGGCAGGAACACCGCGCCGGGCGCGCACCGGGCCCCGACCGCCACCGCCAGCGACAGGCAGTCCTCGTCGATGCCCAGGCTGCCGAGCGTCTCGCTCAGCACCACGTTCGGGGGGAGCGCGAACTCCGCGTCCCTCGCGTCCGCGTGCACCAGCTCTACGATCCCGCGCGCGCCGTTGTCCTCGATGGCGTGGGCCAGGAGCTCCACCATCGGGCCCCGCTCCACCGCGTACACCTTCCGGGCGCCCGCCCGCGCCGCCAGGAGCGCCAGCACCCCGCTCCCGCTGCCCACGTCCACCACCACGTCGCCCGGCTTCACCACCGCAGCGATGGCCCGCGCGAACGCCTCGGTGCGCACCCGGTCGAGGAGCATCGTCGCGTGTACGTCTGCGTCACCGAACCCGCCGGCCATCCGCGCCTCCGCCGCCCCCGTAGCCCGTCCAGACCCCCCGCGGCGATGGCACGCCGTTTGCAGGGAATGGAGGGAGCAGGGAGGGACGGATGTTGCAGCACGTGCTGGTGGCGTACGACGGCTCGGAGGGCGCGAAACACGCGTTGGCGTTCGCGCGGAGGCTCCTGGCCCCAGACGGGGTCCTCACGCTGTTGCGCGCGGTGGAGCTGCCCGTTCCCTACGTGATCGGCGGGTTCGACGGCGTCGTGACGCTCGGCGAGATGCCCACCGCCGCCGAGCTCGACCGCGTGCGGGTGGCGCTCCTGGCTGCTGTGGCGGACCTCGGCACCCGCGGTCGGGTCCGGGTGGAGCTCGGTCACCCGGTCGAAGTCGTGACGCGCCTCGCCGACGAGCTCCAGCCCGACGTCGTGGTCGTGGGGGCCCGCGGCCTGGGCGCCGTCACCCGGTTCCTCGTGGGCTCGGTCTCGGACCGCATCGTCCACCACTGCACCCGGCCCGTCCTGATCGTGCGGTGACCCACTCCGGTTGTGTGAAAACACACATTCGGACACCCCGGGGTTTTTCACCGGTGAAATGGAGGGGGGCGGCGTGGGGCGATCGGGTCCAGCGCAGCGCCCCAGCGTTCGTCCGATGATCGGCAGCGCGGCGCGCTCTCTGTGGTGAGTGCTCACAACCTGTGAGCACCTTGTGAAGCGGCGCCAGCAGCGCGCTCCCGGAACCGTCCTATGCTGATTCCAGGCGTCCGCACGGAGCGGGTGTCTGCGGGAGCGGCCATGGGCAATCCGGAACCGGCGTCTTCGGATGCAGCTCGGGTGCGCGGCATGGTGCTCGCGAGCGAGCTCCCGCTCCCGGGCGAACACGAGGTCGACGAGGCCCTCGTTGCTGCAGCGGCAGCGCACCTCAACCGCACCATCACGGGGCGCTCTCTCGAACTGGCCTGCGAGATCGGGAAGTACGTCCTCGAGGTGTTCTTCGCCGGAGACCTGGCCCGGTTTCGGGAACGCGGGCGGAAACACCGCTCGTTCCAGGCCCTGGCCGAACACGGCGGACTGCAGTACAGCGCGATCTGGCTGTGGCGGGCGGTCGGCATCCACGAACAGCTGTCGCTCTTGCCCCCGGACGTGGCCAGCGCGCTCCCGTACACCCACCACACCCTGTTGTTGTCGCTCGAGCGGCCCGACGAGAAGGTCGAGGTGGGCCAGCGCGCGGTCTCCGGAGGCTGGACCCGCAACCAGCTCCAGGCCGAGGTCACCCGTCGTCGCGCCAGCGGACGGCGCGGTCGACCGCCGATACCCCCCCTCGTCAAGGCCCTGCACCGCATCGAGACGCTCCTGCCGGTGGCCGTCCGTCGCGACCATCCGCAGGCGGCGCTGCCCGGCCGTCGTGACCTCCCCGCGCTCCTGACCACGGACTGGTACCGGCCGCAGTGGCCCGCGACGCTCACCACGACGGTGCACGACGATCAGACCTCGGGGCCGGCGTCGACGGAGGTGTCGCTCACCGAGTCCACCTGGGACACCCACGGGAACCCCACGCTGCAGCGGCACAGCAGCCCGACCCGGCCCGAGGACAAGGTGGAGGTGCGGACCACCTGGAGCTCCAACACGGCGAAGGGCCTGCACCGGCCGCTCACGGTCGAGACGTGGTCCGCGAACGTGGACACCCCGGCGACGCTGGAGCTGGTGGAGAAGGCCACCCTCACGTACGACGCTGGCGCGCTCACTGCGGGGCTCCTGGCCACGCAGACGGTGTGCGCCGGCACGGTCGGCAACCTGTGCGGGGAGTCGCTGGTGTGGAGCTTCACCCGGACTCCGCGCGGGGCTGTGTCGTTCGTGAACGGGCCGCTCCAACGCGACGTGACCTACCTCGACTTCGCGTTCGGGGATGCGGTGCCGCGCACCACGCGCAAC
>JBIKWC010000515.1:0-3082 GCA_044356535.1 Myxococcota bacterium
GCCGGGCGCACCATCGATCCGGAGGTCGTGGATGTGGGTCAGCCCGGCGCAGGCGGCGATGCCGACCTCGACCAGGGCTGCGGCGTCGATGACGCCGGCCGACACGAGCGAGGAGACCGGGACCCCGTCCACCAGCTCCATCGCGATGTACCAGCGGTCCAGGTCCCGCCCGAGGTCGAGGATGCCGACCACGTTGGGGTGCGACAGGTGCGCGCCGAGCCGCGCCTCCCGCTGCAGCGCGACCCGTCCGGACTCGTCGCTCGCGTCGTCGGAGGCCAGCACCTTCAGCGCCACGCGCTTGCGGAACCCCACGAGCCCGACCTGCACGGCGTCGTACACCACCCCGGAGCCGCCGCGCCCGAGCACCGCGCGCAGCTCGTACCGACCGAGCACCGACGGGGTGGGGAGGGGGGCGAGGGACGCACCGGACATCCGCCCACCTTACCGCATGGTACGAACCCCGCCACGAGGAGGCAGCAGTGCTCGACCAGCTGGACTTTCGCAGCCGGTTCGCGGAGGGGCTCCCTGGCGATCCCGAAGAAGGGACCCGGCGTCGGCAGGTGCGCGGGGTGTTGTGGGCGCCGGTGCGGCCCACGCCGGTCCGCGCGCCCGCGTTGCTGGCCTGGTCGCGCGAGGTCGGCGATCAGCTCGGCCTCCCGGAGCCCGTCGGCGCGCAGCGCCAGGAGTGGGCGGACGTGTTGTCGGGCAACCGGGTGCTCCCCACGATGCGTCCGTACGCCGCGAGCTACGGCGGGCACCAGTTCGGGCACTGGGCGGGCCAGCTCGGAGACGGGCGGGCCATCGTCCTGGGCGACCTCGTCGATCGGGACGGCGTGCCCCAGGAGATCCAGCTGAAGGGAGCGGGACCGACGCCCTTCGCTCGCGGGGGGGACGGACGCGCGGTGCTGCGCAGCTCGATCCGCGAGTTCCTGTGTTCGGAGGCGATGCACCACCTGGGCATCCCCACCACCCGGGCCCTGTCGCTCGTGGCGACCGGCGAAGACGTCGTGCGCGACCTGTTCTACGACGGCAACGCGAAGCCCGAGCCCGGCGCGGTCGTGTGCCGCGTGGCGCCCTCGTTCCTCCGCTTCGGCAGCTACGAGCTGCTGGCGTCCCGGGGCGAGCTCGACCTGCTCCGCCAGCTGCTCGACGTCACTGTCACGCGCTGGTTCCCGACGCTCGGAACCGGGCCGGAGGCGTGGCTCGCCTGGTTCGACGTGGTGATGCGCCGGACGGCGGCGATGGTGGCGCACTGGCAGCGGGTGGGGTTCGTGCACGGGGTGATGAACACGGACAACCTGTCGATCCTCGGGGTGACCATCGACTACGGGCCGTACGGCTGGCTCGACGACTACGACCCGGACTTCACTCCCAACACCACGGACGCCCAGCAGCGCCGCTACCGGTTCTCGCAGCAGCCGCGGGTGGCCCACTGGAACCTCGCGTGCCTCGGGGAGGCCCTGGCGACCGTGGTCCCCGACGTGGACGGCATCCGCGCGGTGCTGGACACGTACCCCGCGGTGTACGACGCCGCGTGGCGGCCGCTCGTGGCCGCGAAGTTCGGGTTCCCGGAGTGGACCCCGGAGCGCGGGGCGCTGATGGACGAGGCGCTGCGGCTCCTGCAGCGCTCGGAGGTGGACCACTCGCTGTTCTTCCGGCGCCTCGGCGGCGTGGACCCCGCTGCGGCCGACGTCGCGGAGCTGGCGGGCGCTTTCTACCGCACCGAGGTCTTCGCGCGGGACCACCGCGACTGGGCCCACTGGCTCGCGCGGTGGGGCGCGGCGGTGGGGTCGGATCCGGCGCGGCGCTCCCGGATGGACGCGGTGAACCCGATGGTGGTGCCCCGCAACTGGCTGGTCCAGCGGGTGATCGAGGCGGCGGAGGCGGGTGACGCGAGCGGGGTGTCGCGCCTGCACGAGGTGCTGCGGCGGCCGTACGACCCGCGCCCGGCCGACGACGAGCTGGCGCAGCGCCGGCCGGAGTGGGCGCGGCACCGCGCGGGGTGTTCGATGTTGTCCTGCAGCTCCTGACCCTCCCCGCCCTGGAGCGCCTCCCCGCGGTTAGCCGGGGCCCGGAGGTCCGATGACCGCGCCCGGCACCCTGAACCCCGCGACCCTGGTGTCCATCGGCCTGCCGCCGCTCACGGCCCCCCGCGACGTGCCTGCCGCCGTCGCCGCTGCCCGCGCAGCGCAGGTCGCCTGGGCCGAGACGCCGCTCGCCCGCCGCGAGACCGCCTGCCTCGCGCTGGCCACGCGCATCCTGGAGCGCCGGGACGAGGTCGCCGAGCTCCTCCGCCTCGAGACGGGCCGCGACCCCGCCGAGAGCCTGTTCGACGAGATCGTGTTCGTGTTGTCGTACGTGAAGGGCGCGTGCGCCGTGGCCCGCAAGGAGCTCGCGCCGGAGCGCGTGCCGCTGTCGGCCATCGACTTCCCGGGCAAGCGGGCGATGGTCGAGGCCGTGCCTCGCGGCGTCATCGCGGTGATCGAGCCCTGGAACTACCCGCTCCTGCAGTTCTACAAGCCGCTGTTCCCTGCGTTGCTCTCCGGGAACGCCGTGGTGCTCAAGCCCTCCGAACACACCCCGCGCGTGGCCGCCTGGCTCAAGGACCAGTGCGACGCCGTGCTCCCGAAGGACCTCGTGGCCATCGTCCACGGCGACGGCGCGGTCGGGAGCGCGCTCGTCGACGCAGCGGTCGACGCGGTGGTGTTCTGCGGGTCGGTGCGGACGGGCCGCAAGGTCGCCGCCCGGTGCGCGGAGCGGCTGATCCCGTGCTCCCTCGAGCTCGGCGGCAAGGACGCAGCCATCGTGCTCGCGGACTGCGCGCTCGAGCGCACGCTGGCCGGCATCCTCCAGTGGTCGCTGAACAACGCGGGCCAGGACTGCAGCTCGATCGAGCGCCTGTACGTCGAGGAGTCCCTGGCCGACACGTTCGTGGCGCGGCTCGGGGCGGCGTTCGACCGGCTGCGGGTGGCGCCGGTGGCGGAGGGGCACGCGGACCTCGGCCCGCTCCAGAACCCGATGCAGCTGGCCGTCGTCGAGGCTCATGTCGCGGACGCGCTCGCGAAGGGCGCGAAGCTCGTGT
>JBIKWC010000516.1:0-3067 GCA_044356535.1 Myxococcota bacterium
TGACGGACCCGGTCCCGACGATGCCGATGACGCCGATGAACAACCCCACGAGGATGGCGGGGTTGTTGAACACCCCGGTCTTCACGCGGAACCAGACGTCGTAGAGCCACCGCAGGGGCGAGGAGCCTGCCAACACGGCGCTCTGGGCGCGTCGCTTCGCTTCTCCGCCGAGGCCGCGGGCCGCGGGGTTGAGCACGTCGCCGAGCAGCGCGTTCATGCCCTGGATCATGCCGGCGTCGCCGCCGGTGGCCCGGGCGTTCGCCACGATCTGGCCGGCGGTGGGCGCCGCGGCGAGGGGGGCGCCGTCCTGGATCTGGAACCGGGGGCCGTGGGGGGTCCCGAGGACCACGAAGTCCCCCACCTTCGCTTCGACGGCGCCGTTGACGGGCCAGGCGTGCACCTGCCCATAGGGGATCAGGAACACCTTGCCCTGCGCGGTCGTGGCAGTGACCGAGTACCGCTGGTCTCCGACGGGCGCGAGCGTCGCGTGGACGGGGAACACGCCGTGCGACGGGTCGAGCACGATCTGGCAGCGCTTCGCGTCGCTCCCGAAGGACACTGGTCCCGGGAACGGCCCGAACCGAAGGGCGCCCATCTCGGGCGGGAGCTGCAGGTAGGTCGGGCGGACTGCCACGGGCGGACCTCCGGACCGGTCGAGCGATGCAGTATCCCGACCCGGGCAGGAGGGCTGGACGCACGGTCACGCCCAGCTCCGTCACCCGGTTCGATCGACCACGCCTCGCGGGAGCTCACTTCTTCTTGGAAGAGCCCTGGCGCGCCTTGAAGCGCGGGTTCGTCTTGTTGATGACGTACACCCGGCCGCGACGACGCACGACCTGGCAGTCCTTGTGGCGGGTCTTGAGGGACCGGAGGGAGTTGCAGACCTTCATGGGACGCTCCGAAGACGGCTACCCGTTGCCCCACCGCTGGTGTGGCCCCGGGACGGTCGGGGACCGTGGGGACCCGGGCGGATAGCCTGGACACCATTCCCCGTCAACGCGCTCCGGGGGGTTACACTCGCGTCGATGCACGTGCGTGTGGTCCGGCCCGAAGTCCTACCCCCCGAGGATCTCGACGGATACCTCGCAGGGGGCTGGTTTCGCATCGGCCAGGCGATGATGACGTGCCGGGTGGTGTTGTTCGACGGCCAGCTGCGGCCCTCGGTGTGGACCCGACTGCCGCTGCACGATCTCGCCTTGTCCCGGAACAGCCGCAAGCTCCTGGCCAGGAACCTGGCGCGCTACCGCGTCGAGGTGGGCTCCATCACCGTGGACGACGAGCGGGAGGCGCTCTACCAACGGTACCGGTCGAACGCCCGGGGAGACCGGTCACCCACCCTCGACGACTTCCTCTACGGAGACAGCGATCGCGACGTGTTCGACACCCGCGAGCTCACGCTGCGCGACCCGGGAGGTCGGCTCGTGGCGTTCTCGTGGTTCGATCTCGGCCGCGACAGCCTGCAGAGCCTCCTCGGTGTGTACGAGCCATCGCTCGCCCGCGACTCGCTCGGCCTCACGACCCTGCTGGTCGAGGCGCGCTGGGCGGCCGACCAGGGCCTGCTCTACCACTACCCGGGGTACGTGCTCCCCGGTGATCCCTCGATGGACTACAAGCTGCGCCTCGGCGACCAGATGGAGTTCCTCGACCCCTTCGGGAAGGACTGGCGGACGATCCGCGCGCTGCCGAGCGCCCGCCTCCCGACCGCGCGCATGGAGGAGCAGCTCGAGGTGGCGAAGCGATCGCTGTCCGCCATCGGCGTGCGGTCGATCCTCCGCCGGTACCCCTGGTTCGAAGCCCCCGCCTGGCAGCCCGACCTCTCCGCCTGTGTCGACCAGCCGATGCTGCTCGAGTGTTTCCCCGAGCGCGCCGGCGGGACCTTCCTCGCGGTGACCTGCGACCTCGACCACGACCGGTTCGGGCTCGTGCGGTGCCTCCGGGCGCGCGCGGTGACCCGCGGGCGGACCGACGTCGAGACCCCGATCGAGCTGTGGCTCGTGGCGGAGCGGATCGGGACGTACCAGTCGACGGAGGAGCTCGCGCGCGAGGTGACGAGGCGCGGCCACGATCGGCTCCCCCTCAAGGTCGCCGGCCTGAAGTGACGTGAAGCTCCTGGTCTCCATGGGGATGCGCGACCACGAGGGAGCGCCGCTGCGGGGGCGCCTCGTGGAGCTCGATCTCGACGGCGGCGTGACGCGTGAGCTCCGGGTCGCCCTGGCGCCCGAACACGTTCCAGGGCCCGACTCCCACCAGGAGCTGACGTGTGCGTGTGTCGACGCAGACGGGCTCGTGGTGCAGCCCGCCCACACCGAGCTGCTCTGGATCGATCCGAAGTCGCTCGAGATCGTGCGGCGCGCTTCGCATCCGCTGTTCCACGGTCTGCACTCGGCAGCGGTCCACCCGGCGACGGGGGAGATCGCGGTGACGTGCGCGGGGACCGAGTCCGTCCTCGTGCTCGACGAGGCAGGAGCGCTCCGTCGCCACCATTGGCTCCGGGATCCGGAGGGCGGCACCCGCGGCTTCGGCGCAGCGTACCGCGGGATCCGGGACTTCCGGCTGGTGGACCACGACGCCCTCAAGCCCCACTCGCACCACCCCAACCACGCCACCTGGGTGGGCGACGACCTGTGGGTGACCTGCTTCGAGACGCAGGACTGCCGCTCGTTGACCTCGCCCCGACGGATCGGGCTGGGCGGCGCCATCCCCCACGACGGCCGGCTCCGGGAGGGGCACCTGTGGTTCACCCAGGTCACGGGACGGGTGGTGGTGGTGGAGCCGGTGACGGGCGCGCGGGTCGCCGAGCTCGATCTCGCGGCAGCGGCGGGCACCCGGCGGCGCCTCGGCTGGTGCCGCGGCGTGGAGCTGGTGGGCGGCCGGCTGTTCGTCGGGTTCACCATGCTGCGGTCCACCCGGCACCGCGAGGTGCTCCGGCAGCTGCTCCTGGGCGAGCTCGGAGAGAAGCTCCCCACGAGGATCGTCGAGGTCGATCGCTCGACCGGAGCGCTGCTCGGCGAGTGGATCCTGGGGAACACGCACGGCGGAACCCTGTACGGGATCCTCGCGCACCCGG
>JBIKWC010000254.1:0-10734 GCA_044356535.1 Myxococcota bacterium
AGCGGATCCGAGGCGTAGGCGTACTCGTCCCAGTCGCTCCAGCCGTCGCCGTCGGTGTCGGGGTCGGTGTCGACGGTGCCCTGGAGGTCCTCGTAGACCTGGTAGAGGCCGTCGTCGTCGTCGTCGCAACCGTCTCGGGGGCTCAGGGGATCCGAGGCGTAGGCGTACTCCTCCCAGTCCGTCCACCCGTCGCGATCGGAGTCTGCCCGGTATCGGTTGGTTCCGAGCGCATCTTCGGTCGCGTTGTCCAGCCCGTCGCGGTCGGGATCCCGGGTCGCTTGGGAACCAAAGAGCAGCGCGAGGAGCGACGCGAGCATGGAGCCTCCGACGGTTGGGTTCGGACAACGCCTGCAAAGGCTACCACGGTCGCGCGGAACTCCTGTTCCGGGGACCTCTCTGATCGACCGACGTGCTGGCGTGGCGCACCGCGATGGACTGGCGCTCAGCGCCCCCCGTCAGGGACCGTGCCGGGAGACCGGCGTCCGGCTACGTGTCTCGCCAGCTCGCTGCCTCGGAGGCTCCGTGTCCAAGAAGTCCACCGATCACCCCCACCCCGAAGCCGGCGCACCCGAGCCCGGCGCGCCCGAAGCCGCTGCGCCCGTCGCCGAGACGCCGGTCGAACCTGCAGCGGCCGAACCCGCGGCACCGGAGCCGCCTGCGGAGGCGCCCGCTGCGGAGACCCCTGCGGAGCCCGAGCCCGAAGCCGAGCCCGCGCCTCGTCCACCGCCCACCCCGGCCCAGAAGCCGAAGATGGTGCCGGGCGGGAGGATGCGCTGATGTGGTCCTCGTGTGGGTGCGGCGCGCGGGCGCGAGCCGGTTCGCGGTGCCCACACTGCGGCGCGGCGGTGTCCGCTTCGTCACGGACGGTGGCGGCGGCCCTCCTCGGGCTCACCCTCACGGGCTGCGTCGTGAAGAACCAGCCGCTGTACGGCGTGACCTTCACCGACACCCTCACCGACTCGACCGACACCACGGAGTCGGCCTCCTCGGCCGAGACGGGTGACTCCGGCACGGAGTGATCAGGCGGCGACGATGGGCACCCCGTAGCGCGAGAACTCTGCGTCCCGCGTGACGATCGTGAGCCCCTCGACCTGCGCCTGGGCGATCAGGAGCCGATCGAGCGGATCCCCGTGGTGCTGAGCGAGCGCTCCCAACTGGAGCACGTGAGCGAGCGAGACGGGAAGCGTGCGGACACCGAACTCGCGCTCCAGCTCCCGGCACAGGTCCCGGACTGGCTGGTGCAGCACGAGCTTTCCCAGCGCGGCCTTCACGCCGAGATCGTCCACAGCGCCGCATGGGTGTCCAACATCAGCCTCATCGCGGGGTGACGTCCAGGTCGTCGATCGACAGGGTGCTCCCTGACCAGGATGCTGGTCAAGGCTGGGACCCCGGCGGCTGGCTCAGGTGCGCCAGCGCCGGGAGAGGGCGACCTCTTCGGTGTAGCGGCCGATGCTCTGCGTGGTGCGCGCGGCGTCCCAGCCCAGCAGCGCCGCCATCCGCCGGCCCACGAGCGCGGTCGCGCCGAGGCCCTGGTCGGGGTCGCGGTAGTACAGCTGCGTGCGGCGCACCATCACGTCGGAGACCTCGCCCGCCAGCTCCTCGGTGACCGCCCAGTCCACCTGGCCCGCGATCTCCGGACGCCCGGGGACCAGGCGCTCGGCCTGGGTCGGGTCCTTCGCCACGCGACGCGCGAGGTCGATGCCGCGGGTGCCGTACGTGTCGGCCAGGTACCGCGCGACGACGCCGTCCAGCCGGCCCTCGGCGGCCTGCTCCACCTGCTTCGCCACCCGGCCGTGGTCGTCGTCCTCGGGCCAGCCGATCGCCCCTGGGAGCGGGTGCTTGTCGGTGTCGGAGCCCTTGAGGTCCTTCGGGACCCCCGGGCCGAGCCGCAACACGTTGAGCGCGGTGTCCACGACCTCGGCGGCCATGCGGCGGTAGGTGGTGAGCTTGCCGCCGGCGATGGTGACGAGCCCATCCTGGCCCACGACGATGGAGTGCTCCCGGCTCACCTTCGACTCCGACAGGGTGCCGTCGTTGGACGGGGGCGCCATGAGCGGCCGCAACCCGGCCCACGTGGCGATGACGTCGGCGCGGCCGAGCGGGTGCTTCGGGAAGTACCCGGCGCAGGCCGCGAGCAGGTAGTCCACGTCTTCCGAGGTGGCCCACACGTCGGCGGGGTCGCCCGTCCAGTCGGTGTCGGTGGTACCGACGTAGCTCTTGTCGCCCCACGGGATGGCGAACAGGACGCGGCCGTCCTTCGGGTGCATCGCGACGACCGCGTTCTGCACCGGCAGCTTGCTGCGCTCCACCACGATGTGGACGCCCTTCGTGGGCCGCAGGAGCGCGCCCTGGGGCGAGGACATCGAGATGGTCCGATCGGTCCACGGCCCGGTGGCGTTGACGACCGCGCCCGCGCGCACCTGCTTGAGCTCGCCGGTGACGCTGTCCTCGACGATCACGCCGGTGATGCGGGCCCGTTCGTCCTTGAGGAACCCGGTGACCTTCGCGTGGGTGACGACGGCGGCGCCGGCCTTCGCGGCGTCCAGCGCGTTCTCGAGCGTGAGGCGGGCGTCGTCGGTGGCGCAGTCGTAGTACAGCGGCGCGCCGGTGAGGTCGGTGGCCTCGAGCGCGGGCTCCTCGATGCGCACCTCCGCGGGCTTGAGCGTGCGGTGGAGCTTGGGGGAGCGGAACAGGGACAGGCCGTCGTACAGCCACATCCCGGCGTTGATCATCCACAACCCGCGCCGGCTGGTCTTGTACACCGGGAACAGGAACCCGAGCGGGTTCACGAGGTGCGGCGCGATGTCCATCAGGATCCGGCGCTCGCTGACGGCCTCGAACACGAGGCTGAACTCGTACTGCTCGAGGTACCGCAGCCCGCCGTGCACGAGCTTGGACGAGCGCGACGAGGTGCCGAACGCGAGGTCGCGCATCTCCACGAGGGCCGTGGAGAGGCCGCGCCGGGCGGCGTCCCGCGCGATGCCCGCCCCGGTGATCCCCCCGCCGATCACCAGCAGGTCGACGCTGCCTCCGAGCTGGTTCCACATCGCGGCGCGGGTCGGCATCGGCTCCTCCAGGCGGAGGGGGTAACTTGTGGCTCCCCCTACCGGTCTGCGAGCTTGCGGGGGCCCCAGGGCGGCGTCTGGCCGGCCAACACGGCGTCGAAGTTCGCGCGGCCGATGGCGGCCTCGCCGGAGTCCACGCACCACTCGTAGGCCCGCGCCTCGAGCTCGCTGCGCGCGTGGGGCCCGAACACCGGCGCGCCGACGCTCAGCAGGACGCCGCGCTTGTATGCCGCGATCGCGGTGGGCGAGCGCCGGGCGGCGAGGCGCGCGAGCTCGGCGGCGCGGGCGAGCCCGGTGTCGACGTCCTGGGTGCGCTCCTGGACGAGGCCGATGCGCAGCGCCTCGTCGGCGGAGATGCGCTCGCCGGTCATGCCGAGCCGCAGGGCCTGGGGCGCCCCGATCCGCGCCCACAGCTCGCTCGTGCCGCCGGCGCCGGGCAGGATGCCGAGCCCCGTCTCGGGGAGCCCGAACGTGGCGCCGTCGCCGGCCAGGACGTAGTCGGCGGAGAGCGTGTACTCGGTGCCCCAGCCGAGCGCGATGCCGTCCACGACACACACGTGGAACACGGGCGCGTTGGCGAGCGAGGTCAGGATCTCCCGCTGCGTGCGGACGTGGGCCTTGACGCGGTCGCTGTTCCAGCCGACGCGCTCGGTGACGTTGGCGCCGGCGACGAAGATGGGCGTGCCCTTGCTGCTGCGCTTGCGGCTGTACGTCACGAGGGCCACGGCCGTACCGGTGCGCAGCTCCTCGACCAGCAGGTCGAGCTCCCGGAGCTCCTCGGTGCCCATCTCGTTGGCTTTGCCGTGCGCGAACTCGAGGTGGACGATCCGGCCCTCGTCGTGCCGGGTGACCTTCAGGCGTTCGTACATGGGGCCTCCTGCGCGCACCGTCTAGCCGCACCGGGGGTGCGGGTCGACCCGCCCGGGTCCGCGCCGGGCTATCAGGGGCCGTGGACGTTCCCCGCACCCCCAAGGACCTCGCGAAGTGGCTCGCTGGCCTCGTGGCCGTGATCGCGCTGGTGGTCGTGGTCACGCAGCTCGACCTCGCCGACGGCTTGTTGGCGTTCGTGGAGCGCCTGCGCGCGCTGGGCCCCGCAGGGATGGTGCCGTTCGCGCTGTCGTACGCCGTCGCGAGCGTGTTCCTGATGCCGGTCACGCCGTTCTCGCTGGCGTCGGGCTTCTTGTACGGCCCGATCGGCGGCTTCTTCACGGCGTGGGGCGGCGAGGTGCTGGGCGCCTGCCTCGCGTACGCCGCGGGCCGGTGGGTGTTCCGCGACCGGGCCCGCGCGCTGATGCTGCGTTCGCCCATGTTGTCGGCCCTCGACGACGCGCTCGAGGAGCAGGGCTGGCGGCTGCTGGTCCTGGTGCGCCTGTCGCCCCTGTTCCCGTTCGGTCCCCTCAACTACGCCCTCGGCTTCTCCGGCGTGAAGCCTGCGCACTACGTCGTCGCCACCGCGCTCGGCACGGCACCCGCCTGCATGTTGCTGGTCTGGACGGGCTCCACGTTGCCCCACCTGCAGGCCGTGCTCGAGGGCGAAGAGGGCATGGAGGGCGCCTGGTTGTACTGGTTCGGGCTGCTCGCCACCGCGGTCGCCGTGATCGCCGTCACGCGCGCAACGCGCCAGGCCCTCCAGAAGCGACTGAAGACGTGAGCCCCGCGGGCGCAGCGGACGACCTCGGCGAGGTGGTCCGGCGCCTGGAGGAGGTGCACCCCGGCTTCGTGGACGTCGTGGGTCCGGACCGGTGGGGCACGCTGCGCGCCGACACGCTGGCGGCGCTGGGGGCCGTGGACACCCCGGCGGACTTCTGGTGGGCCGTGGCGCCCCTCGTGGCGTCGGGGGGCGACGGCCACACCACGTTGTGGCCCCCGGCGGGCCGGGTCGAGGCGCCCTGGACGGTGGAGCTGCGGGACGACGGCCCCTGGGTGTTGGACTGGGGGACGCAGTCGGGGCCGCTGCTTCCGGAGGGTGGGGCGCGGTTGGTGTCGGTGGAGGGTCTCCCCGCGGACGCGCTCGCGGAGTCGATCCTCGCCCGGTTCGGTGGGGAGAGTGCCGGGTTCCGGCGGTGGCGGGTCGAAGGGGAGTGGTGGCGGACGCTGCCGCTCGCGGTGGCGGCAGCCGGCGGGGCGGCGACGGGCACCTGGCACGTGGTGGTGGAGCGGGACGGGCGGCGGCGGGAGGGCCTGGTGTCGCCGGACGCCACGGAGTGGGAGCGGTCGCGGGGGTGGCTGAACGTGTGGTTCGTGGACGGACCCACGCGGTCGCCGTGGGCGGAGGACGCCTGCGGCGCGCGGATCGAGCAGGTGCTCCCGGGCGGAGCCGCGGACCGGGCGGGGCTGCGCGCCGGCGATCTCGTGACGGCGATGGACGGGCGGCCGGTGCGGTCGCTGCCGCAGCTGTCGGCCTGGCTCGCCGAGGTGGAGCGAGGCCAGGAGGTCCACCTGGGTGTCCTGCGCGAAGGGGTCCCGCTCGACGTGGTGGCCCGGGCGGGGCGCTGGCGGCCGTGGACCCCGGCGTGGACCTTCACCCAGGTCGGCGAGACGCTGCTCGTGGACCTCGACGCGTTCGTCGAGCCTGCGGCCTTCGCCACCGCATTCGACGCCGCGCTGGCTTCGGGGAGGCCGGCGCGGGTGATCGTGGACCTGCGCGGGAACGACGGCGGGGACGCGCAGATGCCGGAGCTGTTGTGCGCGCGGCTGTGCAGCACCGCGCCGCGTGGGTTCGAGATGGTGTGGCGCCACTCCCGCGAGGCCCACCGCGACCAGCGCCGGGAGTGGGGCGTCGTGGGGCCGCTGGCCGACCTGGTGGCGCCTCGGGGGTCCTTCCTGGGCACGCCCGTGGGCGGGACCTGGGCCTGGTGGCCGACCCCGGTGGCCCTCGCGGCGACGCCGGCGGCCCGGGAGGTGGACGTGTTGGTGGACGGCGGCACGTTCTCGGCCGGCGTGTACGCGGCGCACCTGCTGCACACGTCGGCGGGGGCCGAGCTGTGGGGCGAGCCTCCGGGCTCGGGGCCGCGGTTCTTCGCGCACGGGGTGACCGACTGGTTGCCGAACAGCGGGTTGTCGCTCCAGGTGTCGTCGGCCACCTTCCGCGTGGTGGGCGCGCGCGATGCGCTCGTCCCCGACCACCAGGTGCCGTCGCGACTGGCCTTGCGGGCCGCGCTGGGGCGCTGAGGTACTCAGCGGGCGACCGCCTCGACCGCGAGCCGGGCTGCCAGCCACGCGTAGACCGGGAGCCCGTCCGCGCGGGTACCCACGACCGCGGCCGCGTCGGGACCCGGTGCGACGATGCCCGGTACGAGCGGCGCCAGCGCCTTCGCCACGGCGTCGACCGTGCCGGTCGCAGCGTCGACCTCGCGCTGCAGCGACGGGACCAGGGCCGCCAACGCGCCGTCCACGCCGAACAACGCGTCTTCACCCAACGCGCCCGCGAGCCGGTTCCGCGCCTGGAGGTCGTGGGCGGCGACGAGCCGCTTGACGTCGACCGCGCCGAGCGTGGCGACCACGTCGACCGACGCCCAGAACGCGATCCACGCGCGCGTCGACGGCATCGACTCGAGCGCCGGGACGCCGCCCGACCGCGCAGCGATCGCCGCGAGTACGATGGCCTTGAACACCGCGTCCTCGGCCCTGGACGGACTCCGTGCGATCCAGCGCGAGCCGGCGGTCGGCGCCGTCGGCGAGGGCCCCGAGGCCCGCCAACCCCTCGTCGGCGTCCTTCGACGGGGCAGGCACTGGGGGCAGCGGCGGAAGCCCGCGGGCAGTCAACACGGCGCCGACCGCGCGGACGGCCAGCGTCGAGGGACCCGACGCGGCGAGTGTGGCAGCGACCCCAGGCAATCTGACCTCCCGGCTGCAGGATACCCGTTCTGCCCGTCCCACTTCGGAGACCTGATGTCGGAACCGCGTTCGGCGGCGGAGCAGATCCTCGCCACGTTCCCCGAGACCTCGGCCACGATGCGCGCCCTGCGCGTCCTGCCGGCGGTGGTGCCCAGCGCTCCTCCGCTCCACTCCTACACGACCCTCGACGAAGCAGCTGCGGCGGGCCTCGGAGGGATCCCGGCCGACCTGGTCGCCTCCGCTCGCACGTTCCTCCGCCGGCGGGGCGTCGATCGCGCGCTGCGCGCTGCGCGGATGATGGATGCCGGCGATCGCGGCCTCGCCGTCGTCAGCGGCCTGCGCTCGGCGGTGGCGCTGTTCTCGGGCGGTGACCGCAGCGGCGCGCTCGCGGCCCAGCAGCTCGCCGACGCCGCGGCCAAGGCGTTCGGCCTGGCGTACGTCGCCACCCAGCTGCTGCCGGTCCCGTCCGCGGATCGACTCCCGCTGCTCCTGGCGGTCCCGGCCGGCCAGGAGCTCGTTTCGTGGTACGGCGCGGTGGAGGTGGCGCTCCCGTTCGGACCCGCCGTGTCGGCGGCCAACGGGAGGTTCGTGCGCGACCTCCTGCGCACCTCCATGCGGGAGTTCGCCGACGAAGCCCTCGCGGTCGTGGGACAACAGGGCGTCGCCGACGCCCGCGGGCTCCTGGCCGATGCCACAGACGCCCTGGACGCAGCCGCCAACGCCGCCGCTCCCCACACCGGGCTCCTGGCCGAGCGCCTGCGCGCGTTCCTCCCCGCCCGGGCGCCTGGCGATCTCCACGAGATCGCTGCGGTCGGCGTCGACGCGCTGCCCACCTGGCAGCTCCTGGTGGCGCGCCTGGCGGTGGAGGCCTCGATCGCAGCGGCGAAACACCACGCGGGCCCGTTCCTCGAGCTGCCCGAGGACGCCGAGCCGCTCCCTCCCGCGGTGGCCGCGCCTGCGGCCCCGCCCTTGCCCGACGCCCTGAAGAACACGCGCTCCTGAGCAACCAGGCCCTGAGCAACCAGGCAGGGTAGGGCACGCGAGGTGGTGACCATCGCCCGTCAGCGGCAGGTGGAGCCGGGGTACACGCAGGCGTCCGCGAGGTTCCGGTAGCACGAGATGGTGGAGCCGGAGACACGGTTGATCAGCGCCTCCGCCTCGCAGCTCGGCAACAACCCGTTGCTCGAAACCTGGACCGTCCCACCGAACGAGGCCCCCACGAACGCCGAGACGGAGGTGAGCGCGGGGTTGCTGTTCACGGTCAACCCCCAATAGCCGCCGGAGGTCTGCCCCACGAGTCCGTCGGCGCCGAGCCGCGTGAGCGAGATCAGATCCGGACAGTTGACATTGATCGCGCCCTCCACGAGCGTGAGGGACGGGAAGATGTCGAGGTCGTAGACGTCCTGGACGTTGAGGAGGTTGAGGTCCGGCTGCGAGTTGAGCCGGGTGGGCACCGGCGCCTCCACGCTCTCGAGCGCCGGCAGGTCCAGCACCACGCCACCTGTGTTCGACGCCAGCGTCAGGTGGCCGAGCGTGCGGAGAGCAGGCAGCTCGAGCACCACCGATGCGTCGTAGATCCGGATGCTGCTGATGTGGGTGACCTGGTCGGCGCGCAGCGTGAAGCTGTCGGCGAGCCCCACGTAAAGTCCCTCGTACTCGGGAGCGACCGGGTCGTCGGTCCAGGTCTCCAGCGCCGGAAGATCGAGAGTGACCTCGCCGCTGGCGAAGAAGCTGGCCGAGCCGAGCGTGCGGAGCGCCGGCAGTTCGAGGGTGACGTCGGTCGCGGTGTTGTTGGTCTCGATCCTGCCCAGCTCCTCCAGGTCCGGCAGGTAGAGGGCGTGCGCGCCGGCGCCCAGGTACAGCTGTCCATCCAGCCGCCACAGGTGCCGGAGCTCGTCCTCGGTGATGGTCGAGCCGAGCACCACGTCTCCGACATGCTCCCCGAGGAGGGGCGAGGTCACGGGCGGCGAGAGCTGAGGATTCGCGCCGATCTCGACGGCCTGGAGAGACGCGTCGACGAGGGGGGCAGCGGCGGGGAGTGGACGCCGCAGCACCGCGATGCCCAGGGCGTTGGCGACGGCGCTCCCGGAGACGGTGGGGGACAGGATCCCGAGGCATTGCCCTCCGAGGGGTGAACACGGCCCGGCTCCCTCGCCCGCCGTGGACTGGAGGAACCAGACGGTGGCGCCGGGCGTGGCGCCAGTGGCAACGAGCACCGCGGGGCGCCCGACCTTCAGGGGGGCGTGGTGGAGCTCCAGCGCCTGCGCGCGCGGCACGAGGGTGAGGGCGAGCAGCGCGAACATCGGGACTCCGGAGGTGAAGAGGTGAGGAGGTGGGTGACGTACTGGCTGGATCCTCCCAGCCAACCCAGCGAATGGTAGCGTGGGGCGACTCCGATGTCAATGCCTGCTCCACCGCCATGGCCACGCGCCCAGGAGGTGTGGTCACTGCGTCCTCGCTCCGCTTTGGGCAGGCGCGGACTCCGAGCGTGACCGGGACTGACTCGAACGACAGGGGGCGCGACCCGAGCCGGGGTCAGCCCGGCGAGGTGAACCGCTCGTAGGACCCCGGGAACAGCCGCGAGAGGACATCGATGTTCCAGGCGTCGCGCCCGATCAGGATCCGCGGAGCGTCGCGCTGGATGCCGGCCAGGACCTTGTCGGCGGCCTCCTCGGCGGAGGTCTGGAAGGTCGCGACCTGCGCCTCGCGCATCGCCTCGAGCTGGGCGGCTGGCACGCGTCCGTCCCCGCGCGCGTTCTTGGCGATCGCCGTGCGGACGCCGCCCGGGATCACGAGGCTCACCCGCACGTTCGACCGCTTGAGGTCGTTGCGGACGGCCTCGGTGAAGCCCCGGACCGCGAACTTGCTCGTGCAGTAGGCGACGTGGTTCGGCAGCCCGATGAGCCCGAGCGCGCTCGACACGTTCACGAGGTTCGCTGCGGGGCGCTTCGTGAGGTGCGGCAGGAAGGCCATGGTGCCGTGGATCGTGCCCCACAGGTTCACGCCCAGCGCCCACTGCAGGAGCTCGTGGGTGGCCTCCTGGATGGAGCCGGTGGCGAGCACGCCCGCGTTGTTCACGACCACGTCGACCTGTCCGAACCTGGCGACGACGGCGGCTGCGGCCTGCTCGACCGAGGTCCGGTCGGCGACGTCCGTCGTGTACACCTCGCACTCCGCCGGCGCGGCCGCGGCCTTCGTCTCGGCAGCCCCTGCTGCGTCACGGTCGAGGAGCGCGAGCTTCGCGCCCTCCTTGGCGAGCCGGAGGGCGAGGGCCCGCCCGATGCCGGAGGCCGCGCCCGTGATCACCACCACCTTGTCCTTGAGCTCGCGAATCGCTGCCTCCCCGCGCGTCATACCACGTGGGGATCCCACGCTGCACCACCGCTGCTTCAGCGCGGCGCCGCCAGCATCGCGCAGACTTCGAAGCGTTCGGGCATCTCGCCGTTCACACACGCACGCAGCGTGCCGGGTCCCCCGCCGACCTCGAGGGTCCGAGCGCCGGACACGACCTCCGGGGCGTCGCCGGTCGTCAGCGGGACGCTCGAACCCACCAACGTGCCGTCGGTCCAGACAGTGAGGGTCGCGTGGAACGACACCACCGCGCCATCCAGGACCCGCTTGCCGAGGGACGGGGGGAGTCGCTGGATCTGATGCCGGAGGCTGGCACTCTCGAAGGGGCCGGACCACAGCCCCACCGCCTGGCCGCCCGTGCCCTCCCACCGGCCGACGAGCACGCTGTCCGGGCTCAGCGTCGCGGTCTCGAGGAGCGCGGGGCCCGCGCGGACCTGCACCTCGATCACGTCGATGGGCGACATCGGGGCCTCCTGCCGCC
>JBIKWC010000255.1:0-10681 GCA_044356535.1 Myxococcota bacterium
GCCGGCCTTGGGTTGGGTGCAGGCAGCCAGGGCGGCGATCAGCGCAGCGAGCGGCATGGTCGACTCCGAGACGTGGGCGGTCGCAGGAGCGCATGCCCCCACAGGCCCTCGGGCGTCACGGCGGTCTCGCCGCGCGGCCGTTTGCGTCGAGCCCTGGCGGGCCTCCGCCGTCAGCGCGGGCCGGCCGGCAGGCCCCGCACCGCCGGCAGGGTCGGGCCGGCGCACCGTGGGTGGTCGTGGGATCTCGACGCATGGTTGGCGGAGGTCCTGCAGCCGAGTGAGCGCAAGGAGGTTCTCCTCGCACGTCGCCGGGCGCTGGCAGGCCTGGGTCCCGTGGGGACACGTCCACGAGGTCTCGGGCTCCCTTCCCCCCGCACGGCTCGGCGGATGGCGACGCGAGCGGCCCAGCTGCTCGGGTGAAGCTCGGGTGGCTCCCGAGCGACCCACGTCCGTCCTCGGGTGCGGCTCAGCCGCGCTCACCAGCAACCGACGAACGTGAGCCCGTCCAGTCCGGGGACCAGGGTCAGGGTCGCAGCGGGTCGGGTCGCGTCGTGCGCCCCCTGGAGCTTCGCGCGGAACCCGGCACCCACCAGGGCGTCCACCAGGTACACGAGCGCCCCCGCTTCCGCTCCCGGACCGGCCTCTCCCGTGCCCACGGCGACGCCGATCAGCAGGAGCTCTCCGCCGTACAGCCCCCACGTGGTCCACCCGAGGGCGGGGGACACCGTCGTCCCCCCGGCCGCGAGGACGTGGTGCATGCGCATCGTGCCGCCGGCCAGGAGCGGAGGCCCCGCCAAAGCGACGACCGAACCGGCGACCGCGACGCCCAGTCCCGCGTCGGACAGCCCGTCCTGGTCAGGGGAGGTTGCGGGGTCGGCTCTCCCGCTGGCCATGGCCATCGCCGTCACCCCGCCCACCGCCAGCGCCGGCCCCACGATCGTCAGCACCTGTCCGGTCAGGGCCACGCGATCGGCGCGCCGGCACCTGGCCTCGGCGGCGGCGCCGAGCGGGGGACCGGGCGGACGCGGGGCGGGTGGAGGAGGGGACAGGGCGGGTCGCGGAGCCTCGCGCGCGACCTGGTCCGGCAGGCGTCCCGGCGTGACCACCCAGGACCAGCCGCCCTCGCCGCCGCGCGCGACCACCACGCACCGACCCTCCACGGCGGCGACCCCGCCCGCGACGACGTCGAGCGGGGCCTGGGGCTCGAAGGCTCCGTCGCGCAGCGCCACCACGTGGACCTTGGCGTCCAACCCAGCCCGCAGGCTCGGGACCCGGTCCGCGGGGGCGAGCAGCCACACGTCGAGGGGCAACGCCGAGAGCATCGCCAGCAGCTCGGCCTCCGTGCCGACCGTCGACAGGTAGTCGCATGCCACGGGCCGACCTGACTCCGTTGCTCGCGCCTCGAACGGGGTGGCGAGCCAGCCAGCGAGCGCGGCGTTCACGCTCGCCGTTTCGGTGAACAGCGCGAAGTGGTCGCCCGGCACCACGACGAGGTCCACCGGTGCGCCGCGCATGACGGCGAACGACCTCCCGTTTGGCGGCCGGTGACATCCAGGCGAAGATCCGTCACCCGTTCCGCGCGACGCCGTTCCGCTCCCGGGTAAGGTTGTCCGCGTGTCCTCAGGAGGTCTCCGTGGGCCCCGCGCTCTGCCTGCTCCTCGTGCTGGTCGCCGCCTTCTGGTGGCGCGGATTCCTCGATCGCGGCGCCATTCCGGTGCACATGCTGCCGGGGGAGCACGGGTGGGATGGCGCGCTCCTCGTCGGCGCCACCGTGGCGATCGGCTTCTTGCGGGTCGCGGCTGCGCCGCTCTTGGTCCTCTCGGACTCCGACCCCGCTGCCCAGCTCTCGTCCGTGGTCGGGAGTTTCGCGGTCCTCGGGGGAGTGGTCGGCCTGCGGGCCCGCCCGGTCCGCAGCGCAGCCGCGCCGCTGCTCGAAGACAGCGTGTGGCTGCTCGGGGTGGCGGCGGTGGGGCTCGCGGTCCACGGAGGTCCGGTGGGCGCCTTGCTCCTCGGCGTCCTCGCCGGGGCGACCGCGCTGCTGGCGCTGCTCGCGCTCCAGGTGGCCTCGTGGGGGCGCAGGAGCGGCTTCTGGATCTCGGCCCGACCCGACTTCCAGGTGTTCGCCCCAAACCCCGACAACCGGTATGCGATGGGCCGCATCCACGTCGGAGCGGTGCCCGTCGTCACCGTCGTGCCCGACAACGGCAGTCCCTACCCGGCCATCGGCATCTACGATCTTCGGTTCCGCCGGGTCCGGCTGGCGCGTTGGGAGCAGGTGCGCGCGCTCTTCGACCGGCACGGCGCGATCCGGGTGCACGTGGGCCTCGTCGAGGACCTCGACGCGGGCCACCTGTCCTTCGCGGTTCCCCCCGGGAAGTACTTCCTCACCGTGCGCAACTACCTCGCGGAGCGGCCCGAGGCGCCCGCGCTGCCGGAGCGCGTCCGATGAGCCCGCTGGTCCTCTTCGTGCTCGGTGTCGCGGGGGGACTGTGCCTGGTAGCCCACCTGGGGCTGTTCCTGGCTGCGTACGCACCGGTGCGGCGCCGCGCCCGGGCGTGGACCGCGAATCCTCCGTCGATGGTGGCGTTTCAAGAAAACAACCTGGGCATCGACCCCGACGCGGCCTACCTGTATGCGGCCTTCGACGTGGGCACCGACGACGCGCTGGTGGTGCGGGGACGCCTGGACCCGGTGAGTCCGTATGCGTCGATGACGCTGTACGATCCCTACCTCCAGGGATTCCCTGGCCGGACAGGCCCCACCCACCTGAACCACCGGGACCTGGTCCTCTCCCCGGAGGGGCAGTTCGAGCTCGTGTTGGCGCACCGCGATCCTGGTGCTGGTCCCTGGCTCGACCTCGCGGGCCGCCGCCGGGGACTCGTCGCCTGGCGACAGGCCGAAGGGCACGTGGAGCCACCCCTCCTCACGTCGCGGACGCTGGCGCCCGTTCCGGAGCCAGGCAGTTCGCCAGGACGGCTCACGGGTCCGTGGTCCTGGGGCTGGGTGCGGGCGATCTACGTCGGCTGGATGACGCTGCGGACGATCCGGGGGGGCGACTACGTCTTCACCCTTGGGGCCGGCCAGGACGCCGCAGACTTCGATCGCTTCGAGACCCTGGGGGCCCACCTCGACCGCGACCACTCCGGGCGCCGTCTCCGCCTCCAGGCCCGGCCGGCGCCCCGGTTCGACATGCACCGTCCCTACGCCGAGGGCTCGCTGGGTGCACACGTGCGCGACCACTTCTCGGGACCGGCGGAGCAGGTCGAGCTGGCTCCCACGGGCTTTCCGCTGTCGCCGCGCGGCACCTGGGCGAAGGAACGCTGGCGCCACACGCACGATCTCCGGCACGTGTTGCTCGGACTGGGAACGTCCCTCCCCGAAGAGGTGGTGCTGCACGCCTTCCAGCTCGGGCAGTTCGCGACCTGGAGCGGTGGGCTGATCGTGTTCTTCGGAGGCCTGCTCTCCCTCTTGCAGGGGGCCGCGCTCCGGCCCTTGATCGGAGGTGTCCGCGCCGCCTATGGTGGGGGCAGGCGCGCTCGCCTGGTGGTCGCGGAGCCCGTGGAGGACTTCGTGGATTGGCCGATCGAGGCGGTCCGGCGTCGCCTGGGGATCGTGCCGATGGGACAGCTGTACGGGGCCCAGTGCCCCTATCCTCCAGCACCACGAGAGAAGGCCCGTCGATGATGACCACCCGAGAAGCCGCCGCTGCCTTTGCCGTCGAGGACCTTGGGCGCACCTGGAGGGAGCTCGGCCTCTCGCTCGCCCTGTACGGCGCCGGGGTGGGGGTGATCCTGGCCCTCCCCCACGCCCTGTGGCCCCTCGAATTGTCGGCGTCCCTCCTGCTGCCCTTTGCGCTCCTCCGGTTGTTCGTGTTCCTGCACGACGCGGAGCACGGCGCGATCTTCCGACGCCAGCGCCTCGGCCGGGTGGTCGTCTGGAGCATCGGGCTCGTCACCATGATCGCGCCTCCGGTGTGGCGGGAGTTCCACAACTTCCACCACGCGACCACCGGGAAGCTCCTCGTGGGGGACCCGCGGCGCTGGCGCGGCGGCGACCGGCTGAACCGGGTCATGACGGTGGAGACGGCCCGAACGCTCGATTTCACGCAGCGTTGGGCCTACCTCGGCGTGCGGCATCCCGTGGGGCTGGCGCTCGGCTACGTGGTCGCGTTCGTGCTCGGGGCCTGTGTGTCCCCGTTCTTGCGCAGCCCCCGGGACAACTGGAGCGGCCTCGTGATCCTGGTCCTCCACCTCGCCGGGCACGGCGTGGCCCTGTGGTTGCTCGGGTGGGACGCGGTCCTCGCCTTCGCGTTGCCCTCCTGGCTCGGCGGCGCGCTCGGAGCCTACCTGTTCTACGTGCAGCACGCGGCCGATGGGGTCGAGTACCGCGACGAGTCCGACTGGGACTTCGTGCATGCCGCGACACACGGTTCCACGTTCTTCGAGATGCCGCCCGCCCTGCACTGGCTCACCGGCAACCTCGGGTTCCATCACGTCCACCACCTGAACCCGCGCATCCCGTTCTACCGGCTCCCCGACGCGATGGCCTCGATCGAGGCGCTGCAGACGCCGCCCCGGACCTCCTGGCGGCCGAAGGACATCGCTCGCGCGCTCCGGCTCCACACCTGGGACGAGGCCGGTGGACACATGGCGGAGTGGCCGTGAGCCTGCCGGGCGACCGGATCGACCACCTCGAAGCGCCTGGTTGGGCGCGCTGGATCCGGCGAGCCCTGGAGCCGTTCGTCGGCGCCGTGCCGGACCTCGCGGCCGCCGAGCGGCTGGCGACCGCGGACGCCGGCCTGCACGACTTCGGTGACCCGTGGCACCGCGACGGCCTCCGCCAGATCCTCGACAACCTCGGCGAAGCCCGCCTCAACGCGCTGGGTCGGATGACGCTCCGGACTGCGATCGTGCGGTCGCTCGGCCAGCGGCTCACCCTGGTGCAGGCCAGGAAGGAATCGCCCGCGGCCCTCACCCGACCCGTGCGGCGGCCGATCGTCATCGCTGCGCTGCCGCGCACCGGCTCGAGCCTGTTGCACCGGCTGCTGGCGGCGCATCCGGACGTCGCCTCCGTCCCGCTGTGGCTCGGGATCCGACCGCTCCCGGTCCCCGATCCGGCGGAGTGGGCCCGCGGCGGCTCCCCACGGCGGCGCCGGGCGGCCGAGAACACCGTCCGTTCCGTCCGGATCTTCGAACCCGCGATGTTCCGGAAGCACGACATCGGCGCCGATCAGCCCGTCGAGTGTGCCTACCTGATGATGAGCACGTTCCAGGCGGTACAGTGGTGGGCCGTGTGGCCGCTCTACGCCTACGGCGACTGGCTGCCGGTACAAGATCCCGCGCCACCCTGTCGGGTGTACCGCGAGACCCTCCAGCTGCTGCAGGCCGGCCGGCCGACCACGGGTTGGGTGCTCAAGTCCCCGGGCCACATGGGAGCCCTCGAGGCGCTCGCCGACGAGCTCCCCGAGGCGGTGTTCGTCCAGCTCCACCGCGATCCCACCGAGGTGCTGGCCTCGACACACAGCTTGTTCGCGACCGCCCAGGGGCTGATGACCGATCACCTCGACCTGGCGCGCGCCGTGCAGGTCAACACCCGGGCGCTCCACCACCTGGCCCGCCGCGCCGTCGACGCCAGGGAGGCGCTCGATCCCGCCCGGTGTGTCGACGTCCCCTATGCGCGCCTCGTGGCCGAGCCCCTCGCGGTCGTCGAGGCGCTCGTGGGACGGGTGGGGCTGCGGTGGGACGCCGAGGTCCGCTCCGCGATCGCCGCTTGCCTGGCGGTGAACCGCCAGCACCGCTTCGGCACGCACCGCTACGCCCTCGCCGACTTCGGTCAGACCGACGCGGAGGTCGCTCCGGGCTTCGCCGAATACCGCCGCCGGTTCGGCACGTGATCGCCCTGCTGTTCCACCGCGCGGGTCACGTCCTGCGGGCCGGCCTGTGGACGTTCCGCTTCCACGACTTCGGAAGCAACCTCGCGAAGGTCCAGGACGGCGTCGACGTGGCCACGTTCGAGCGACTGGCGCGCGCGTTCGCCGACGACCCGGGCTGGCAGCTCCTGATGCAGTGCCAGCCTCGCTTCCAGAAGGGGACCGTGGCGCTCGAGGCCCTGGAACTGCTCCCCGACGGGACCCTGGGCCGAGAGCTGCTGCGCCACCTCGTCGATCACCACCTGCTGAAGGGAGAATCCCACCCGGATTGCCCGTACCCAGCGTCGGCCGCCGCGGCCTACGCCAAGATCCGCTACCGCGAGACCCACGATGTCCGGCACGTGTTGACGGGTCTCGAGACCTCCGTCCACGACGAGATCGTGCTCCAGGCCTTCCAGCTCGGGCAGGTCTTCAACTGGTTCTCGGTGGTGACGATGGCGGGCGGCCCGTTCATGTCCCCCCGTGATTGCCTGCGCCCCGCGATGGTCGTGGCCTGCTGGCGGGCCTTCCGGGCCGGTCGGGCGGCGGCTCCGATGTTCCCGGTGTTCTGGGAGCGCCTCTACGGGGAGCGGGTCGCGGATCTCCGAGAGCGGTTCCGGGTGGTGCGCTTGGGGCCGCGGCCCTGAGGGCATCAGGAGTGGTCGATCGGCGCTCCGGGTCTGCGATGCGAGGAAGCGGGGTTGACCGGCGCGGCCTCGAACCTCCGGTCACGCTTGCCGTGCGACTCGGGAGCGCGTGCTTCGGTGCCTACGATGCTGGTGGTTCCTGCAACACCTCCGGGGGTGGGTGTGGCTCCCGCGAGGCCATGATGCAGTACATTCGACCCGGATCTCGGACCTAGGACGATGACGAGCAGAGGATCCTCGAGGCATTTGCCCGAATGGACCCGCTGAAGCGCGGTCGATGGGAAGGGACGTGCCTCACGCCGGCGGGGGCAGCTTCGCGGCCGCCCGGGTCAGCAGGTCGCGGAACCACCGCTGCTCGGCGTCGCCGTCCACCCGGGGGTGCCAGACCAGCCACAGCGCGTAGGGCGCGACCGGCAGGGGCACCGGCCACCGTCGCAGCGGCAGGCTGCCGGCCATGCAGTCCACCAGGCGGTGGGAGATGGTCAGCAACAGGTCGGTCTCGACCACGTACCGCAGCGCGGAGAGGAAGTGCGGGACGGTCCGCGCGATCCGGCGGGCGCGACCCTGGGCCTGCAAGAGGTCGTCCACCCGGCCCCAGGGTTCGCCGCGGGGCGAGACCAGCAGGTGGGACTCGCCGAGGTACGCCTCGAGGTCCAGCGGCCGACCGGCGAGCCGGGGATGGTCGGCGCGGGCCACGGTCGCGAACCCGTCGGTGAACAGGCGCCGCTGGCGGATCTCCTGCGGAGCGTCCGGGAACACCCCGATCGCTGCGTCCACCCGGCCGGCCCGTAGATCGTCCATCGTGCCGTCCTGGAGCGGCGTGACGTACAGGTCCACCCCCGGGGCCTCGGCGCTCAACAACGGCTCCAGCACCGGGAGGAGCACGGTGGTGACGTGGTCGGTCGCCACGATCCGGAACGGCCGCCGGAGGTCCCGCGGCTCGACCGGACGGCCCTGATCGATCAGCGCGCCGAGGCTGGTGAGCAGGGCCGCCAGCCCGTCCGCCATCCCTTCGGCGCGGGGCGTGAGGACCAGGCCCTGGCCGGCGCGCACCAGGAGCTCGTCTCCGAGCGCTTCCCGCAGCCGCCCCAGCATGTGGCTGGTGGCCGAGGGAGACCGGTGGAGGCGCCGGGCCGCGGCGCGGACCGACCGCTCCTCGAGCAGGACGTGGAGGGCATGGAGCAGGTTGAGGTCGACGCGGGCGAGGTCCATCCCGATCCCTACCGAGGTGTTCGATCCCGTGCACTCCGGTCGTCGGATACCTGCACTGATCGCCACCTGGTTCCGGCCTTACCTGTCCCACCGAAGGAGTCAGGATGAGCCCACGAGACCCGTTGATCGCCGTGACCGGTGCGACCGGCACCATTCCCCGGACCGCGGTGTCCGAGCTGCTGCGCGCCGGGAAACGCGCGCGGTTGCTCGCCCGCGACCCGTCCCGAGCCCCCGCCGGCGCGGCGTCGGTCACGGCCGACCTGTCCCGCCCCGACACGCTCGGGCCCGCGCTCGCCGGGGTCGACACGTTGGTGTTGGTGACCGGCGCGACGCCCGACCTCGTGACCCAGCACCGGAGCGTGCTGGAAGCGGCGCGGGCGGCCGGGGTCCGGAAGGTCGTGCGGGTCTCGGCCTGGGGCGCGGACCCCACCTCGTCGATCGGTCTCGGCCGGTGGCACGGCGAGCTCGACGCCGCGTTCCAGGCCTCCGGGCTGGTCTACGTGTCGCTCCAGCCGCACGGGTTCCAGCAGAACACGCTCGGCTACGCGGACCCGGTCAAGCGGGAGGGCGCAGTCTACGCGCCGCTCGGCCAGGGCCGCGTGTGCTACGTCGACGCCCGCGACATCGGCGCCGTCGCTGCGGCGGTGGCCACCACCGACACCTGGGACGGCGAGACCCTCGAGCTGACCGGGCCCGCCGCGTTCTCGTACGCCGAGCTGGCGGCGACCCTCGGGGAGGCCCTCGGTCGGACGGTGAAGTACGTCGACACCCCCCCGGCGACCGTCCGGCAGGTGTTGCTCGGCGGCGGCTGGCCGGCCTGGCTGGTCGACGACCTGCTCGCCCTGTCGCAGCTGTATGCCGCGAACCTCGCCTCCACCCCGACCGACACGGTCGCCCGGGTGCTGGGCCGCCCGGCGACCGACCTCGCTCGGTTCTTCGCGGACCACCGCGCGGTGTTCACGCCATGAGCTTCACCATCGCCGTCATCGGGAGCGGACACATCGGCTCGGGGCTGGCCACGGCCTGGCGCCGGGCCGGCCACGTCGTGACGTTCGGGGCGCGCGATCCGAGCGACGCCGCGCTCCGGGAGCGGTGCGAGCGGATCGGGGCGCGGGCCGCCTCGGTGGCCGACGCGGCGCGCAACGCGGAGGTGGTGGTGCTGGCGGTGCCGTACGCAGGTGTCGCCGACGTGCTCGCCGCCGCCGGTGACCTGGCCGGGAAGGTGGTGATCGACTGCACGAACGCGGTCGGGCGCGGGATGACGCTCCAGTTCCACGGCGACACCTCGGCGGCCGAGGAGCTCCAGAAGCGGATCCCCGCCGCGCGGGTGTTCAAGTCGTTCAACGCCCAGGGAGCGGAGAACCTGAGCGCGCCGACGTACCCGGACGGTCGCGCCTCGAACTTCTTCTGTGGCGACGACCCCGCCGGCCGCGCGGTGGTGCGACAGCTGGTCGAGGACGTGGGCTTCGACGCGGTCGACGCCGGGCCGCTCCGCAGCGCCCGCTCGATCGAGCCGCTGATGCTGCTGTGGGTGAGCGTCGCCCAGGCCTCGGGGACCCGGGACCTCGCGTTCCGGCTGCTGCGGCGATGACCGCGTCCCCCCACGATCCACCTGCGGACGGCACCGCGCAACATCGCCGTGCTCGCGAGCCGGTCGATCGCGTCGGGCCCGCTGGTGGAGCGTGGGCGGCGGCGGGAAACGGGATTGCTGGGCGCAGGTCACCCTGGCGGGGGCCACTGGAGGAAGGAGGAACGGACGACAGAGGGTACGCCGGCCTTGCCGGAGAACGGGGGCTTGGTTGTTCGCCGCGGCCGGCCCGACCTGCTTGACCCGCGGCATCGACTGCGCGACGCTTCCTGAACCCGCCTGAGTTTCCGGCTCTTTCCCGCCAGAGTATCCGGCTTCCACGGTGGATCGCATGGGCTTCTTCGACAGACTCTTCAAGCGCACCCCTGGGCGAGCGGGGCCCGTTCCCGATTCGCTCGATGTCGAGCACCTCGACGCGCTGGGTTTCTTCCGATACGTTCGGCCAGAGCTTGCTATCACCGCGAGAACGCGCGCGAGAGAGACCGGAGATGCCTTCGGGGTCGAGACCCGGCGAATCTACGGAGCGGACGCAGAGGAGATCGCGGAGATGGGCGCGCTGGACCTCATTAGCAAGGTGGCGCCGTTCTTGAAGCGCGCAGGCGTTCCCATCGAGGTCTCCTACGCGGTGGTGGTGGTGCCCCGTACGGTCTCCGAAACCGGGCGAGCACGCGCGACGCTCGATGCGGATGGCTGGCTCCACCCTGACGGACCTCGTCCGAGAGCACAGCGACTCCTGATCGCGCCGCGTCGCGGTGGCCCACTCGAAGCAGTGCAGGAGTCCTGGGACGACCAAACGTGTACGCACCTGCTGTCGATCGGGGATCGGGAGATCGTCCTGACAGACGCGCTCACACCGGCGGATGAGCGCTGGGATCGAGCGACCGACAGGCTCCTGTCACTGCTCGACGAGCTGCTCCAGGAACACGCTGCCTCCGATCGTGCGTACGTGCGTCATGGAGGGTCGAACGACCAGGAGCTCATCTTCCTGACGCCGAAGATGGTCGAGCACATCGGTGGTCAACTACGGCCGTCTCGAGCGGGCGCATCGGCGTCGCCGCTCGATGCGGGAAGTGCGGGGCGCCGTTGAAGACCCTCGCGGCGGCCTCGTCCGCGGCGGCGATCACCTCAGCGTCCCTGACGTTGTCGCGTGGCATCCGAGGATTAGGGCGACTTCGACACTGGCTGCCTCTTCGTCGCCCGTCGGAGTACAGTTCTCTGCAGAGAAAACAGGAGGAGGGCCTGTCAGCCCGGACCATTCGCCGGGTCGTCTCGAAGGGGCGCAACGCATCGAGATGGGTCGTCGGGGTTGTTGAGAGCACAAGGTGG
>JBIKWC010000256.1:0-10619 GCA_044356535.1 Myxococcota bacterium
ACTGGGACGGGGTCGTGGCGATCGCCCGGCGGCTCCTGGCGGCGCTCGCCCACGCCCACGCGCGTGGCGTGGTGCACCGCGACGTGAAGCCCGACAACGTGCTCCTCGACTACGCGGGCCTGGCGGTCCTGGGCGACTTCGGCCTCGCTGGCGCTGCCTCTACTGCCGGTACTGCACCGTGGAAGGCGCCGGAGCAGGTCCGCGGCGCGACGGTCGGTCCCGCGGCGGACCTGTACGGGCTCGGCGGGACGTTGTGGTGGTGCGTCGCCGGAGAGCCCCCCTTCGGCGCCGGCCGGACCGCCGAGGCGTATGCTGCGGCCCACCTGAGCTGGCCGCTCCCGCCGCTCGCGACGCACGTGGCGACGCCGCCCGGCTTCGAGGCGTGGCTCCGGTGCCTGCTCGCCCGCGACCCGGCGGCGCGGTTCCCCTCGGCCCCGGCGGCGCTGGCCGCGTTCGAGGCGCTGGGCCCGCCGACCACGGCAGGTTCGCGTCCCTGGCCTGCGCAGGTCGTGCTGGCCACCGCCACTGCCACCGGCACCAGCACGGGCCCACCGGCTCCAGGCGTGGATCAGCCCCCGGAGCCCGGGCCCCGATGCGAGGCGCCGCTCCCCGCGACCTGGCGTCGACCCGGGCGGAGGTGGTCTCCCGCGCTCGCCGCTGCGGGCCTGCGCCTCCTCCGCCACCACTTCCCGCCCGAGCTCGGTCGCGAGGCCGAGCGGGACCACCTGTGGCGGGTCGCGCGCAACGTAGCGGAGACCGGCGTCTCTGCGGAGATCGCGCTGGTCGGGCCCCCGGGCTCGGGGCGGTCGCACCTCGCCCGCTGGCTGCAACGCACGGTCGCCGAGCTGGCAGGGTCCGCGGTGCAGGTCCACGTCGACGGCCCGGGTTCCGCGGGTCCTTCGGTGACGGTGCGATGCCTCCTCCCCGGTGAGGGACCCGGCGACGCGATCGTCCTGCAGCCCCTCGACGCCGCCATCGTCCGCGCCGGGCTCGTTCGCCACGGGTTCGCCCCCCCCGCGGCCGCCCGCCTCGCCGCCCACGCGTACGGCCACCCTGGCGCGCTGGTGGAGGTGGTGGAGGCCCTCCAGCGGGACGGAGGCCTGGCGGCGACCGCCACCGGCTTGCAGCTGGTGCGGCCCGGTGGCGCGTTTCCCCGGGGGGCTCCGCGCCTCGAGCGCCCCCCGGATCCGCTGCTCCCCGCCGTCAGCGCGGCCGCGTTGCTGGGGCCCCGCGTGGACCCGGAGGTGTGGCGCGCGACGGCGTCCGGCTGTGACGCGGCGCTCCCCTGGCTCGTCGAGCGCCGGCTGGTGGCGGTGGAGCCGACGTCGGTGGCGTGGGTCGATCCGTGGGCCATGGTGGCCGCCAGGGGCTGGGCGGACGTGGCGCTCCTCGCGGCGGCAGCGGGGCGCATCACCGACCCGGTGGCCGCCGCAGAGACCTGGCTCGCGGCGGGGCGACCGGAGGAGGCGGTGGCGGTGTTGACGCCCCGCGTGTCTCGGCCGGGCATCCTGCCGACCGTCGTGTTGGCCCTGTGGGAGGAGGCCGCGGCCCTCGCGCCCGCCCCGCGCGCAGTCCGCGTCACGGGGCTGGTGCACCGGTACTTCGAGCGGTTGGAGACGGGCGCCCGCGAAGAGGCCGAAGACGCCGCGCGCCGCGCGCTCGCCGAGGCGGACGGCGCCACCGATGTCCAGGTGATGGCGTTGACTGCCCTCGCCGGCACCGACGCGTACGCGGGGCGCCTGGCGCTGGCCTGGGACCGCGTCGAAGCAGCGTGCGCGGTGCCCGACGCGTCGGACGAGGTCGCGGCGGTGTGCTGGGGGCTCCGTGGCCAGCTCGCGGTGCGGACGGGCCGGTGGGCGCTCGCGGTGCCGTCGCTCGAGCGCGCGGTGGCGCTGCGGGTCACCGATGTCCGCCGGGTCGCCACCCTGCTCATCCTCGCCCGGACCGCCGTCATGGCGGGGGACCTCGCCGCGGCGGCGTCGGCTCTGGCGCGCGCCGAGCCGCTGCTGCAGCCCGAACACCGCGCGGCATGGCACGAGGTCGTCGGTCGGGTCCGGTGGGCCACGCGTGACCTCGCTGGCGCGGAGGAGGCCTTCCGGGAGGCCTTGCGCCTCGCGGAAGACGCGGGGACGCCCGACCAGGAGCTCCCGCTGCTGCAGCTCGCCCGGTGCGCGCTGGGGGACCGGCCGGCGCTCGCGCGGTCCCTCGCCGAGCGGGCGCTGCGGGCCGGTATCGCCACCGGTCGCGCTCCGGACGTGGCAGCGTCGTGCTGCATCCTGGTGGTGGCCCTGGCGAAGCTGGGGGCGGAGGTGGACGCGCTCGGGGTGCTGGCTGCGCTCGACCTCGCCGCCTTCGAGCGCCTGGTGACCCTCGGCGACCGGACCCTTCGCTGGGACCTGCTCCTCGCGGGCGCGGGACCCCACCTGTCCCTGCGGGGCCGGATGCAGCTCGACGCCGTGCTCCACCGGATCCCGCCCGACCCGCGAGACCTGTCTCCCCCCCACCGCTCGATGTAGGGGGGTCGGCCGCTGTTGCCCCGCTGGACTACACTCCCGGCATGCCCGAGCCCTGGTGGACGCTCCTCTGGTCGTCGTCGACGCTCCTCGCTGCTCCCGGACTCTGGGAGATCGCCGCGGTGCTCCCCCTGTTCCTGGCGGTGGCGCTGGCGGTGAACCGCCTGGCTCCCGCGCGCCGGACCCGCCTCCGCACCGCCACGTTCTTCCTGGTGCTGTATGCCTCCGGCGCGGTGCTCGAGCTCGTCCTGCTGCGCCTGACGGGCGGCGAAGGGGTCGGGTTGGTTCACGTCGGCGACGACCTGTTCCTCGGGCTCCTCCTGCTCCAGCTCGCGGCCATCAGCCTGTTCGACCTGACCTTGCCGACCCTGGGCTTCTCCGTGGCACCCATCGTGCACGACGTGGCGGTCGGGTTCGGGTTCTTCGTCGTCGTCGGGATCGTGCTGGCGTCGGCGGGCATCGACGTGACGAGCTTCCTGGCCGGCACCACCATCGTGGCCGCCGTCTTGGCGGTGTCCCTCCAGGGGACCCTCGGCAACGTGGTGGGCGGGTTCGCGCTTCAGCTCGATGGTTCGGTGAAGGAAGGAGACTGGGTCCAGCTGGAGAACGGGCGCCAGGGGAAGCTCAAGGCCATGCGGTGGCGCCACACGGTGTTCGAGACCCGGGACGGCGGTTCGCTCGTGGTTCCCAACGCCCTGCTTCTCCAGACCCAGCTCCTGGTGCTGGGCAAACGGGAGGCCGAGCCCCTCCGACATCGGATGTGGGTCCACTTCCAGGTCGACTACCGGCACGCGCCCCAGAAGGTGACCGAGGTGGTGATCGCCGCGCTGGCCGACTGCCGGATCCCCGAGGTCGCGGCGGAGCCTCCTCCCGACTGCATCTGCCTCGATCTCGCCGCGGTCGGCCGGGAGTCCTACGGGCTGTACGCGGTCCGGTACTGGCTCACTGACCTCTCGAGGGACGAGCCGACGAACTCGAAGGTCAGAGCCCGGGTCTTCGCAGCCCTCCGGCGGGCACAGATCCCGCTGGCCAGACCCGCCATGATGGTGTTCCACGCGCCGAGGGGCGAAGAGCACCGGGTGCGCGACCACGAAGGGCACCGGAGCCGTGCGCTGCAGGGCATGGAACGGATCGAGCTGTTCGAGCCTCTGACCCAGGCCGAGCGGACCTCGCTGTCCGAGCGGCTCGTGCCCGCCCCATTCATCGCGGGGGAGGTGATGACCCGGCAGGGTGCGGCTGCGAACTGGCTCTACCTCCTCGTCGCCGGTACCGGCGAGGTGCGAGTGACGATCGAAGGCCGCGACGTCGCAGTGGCGCGCGTGGAGGGTCCCACGGTGTTCGGCGAGATGGGGCTGCTCACCGGGGAGGAGCGCCAGGCCAGCGTGGTCGCCCTCACCGACTGCGAATGCTACCGGCTGGACAAGGTGGCCTTCGCACAGATCCTGCACGAACGGCCCGAGGTCGCCGCCGAGCTGTCGCCGCTGGTGGCACAGCGGCGGGTCGAGCTCGAGTCCACCCGCCAGGGCCTCGACCAGACGGGCCGGGACGACGCGATGGCCCGCGAGACGGACCGCATCGTCGAGCGCATCCGGGAGTTCTTCGGGTTGTGATCGCGCCCCGGGGAGGATCCGATGATCAGCGGGCAGCCCGCCGGGCCCGGAGGTGGCGCTGGGCACGGCGCCGGCCCCGGTCCACGGCGAGCGCACCGAGCCCGAACGCCACGATCGGCGGGATCCAGCCCACCGCCAGCACGAACCCGAACGGCACGCCCCAGTACGACCAGGTGCCTCCCTGCACGCGCGCCCCGATCTCCAGGGCCGCCACGATGCCCGTCGACGTGACGAGGTGCGCGAACCCCCATTGCCGGCTCCGCGTGGCCCGGCCCCGGTACGCGTGGGCAGCAGCGCCGGCGCAGACGACGACACACTGGAGCCCGTACGCGATCACCAGCAGCAGGGCCGTAGGCGCGCTCAGGGCCAGCAGGAGCTGCACCACGACCAGGAGCGCCAGCAGCAGCCCCAGCGGCCGGGTGGCGCTCACGGCGTGGGCGGACGGGGCGGCGCGCCGCCGGCGGGCACCAGCGGGGGCATGGAGCCGAGCAGCGGGTTGTCGCCTGCGGGGGCGGCGGGCGCCTCCATCGTGAGCGCCGCGTTGGCGACCCAGCCGTAGCGGTCTCCCTTGCGGACGCGCGTGGTGGCGCCCTCGACCACGATCACCTCCACCATCTCGCCCGCGGCGAAGGTGGGGCCGGGCGCTGCGTCTCCGGGGAAGCGGGTGGAGGCGGTCTCGCCGACGAGCCACCGCACCTCGGCCTTGGGCCCGACGGTGAGGCCCGGCATCCCCTGCCCCGCCATCAGCTGCGAGAGGTCGATCGGGGTCTGGGCCGAGGCCAGCGACAACACGAGGGACAGCAGCATGGAAGCTCCCGGCGGGCCCTTATTCGCCGCCCGGCTCTTTGGCATCCGGGAGCGGCTTGAGGCGGATGGACACCTCGAGCGAGTGGCTGGTGGCGAGGTCGACGAAGGTCTCCTTGAGCTTGAGCTCCTTGAGGTACCCGCGGACCTCGCGCGCGACGAGGCGGACGGCTTCGGTCTTGGCCTTGTCGGACGTGTTGAGGACCGCGGAGAGCAGCTCCCGCGTGTCCTCGGCGAGCTCCCGCCGGTCCATCAGGCGCTTGGCGAACCGCATCACCCGCGAGCTGCGGGTGTCGTCTTCGAGCGGATCGGTGTCGCCGCCCGTCTCGGGGACCTCGAGCTCGTCGTCTGCACCGCCCATGTCCGACTCCGTTCCCCGGTGTAGCCCGGTGGCGCTCAGGTCGCGCCCGGGTCGTGGGCCAGGCTGCCGCGCGGCGACCGGAAGTACGCGAACGGCGTGTAGTGCAGGAGGTTCGACACGCGGCTCGTGTAGATGTCGGCGTGGCGCTCGATCTGGTGCATCAGGTGGCTCTTGTCGTTGCCCGCCCGCAACAGGAGGCCCCACACCTTGCTGAACGCCTGCCCGTCGTCGGCCAGGATCGGCCCGATCTCGGCGTCCAGCGCCTCGAGCGCACGCCGCGCGTTGCCGATGATCTCGCTGTCGCCCTCCGCCCCCTGGTCGCCGGACCGCACCACCCGCAGGCGGGCGGCGTTCGCCAGGTGCTCCACCGCCATCTTGCGGGTCATCAGGGCTGCGACGCGGCGGTGGTCTTCCGCCTCCCCCTCGACGGCGCGCAGCTCCCGCTCGAGCTCCCGCAGGATGAACGCGGTGCGCCACCGCTGCGTCTTCTTGGACACGTTGACGTCGGTGTACACGTGGTCCCCGACGTAGAGCACGTCCTCGCCGCGCACCCCGAGGGCCTGCTCGACGAGCGCCGCGTGCCCGCCGAGGCACAACGCGGGCGTGGTGGGCGCCCCGAGGAGCGGCTCCACCAGCCCCTCCTCGCCCACGAGCCGGAACATGGGCGCGCGCTCCGAGAAGAACTGCGGCTTGCGCGCGGACACCACGACGAGATCGAACAGGTCGCGCCAGGTGGTGCCGGCCGGGAGGCCGGGGGTGACGGCGTGATCGAGCATCGCCTTCGTGTAGCGCCAGTCGCTGTTGGTGATGACCATCAGCTTCTTGCCGGCCTGCTTCTGGTCGAGGAGGGTCTGGGCCAGCTCGGGATCGTGCTCCACGAACGCCTGCGGATCCGCGTGGATCTCGGCCTTGAGCTCGCCCTCCACGTGGGTGCGGTTGAGGGCCTGCCGGACGTGTTCGTAGAGGTCGCGGTACCGCAGCCCGGGGGCGAGGCGCCCGGCGTCGAGGAGGGGCACGAGCTGCGCGAACAGGCACGCCTCGGACAGCGAGAACAAGGTGTTGGCGAAGTCGTAGCGGCGGTCGGCGAGGTCGACGAGGGTGCGGGCGTAGTCGCGGCGCAGCTGCTCCCACGGCAGCCGGCTGGTGCCGTGCAGCGCGGACTTGACGTACCCGAACCGGTTGACCTTGAGGAGGTTGCCGAGCTCGGTGTCCACCACGAGGCCGCGCATGACGAGGCCCGGGTCGAACTGCAGGTCGCCGACGGGCCACCCCTGCCCCTCGAGCGCCTGCCGGACGTGTTCGTACGCGCGGCCCTCCCACGCGCGCACGTTGTAGTGCACGAGCGTGTAGTCGAGGTCGTACCCGATGACGTCGACGCCGCCGAGGTTGAGCGTCCGGTTGCAGAACACCCGGCGGTGGGGGTGGACGTCGTCGGGGTGAACGATCACGCGGACCTCCGAGGCTCCGCGCATCTTGCCCTGATCAGGCGCCCAGGACCACGCGTTCGACGAGGTCGGCCGCCTGGACCGCGGCGTCCATCCGCGCCTGGCCCCTGGCGGCCTCCCCCATCCGGCGCAGGCCCTCGCGATCGGCCAGCAGCGCGTGCACGCGGGCGACGGCGGCCGGGAGGTCGAACCCCTGCTCCACCAGCACCTGGGCGGCGCCCGAGCTCTCGAGGCCGCGCGCGTTCTCCTCCTGGTGGTTCTCCGTCACGTTGGGCGAGGGCACCAGGAGCGACGCCTTCCCCACCGCGCAGAGCTCGCCGAGCGTGCTGCTCCCGGAGCGCGACACGACGAGGTCGGCCATGGCGAAGGCGTCGGCCATGTGGTCTTCGTAGTCGCGCAGGCACACGCCGGGGGGCGGCTCGCCCAGCGCCGCGCGGACCTCGGCGTGGTAGCGGGGCCCGCACAGGTGCAGGACCTGCTCGGTGCGGGCGGGGTCCTTGGCGAAGGCGACGGCGAGCTCGTTGAGCTTCTGGGCGCCGAGCGAGCCCCCCACGAACAACACCGTGGTCTTCGCGGGGTCGAGACCGTACTTCGCAGCGGCGCGCTCGCGGTCGCTGTCGAGGACCTTGGGGTTCACCGGCACGCCGACGAGGTGCATGGGCGCGCGGCCGGGCATGCGGGCGCGGGTGCGTTCGTACGTGAGGAGCACGAGCTTGCTGACGCGCGCGCACAGCTGGTTGGCGAGCCCGGGTACGACGTTGGCTTCGTGGATGGCGGTGCCGCGGCCCAGCGTCCACGCGGCGAGCACGGGCGGCGCGCTGATGTAGCCGCCCACGCCGAGCACGGCGTCGACCTGATCCTCGCGGAGGAGCGGGCGGGTGGCCCACACGGCGCGGAGCAGACCGAACCCGAACCGGATCTTCCCGAGCACGCCGCCGCGCGGGTACTGCAGCGCGGAGACGCCGCGGAACACGTAGCCCTTCTGGGGGGCGACGCGGCCCTCGAGGCGGTCGGGGTCGCCGTAGTACAGGACCTTGTGGCCCCGGCGCACGAGCTCGTCGCCGATGGCCAGCGCGGGGTACACGTGCCCCCCCGTCCCACCGCCTGCCAGCACGATCGTCGCCACGCGCCCTCCGCGCGGCGAAGCTAGCACCGCAGCGGCGGCTCGGCCGGTCGGGTCGACAGGTGGCGTCGCGCACGGCTTGGCGGCCGGGGCCCTCCGGTGGTAGGACGCAGACCCGCTTCTGTTCCCGGGAGACCTGATGGCCGACCCCACCCCCGCACCCGATGGGCGCCCCGCCGACCTCGACGCCACGCCGGTGTCGAAGGAGCAGCTGCTCCAATGGTACGAGCAGATGCTGCTCATCCGGCGCGTCGAGGAGCTCGCCGCCAAGGCGTACACCCAGCGCAAGATCCTCGGCTTCTGCCACCTGTACATCGGCCAGGAGGCCGTGGCCGTGGGCGCCACCGCTGCCCTGAAGCAGGGCGACACCGTGGTCACCGCGTACCGCGACCACGGGCAGGTCATGGCCAAGGGCGCCTCCGCCCGCGAGGTCATGGCCGAGCTGTTCGGCAAGTCGACCGGGATCGCCCGCGGCATCGGCGGCTCGATGCACATGGGCAACGCGAAGTACGACTTCTTCGGGGGCTACGGCATCGTGGGCGGGCACGTCCCGCTCGCCGCCGGCGCCGCGTTCGCCGCCCAGTACCGGGGCGAGGACAAGGTCTCCCTCTGCTACTTCGGGGACGGCGCCGCGCACCAGGGCGCGTTCTTCGAGGCCCTCGCCTTGTCCCAGCTCTGGAAGCTCCCCGCCGTCTACCTGTGCGAGAACAACGGGTACGCGATGGGCACCTCGCTCGAGCGCCAGTCCTACCTGCTGGACATGAGCCGGCGCGGTGACGGCGTGGGCATGCGGCGCTGGCAGTTCATGGGCTTCGACGTGGCCGAGGTCTACCGCAACGTGAAGGCGGCGGTGGACTGGGCGCGCGCAGGCAACGGGCCCGTGATCCTCGAGGCCATGACGTACCGCTACCGCGGGCACTCCATGTCGGACCCCGCGAAGTACCGCAAGGAAGGCGAGCTCGACACCTGGCGCGAGCAGAAGGACTGCCTCAAGAGCTGCGCCGGCCAGCTCACCGCCATGCACGGCGTGACCGAGGCCGACTTCCAGGCCATCACCGACCGCGTCGAGGCCGAGGCCCAGGACGCCTACGACTTCGCCGAGGCGTCGCCGATCCCGGATCCGGCGTCGCTCTACGACTACACCTACGCCAACACCCAGGACGGGGGCCGCTGATGGCCGAGCTCACGCTGCGCGAGGCGCTCCGGCGCGCGATGACCGAGGAGATGCGGCGCGACGACCGCGTCTTCCTGATGGGCGAAGAGGTCGCCCAGTACGACGGGGCCTACAAGGTCTCGCAGGGCATGCTCAAGGAGTTCGGGCCCAGGCGGGTCATCGACACGCCCATCGCCGAGAACGGGTTCGCCGGGCTCGGGATCGGCGCCGCGATGGCGGGCCTGCGCCCGATCATCGAGTTCATGACCTGGAACTTCAGCCTCGTGGCGTACGACCAGATCATCCACAACGCCGCCAAGGTGTTCCAGATGACGGGCGGGACGTACAAGGTCCCGATCGTGTTCCGCGGCCCGAACGGCGCGGCAGAGAACCTCGGCTCCCAGCACAGCCAGTCGCTCGAGTCGCTGTACGCCCACTTCCCGGGCCTCAAGGTCATCTCGACCTGCACCCCGAAGGACGCCTACGGCCTGCTCAAGACCGCCATCCGCGACGACGACCCCGTCGTGTTCATGGAGTCCGAGCTGTACTACGGCCAGAAAGGCGAGGTCCCGGACGAGGAGTTCCTCATCCCGTTCGGGCAGGCCGAGACGAAGCGCCCGGGCAAGGACGTGACGATCGTGACCTGGAACAAGCAGGTCTACACCTGCCTCGACGCCGCGAAGGTCCTCGCCGAGAAGCACAACATCGACGCGCGCGTGATCGACCTGCGCTCCATCCGCCCGCTCGACGAGGAGGCCCTGTACCGCGCCGCCGTCGAGACCCACCGCATGGTCGTCGTGCAGGAAGGCTTCCCGTTCGCCGGCGTTGGCGCCGAGATCGTGGCCCGGGTCCAGGAGGCGTGTTTCGACGCCCTCGACGCGCCGATCCTCCGCGTCACCAACCGCGACGTCCCCTCCCCTTACGCCACCAACCTCGAGAAGCTCGTGATGCCGAACGTCGATCGCGTCGTGGACGCGGTCCGCGCGGTGGTCGGGCGCTGAACGCAGGATCCAGGAGTACGCCGTGGCCCAGTTCTACGAGATGCCCGCCGTGTCGCCGACCATGGAGCTCGGCACGCTGGTCGCCTGGCGCACGAAGGAAGGTCAGCCCTTCCAGTCGGGCACCGTCCTCGCCGAGGTCGGCACGGACAAGGCGAACATGGACGCCGAGATCTTCGACGCGGGCGTGCTCATCAAGCACCTCGTGACCGAGGGTGAGGAGATCCCGCCGGGCTTCCCCATCGCGATCTGGGGCAAGTCGAAGGACGAGGACATCACCGCGCTCCTCGCGGACTTCGCGAAGCGCCCCCGCAAGGCCGCGGCGGCGGCGCCCCCAGCCACGCCGGCCCCAGCAGCCACGCCGGCCCCTGCAGCCGCGCCGGCGCCCGCTCCTGCCGCGCCGGTGGCGGCTCCGGCGGCCGCGACCAGCACCGAGCGCACCTGGATGGGTCGCCGGATCGACGCGATGTTCTACGATCCGCCGGGCGACCTGCGGTTCGGCGTGTCCGCTGTGAGCGCTGGCCGCGTCGCCGCCACCCCCCTCGCCCGCAAGCTCGCCGCCGAGCGGGGCCTCGACCTCGGCGCGGTGAAGGGCACGGGCCCGGGTGGCCG
>JBIKWC010000517.1:0-3013 GCA_044356535.1 Myxococcota bacterium
CAGGCCGCATGGAGAAGGTGCGCGCCACGGCCGAGGGGCTGGACGACCTCGGCACGGACGAGGTCTCCTGCGATTGGGACGGAGACGGCGCTCCCGACCTGGGGGGCCCCGACACGAAGTTCGTCCTGCACGGCGTGAGCCAGGGTGGCATCATGACCTCGCTCTCT
Organism: Myxococcota bacterium; assembly: GCA_044356535.1. GTDB lineage: Bacteria > Myxococcota_A > UBA796 > UBA796 > JACKER01. Next base: position 168 of record JBIKWC010000517.1, read on the forward strand.
GCCGCGGTGAACCGGGTGTCCGCAGCGGTGGTCACCGTACCGGGGGGCGGGTTGGTCCACGTCGGCCTGCGCACCGACATCGACCAGGTCATGTGGGCGATCACCGGGCGCGCGTTGTCCCCCCTGGTGCTCGGAGAGGTCGACTTCGACGGTGTCCTGCACCTGTCGCAGGAGGTCATCTCCGTCGACGAGCCCCGGCGGCTCCCCGTGGCGTCGCTCGCGAGCTGGCCGGTCGGCGGGACCGTCGTGGTCCGCAACCTCACCCTCGGGACGGAGTCCATCGGGCACCTCCCGGCCGACGGTCGCGTCCGGGTGCCCATCGGGGCCAACGCCGCCGATCCCGCGACCAAGCGCCTCCTCGCAGGGATCCCGGAGACTGGGGCTGCAGTGGGCTCGCGGTACGTGGTGCCGGGCAACGAGGGCCTCGGGGATGCGCTCGAGATCGAGGTCCGGGACACGTCCGGCGGGCTCGTGGCGAGGTTCGACACCTTCGCATCCGACGTGGTGCACGAAGGGGTCACGCTCCAGGCTGGGTCCCCGCTGGTCGCGGGGTCCTGGGGACTGGGGCAACGCCGCGGAAGCCACGATCTGCAGCGCGTGGTGAGCGTGCAGGGGCTGGCGATCGAGCCAGGCGATCCGATCGCGTACGCGAGGCGGTGGTCCGACGAGCCCTTCGCCGACCCGACCCACGTGCTCGTCCACCTCACCGTCGGCGACACCACGGTCCCGGAGGCCACGGGGGTGGCGCTCGCCCGCGCAGCCGGCCTCGTGGACTGGACAACGTTCGATCCTCGCTACGGCAGCACCGTGGACCAGTGGCTGGTCGACCGCGGCGTGGTCCAGGGCATGGAAGAGACCGGCCCCTGGCGGGACGCGTACGACCGACCGATCCTGTTCGACCCGGACGACCTCGACGGCGGTCTGGACGGAACCGGCGCCCCCTCCGAAGCGCCGCTCCGCTCGACGGTGCAGCGGAACGGCGGCACCGACGGCCTGCGCTTCCTGTATGTGAACCCGACGGGACAACACGCGTACTTCGTGCCGGACGAGGCGCTGGCGTTCGACCTGAACCTGTACGGGGCCCAGCAGATGGCGCACTACCTGGCCACCGAGGGCCGTGACCTCCGCGACGACCCGTGCCTCGCGACCCGGTCCTGCTCGTTCCTCCGCCCCATGGACGACACCCCGTGACCCCGTGGTCGGCGCTGTGGGCCGTCGCCGCTTCGGCAGCGGAACCCTTCGAGGTCCAGGCCGAGGCGCGGGCCCTGGAGACCCTGCCCACCGACTTCGCCGTCGATCCGGAGGGCGGCACGGTGGGGTGGGGGCCGGCGCTGGACACGCGCTTGCGGCTCGGTGCCCGGTTCGCGGGGCCCGACGAGACCTGGCGCGCGGAGCTGCAGGGCGACGTCCTCTCCGGGCAGCTCGCCGGCGCGACCTGGGCGCTGCCCTCCATCGACGAGCGGGGTCGCGAGGCGAACAGCGCAGTGAGCGTGAGCGGGCTGGTACCGCGCAAGGCGACGCTCGGCGGACGCCTCCCCTGGTTCGACCTCGAGGCCGGGCTGACGACCGCATCGTGGGGTCTGGGCATGGTGGCCAACGACGGGGCGACGGACCCGCTCTTCGGCCGAACGGACTTCGGGGATCGCTCGCTGCGGGTGCGGATGGCCACCGCTCCGTTCCGTCAGGCGGGTGCACCCGACGGTCGGCTCCCGCTGTACCTGTTGGTGGTGGGGGACCGGGTGGTCGCCGACGACCTCGCCCGCTGGAGCGAAGGCGACCGCGCGTACCAGGGCATCGTCGCTGCGTTGTGGGTCCGCGACCTCGCCGCCACCGACACCCGCCCCGGAACGCGGCGCGCTGGCGTGTACGGGGTGGTCCGCGATCAAGTCACCGGCGCGGGTGACCACCTGCGGGCGCAGGTCCTGGACGCGTTCACCGACTGGACCTGGCGGCCGGGCCGCTGGTACGCCCGGCTGGGCGCCGAAGGCGCGACCACCTGGGGCACCACGGACGCCGCGCGCTCGTACCTTTCGCCGGAGGGCGTACGCGTCGGCCAGAGCGGGCTCACGGTGCGCACCGAGCTCGGCCAGGACGGGTGGACGCTGCACCTCCGGGGCAACTACGCCTCGGGCGACGCCACGACCGACGACGACCAGGTCCACGACTTCCGGTTCGACCGCGACCTCGACGTGGGGATGGTGTTGTTCGACGAGTACGTCTCCGCGCTGAATCTGGGTGCCTGGCGGCAGGCCACCGACCCCGCGCGGGCGGGCCTGCCCCCGGACGGTGTCGACCTGCTGGTGGACGAGGGTGCGTTCCACGCAGCCGCAGCGGTCCAGCCCGCGCTCGTGGTTCAGCCCGCGACGTGGCTCGAGCTCCGGGTGGGTACCGTACTGGCCTGGTCCACGAGCCCGGTGGGATTCGCCTACGCGAGCTTCGTGAACGGAGGCGTACCGTCGAACCAGCTCGGGGTGGCCAGCGCCGGCCGGTTCCTCGGGTCGGAGTTCGACTGGGCCATCGCCACCCGCGACCAGGCGTTCCCGAGCTGGCGCGTCCGCCCGTCGCTGGAGCTGCAGGTGGGCCACGCGTGGCCGGGCCCCTCGTTGCAGGGCGGCGAAGGCCGGATCGACCACGTGCTCCTCGCAGGGCGCGCCCGGTACTGAGGTCCGCCGCGCCCGCTCCGAGCGGCGCTCGTCACGTCCAGATCCCGGCGCCCAGAAACGACGAAGCCCCCCGCACCGTGAGGCGCTGGGGGGCTTCTGAAGAGGTGGTCGGCGATACCTACTCTCCCACAACGTTGCCGTTGCAGTACCATCGGCGCTGCGAAGCTTAACTTCCGAGTTCGG
>JBIKWC010000258.1:0-10520 GCA_044356535.1 Myxococcota bacterium
TGAACGCCGTGCTCGACTCCTTCCTCGCTCGCGTGGTCGCCGACCCCGAGATCAACTGGTTCTTCGCGACCACCGACACTGGCGCCCTCAAGACCGCGCTGCACGACCAGATCTGTGAAGCGACGGGCGGCCCCTGCGTGTACACCGGCGGTTCGATGGTCGACGTGCACGCCGACATGGCGATCACGGACGTCCAGTTCAATGCCCTCGTCGCGGACCTCCTCGGCGGCCTCGACGACAACAGCGTTCCCTACACCGCCGACTTCAGCGGCGGCCTGCCGGCGGACACCCTGATGCTCGTCCTCGCCGGGATGCAGGGCGACATCGTCACCGACCCCGCTGGCGACATCGTGTACTTCAACCAGCTCGGCGGCCACGCGGCCATCGAAGCCGTGGTCGACGGCATGCTCGCGAACGTCGCGGCCGACTCCGAGATCAACTTCTTCTTCACCCGCCCCGACTCCGATCTCGTCGTCCTCGACATGATGCTGGTGAACCAGATCTGCGAAGCGACCGGTGGGTACTGCTTCTACACCGGCGGCACCATGGCCGACGTGCACGCCGACATGGCGATCACGCCCGACCAGTTCAACGCGCTCGTCGGTGACCTCCTCACCGCCCTCGACACCCTCGGCGTGCCCTACACGCCGGGTACGTTCGATGGTGGCGTCGGCGCAGACGACCTCATCCTGGTGCTGGCCGGCATGCAGCCGGACATCGTCACGGACGAGCCGCCCTACACCGTGTACTTCAACCAGCTCGGCCAGCAGGAAGAGGTGTTCCAGCTCATCGATGTGTTCCTCAACCTCGAGGTCGCGCGTGACAGCCGGATCAACGCCCGCTTTTCTGCGACGGACATGACGGTCCTCACGGCTCTCGTGTTCGAGCAGATCTGCGAGGCGACCGGCGCGTACTGCGTCTACACGGGCCTCGACATGTACGCTGCCCACAACGGCCTGTTCATCACCGACGAGGAGTTCGGTTGGTTCGCCGAGGACTTCGTCAGCGCGATGGACATCGTGAACCTGCCGTACTCCCCGACGTTCGACGGCTCGGAGCTCGGCGACGATCTCACGAACGTGCTCCTGGGCATGCAGTCGGACATCGTCAACCACTGACCGGAACGCGGAGGAACCCGGATGTCTCTCGTCTTCGTCTGGTGGCTCGTCGCCTGTGGAGGCGCACCAGCCGAGGACACCCGGGTCCCCGAGTGGACCAGGAACGCTGCGGTCGCCGAGGTGCAGGAGATCAAGCCTGCCGGTGACCGCCGCCTCGTCCACGTGATCGAGTCCCAGTGGGACTTCTGGGCCTCGATCCCGCTCGAGCCGGCGCTGCAGGTGGGAGACCACGTGTGGCTCGGCTCCGGCAAGATGAAGAAGTTCGACGGCCAGAGCGCCATCGTCATCGACCTGGTGGCCGTGGCGACTCCGGCGCAGCTCGCGGCTTTCGAGAAGCTGCCCGCCCCCGACGGCGGGCTCACCGTGGCCGAGCTGTTCGCGAAGAAGGCCGAGCTCGCAGGGAAGCCCGTCACCGCGCACGGGCGCGTCGTGAAGGCGTCGTACGACGTGTTCGACACGAACTGGTACCACCTCCAGGACGGCACCGGCTCGGCAGACGACCAGACGAACGACCTCACCGTCACCACCAAGGAGCGGTTCGAGGCCGGCCAGGTCCTCCGCGCGACCGGGCCGCTCACCATCGACAAGGACCTCGGGTTCGGGTACTTCTACCCGGCGATCCTCGAGGATGCCGCAGTCACCGTCGAGCCCCGCTGACCCGCAGCGACGCCCTCAGGCCGCGCGACCGCAGACGCCGCAGGCGCGCCCCGCGGACATCGAGACCTTCGCGGCGTAGCAGCCCTGGTGGAACACGCGGCCGCACCCGTTCACGCAGTCGGCCTTCACGTCGACGGTGACCGGACCGCCGCAGATGCCGCAGGGCCAGGTCACCAGGGCCTCCGCCTGCTTGACCTCCTGGAGCGCGACCTTCGGGAGGGGCTCGACCGCGCCGTACCAGGCGAGCCAGGCCAGCAGGATGCCGAAGGCGCCGCCGATGAAGCCGAGTCCGAGGGACAGGCCGAGCTCGCCGAGGGGGACCTGCACCAGGACGGCCGGCGAGCCGGCGAGGATCAGGAGCGGACCGAACAGCAGGAAAGCCGTCACCGGGATGCGGATCTGGGAGCCGAGGCCACCCCACAGGTGACGGGCGAAGCTCGTACACAGGAGCGACAGGCCGATGCCGGGCAGGACGCCTTGCACCACCCCATGTTCGACCGTGAGCGACAGGGCCCACAGGCCCGTCCACCCGAGCACCGTGAGCAGCCCCACGAGGACGTTGAGGTTGCCGGCTGCAGCGTACCCGCGGTTCGGCGGGTACTCCGGGGGGCGCTCCTCGAGGCCCGAGCCCGGCGGGGGTTGCGGCAGCAGGTGCAGGAGCTCGCCTGGGACCACGCCCAGGTCTTGAAGCTTCTCGTCCGGGGTCAACAGGCGGCCGCGCGCCCGGAGCCAGTATTCGCGCCGGGTGCCGTCGGGCCAGTACGCCCCGAGACCCGCGTCGCGCGCGACGCGCTGGGTGAGGTCCCGCGCGGGGAGGTAGGTCGGGACGACCAGATCGAGGCTGAAGGGGGTCATGTCGATGACCTGCACCTGGACGGGTACCGTCCCTGCCTCGCGGGGGACCTGGTAGGCGCCGACGCTCATGGCGCGAGGGTATCCCGATCTTCGGCTGCGTTCTCTTCGCGGGGGGACCACCGGGTCAGGAGGGCCAGCCCGGCGGTGGGTCCGAGGGAGTGCAAGCGGCGGCAGGCCTCCAGGTGCTGGGCCGCGACCCGGTCGGGGCGCGTGCGCACCGTGAGGTCGAGCAGGACGTGGGTCACCACGGCGAACGCGAGGTCGTCGCCCGCGACGAACGCCTCCTGCTGCACCCGCAGCGCCATCCCGAGCGCGCGGCCGCGGTCCTCTGCGGCGGCCACCACCACCCACAGGTCCACGAGTCGGGCGAGCGCGGGCCGACCTGCAGCGCGCGCGCCAGCCGCCACCCGGTGGGCGTCTTCGGCGGTGGTCGGGCCGAGGTCGGCGAGCAGCAGCCGCGCCACCTGGACCTCGGGCGCGGCCGAGACGGGGATCGCCGCTCGCGCCGCGGCCCGCGAGCCCTCGGTGAGGGCCTGATCGAGCTCCGTGTCCTTGGGGAGCGGGGGAAGCGCGAGCGCGGGCGGGGGAGGGATCGCGTGGGCCACCACCCCCGTGAGCCAGCCACAGAACTGGGTCCAGCAGAGGTCGACGCCCTTGGCGCCGCGCCGGAGCCCGTTGCGTACGCCGGGTGGGGCGACGGCGCGCTGCTGGATCGCCCGCGCGACCTCCACCAGCAGCTGCAGCACCTTCCCGGCCTCGGCGTCGAGCTCCCTCGCCGCCCGGCGCGCCAGGGACGAGGCCGTGGCTGTCCCCAGCACCGACGTGGTGGCGAGGACGGCGGCGGCAGCCTCCACCCGCGTGCGTGCGCTGGCGACGGCGAGCTTCTCGGCCGCTGCCAGGAGCGAATCGTACTGGGGCCCCGCCGGATCCGTCGTCTCCGTCCGCCCGAACAACGCGTCGAGCCCGAGTGGATCGTCGTCGTCCTCCACCGCCGGGCCGGGCGTCGCGGCAGGGGGCAGCTCGGGGACGAGCGTGGCTGCTGGCACACGGGGGAGCCACTCGAGGAGCGTCGCCTTCACGTGCTCGATCTGCTCGACCGACGGGGACTGGCCGCTCCCGGCGGGCTCCGGGGTGCCGGGCAGCCCGAGCTGCACGAGGTCCGCAGCGAGCGGGAGCAGGGTCTTCTCGGCGGCGACCTTGTCCAGGAGCTCCTGCAGCACCTGGCGCTGGGCCGCGAGCTCGAGGAGGAAGCGGTGCATGGGGCGCAGCAGCGCGCGATCCGCTGCCGGAACGGCCTCGCAGGTGGACTCGGCGAGGAGCGTGGCGAACGCGAGCGCCCGGGCCCGCACCACCACCACGCGCGGATCCACCAGCGGCACCCGCGGTGGACCAGCGAACCAGCGCACCACTCGCGCCAACGCCGACGCCCCGGCCAGCCGCACGGCGGTGCGCAACGTGGGCCCCGGATCGAGCGCGGTCGCGGCAGCCGACAGGAACACGGCGTCGCGGACGCGGAGCGGGGGCAGGGGACCGAGCGCCTCCGACAGCGCCGGGTCGACCTCGGGCAGCTCCTCGGTGCCGAGCGCGTCCCGAAACGCCTCCTTGTCCTGCCCCCGGGTGGTGGTCGGGTTCCAGGATCGGACCAGGTCCTCCATCGTGATCGGGGCGTCCGCTGGCACGTCGTCGCCGCCGTAGTCGATCCCGATCTCTTCGGTCGCCTTGCGAGCAGCGAGGTCCGCGCCCTGCCCAGCCTCCCCGGCCTTGGCGGTCACGACCCCCATCATGTCCTGGACGGCCTGGTTGCCGACTGCGTCCTGGGCAGCGTCGCGGGACTGCTGCTGGTCCTGGTGGAGCTCCTTCTCCTGCTCCTGCTCCTGCTCCTGCTCCTGCTCGGTGTCGCGGACGGACTTCTTCCGGCCCTGATCGTCGGGGTCTCGGCGCGGCACGGCAGCTCCGTCAGGCGACTGTACCCCACGGCCATCCCGCACGGGGCCGATCGTCTGGTAGGCTCCGCGCGATGGCAGCACCTCCGGCCCTCGCAGGGTTGACCCCGACCGGGAGACAGGCGCGTGCGCCCGGTCTCGACGTGGTCGAGTACGCGTCCGACAACGGGCTCAAACACATCGCGCTCGTGGTGCACGAGGCGTGGCGGCAGCACCCGGTGCTGGGCGCCGACCTCCAGGGCCGGCTCGCGTTCATGGAGCAGCCGGAGGTCGGGGGGCTCGCGCGGCTCGAGCGGTACGAGTCCGACGAGGCCGCGTTCGTCTACCCGACGGGCACCGTGTGGTCCGTGGCGGAGGTCCTCCGGTCGTTCGCGGACGCTGGCGCTGCCGCCGGGGTCAAGGCGGGCCTCGAGCTGTGCTACCTCGTCGCGGAGAGCGTCGTCGAGGCTGCCGAGTCCGGGTTCGCGCAAGGCGTCTTCGGGCACGGAAACGTGAACCCCTGGACCGTGTGGCTGAAGGCGGACGGGCAGCCCGTGGTGCTCGGCTACGGCGTCCCGCAGCTCGAGCTCCTCAGCTGGCGCGAGAACCCGAAGATCCAGCTCACCGAGGACTCGTTCCGATACGCGCCACCGGAGCGCGTGGAGGGCGGGGCGGAAGACGTGTCGAGCGATCTCGTGTCGCTGGCGCTCGTCTGCCTCGAGGTGATGACGGGCCGGCCCGTGTACGACGGCGTCGTCGCGGACGTTCGGCAGCAGGCCATGCGCGGGGAGGGCGTGCGCCGCCTGTACCAGTGGCGGGACAAGCTGCCGCAGAACGTGCGCGAGGTGATGAGCCGCGCCCTCAAGGCCGACCCCGACACCCGGTTCCCCACTGGGATGGACTTCGTCCACGCCGTCCACGATCTCCTGGGCTCGATCGACGTCGAGGGACCGAGCCTCGTCGAGGTGATGGCCCGGGTGCGTGCCTCCGAGCGCCGCGGACGTGCCGCCGGCGGGAAGACGGGCGCCCTGTCCCAGGCAGAGATGGCGGAGCTCGCCGCCGATCTCGAGGAGTTCGAAGACCGCCCGCTCCCGCCCCCGCGGCGCCCGAAGGACGAAGGGGAGGGGAGCGAGACGCCCCTCGAGAAGCCGAGGTGGGGCAAGGTCCAACGACCCGCTGCAACCCCGGCGCCCGCTCCCGAGACGGGAGCCCGGCCGCGCCGCAGGCTGCGTGGGGACGGCCCTCCCACCAGCACGGTCACGAGCCCCATCTCGACCTCGGGGGCGAGTCTGGGGCTGTCGCGGGGCGAGGGTGACACCGACGCCCGCGAGCGCCTCCGCCGCCGCCTGCGCGAGAGCGCTCCCGTGACCGCTGCCGTCCCGGCCACCGCCCCGGCCCCGCGCCCACCCCTGCCGTCCCCGGACTCCGCCGAGGTCGACCTGTCCGCTCCCGACGACGTTCAGCTCGAGCCGCTGACGGGGAAGCCGCCGACCGACGAGGACGAGGACATGGAGCTCGAGCTGGCGCCACCCAGGGCCGACACGGGCCGGGTGCTGGCCAACGCGCGCGCCGCCAAGACGCCGGCGCCTGCGGCATCGCGCGACCCCCGATCCTCGAGCGACCTCCGCGCGTCGAGCGACCTCCGCGCGTCGAGCGACCTCCGCGCCTCCAGCGCTGCGCGCGCCACCGAGCCACCGCGCCGCGAGGCTCCTCCCGCGCCGGAGGTGGTGGCCGTGGCGCCCGCGCCGCCAGCCGTCGACGCTGGCCTCACGGAGACGCCCGCGCCCGTGTCTTCGGCTGCCGCCCTGCTCGAGCGCCTCCGGACGAGCGGGGGCCGCCGCCGTCGCCCGAATGGCGCGGAGGCCCCTGTCCAGGTGGTGGCGCCGCCGCCGCCGCCGCCAGAGGCACCGAAGCCGGCGCCTCCCCCCCCGGCCGTGCCGCCCGGCCTCGTGGGTCGCAGCACCGTACCTCCGTCCGTCGCCCCCTCCGTCGCCCCCCCGTCCGTCCCTCCAAGGGCAGCCCACCCGCCGGCGCCGTCGGAGGTGGAGGTCGCGGTGGGCGACACCATGGCCCGCGTGGCCTCGGGCTCGGCGCGCGAGGTCGCTGCCCGCGTCGCTGCGGCGCTGTCGCTCCCCTCCATCGACCTCACCGGTCGGTTCGCGGGGGTGTGGCGGCTGTACCGGGTCGATCGAGCCCTGCCGGGCGCCGAGCAGGTGACGGCGTCTCCGGGGCTTCACCTCCGGCGCGTGCGCACCGGGGTGCGGCCCGTCCGCATCGAGCTCGGCGACGGCCGCGCTGTCGAGCTGCCGGTGGAGGTGGGCCTCACTGCGCGGTGGTTCCTGGTCGGGCTCGCCGAGTGGGGCCTGCGCTCCGATCCGTCCGGCGAGGTGTGGGCCGGGGGGCGCGCGCTCCACCCCGACGAGACGCTCGCCGAGGCGTTCGAGCACGGAGGAGAAGATCCTTCTTCGGTGCCGCTGGTGTCCGTCCGCCACTCTGGGGTACCCTGACCAGGATCCGAGTCGATGACCGCCCGGTGGACCTCCTCCCACCCGCGTGACGGTCATGGTATCGGGGCACCCCGACGTCGGGATCAGCGAGTGACGCAACAGGAACGGTGGGACGTTGTCCTCAAAGTCCTGAATGGACCCCTCGCCGCGTCCGGCGAGCAGGTGGTCCGTGGACCCGTGGTCCGGCTCGGTGCCAACCCGGGTCCGGGTGGCCTCAAGCTCGGCGGGTACCGCGGGCTGGACGCGCGCCAGGCAACCATCACGGCCTACACGGGCGGAACAGCGTCGGTCGCGCCCGTGGGGACCAACCAGGTCCGGCTCGCGCCCCACCCGAACGTGAGCTGGTCCGACATCGATCCCATCAGCGGCCCCGAGTACCTCTCGCCCGGCGCCGCCGTTCACCTCGGCCCCGTCGGGCGCGGCGCCACCGTGGAGTTCGTGGAGTGCCGCCGGCTCGGCCAGTGGCAGGAGGGCCGGCTGGCCTCCGATGTCTCCGACGTGGCGGCTGGCGCGGGCGTGCGGGCGTCCGCGTTCGAAGGCGCGATGCAGGGAACGCGCAACCTCCCCGCCGCCTACGACGCGCGCCGCGTGGGGCGCATCCAGACCTCCTACGCCCCGTTCTGGTTCATGGGCTGCAGCCTCCTCGCCAGCACCGGCGCCGCCACCGTCATCGGCGTGCTCGGGCTGGCGTTGTTCATCAACCGCGACGTGAAGCAGCTCGGGCCGGTCGAAGAGGGCGTCGAGTTCTACGACTACATCGATCTCGCGCACGAGGAGGTCGACCCGCTCCTCTACGAAGGCCTGCACCAGGCGTTCTACAAGTTCGTGATGGAGCCCAACATCACGGCCGCCGGGGCCGAGGGCAAGGAGCTCCAGAAGCCAGAGGCGTGGGACACCCGGTTCTTCGAGTTCACGACGGCCTCCGTCAACAAACACGTGCAGAGCTGGGCGTTCTTCACGAGGCTCGAGTCCGTGCACGTCGAGTACGCGAAGGTGACCCTGGCCACCCGCAAGGCCGGCATGCCCGAGGTGTTCGCCGCCATCCCGTACCAGGAGAGCCGCTACCAGCCCTCCATCACGTCCGAGGTCTGCGCCGAGGGCTACTGGCAGTTCATGCCCGAGGTCGCGTACCGGCTCGGCACCCTCAACGGGTTGGACTTCCGGGTGGCCAACTGCTCGTTCCGCGGCGCGCCGTCGGTTTCGTGGTCTCCCACCGAGCTCGCTCCACCTCGCGGGGTCCGCGACAACGGTCCGTACATGGACGCGGGCCAGTGCATGATCGAGCGCTGCGCCATCGACGATCGCAAGGACCTCGAGAAGAGCACTGCCGCCGCGATGTTCACCCTCGAGGAGGCGTGGAAGGATCCGCTCCTCGCCAACTCGCTGTCTGCCGTCCAGCTCGTCATCTCCAGCCACAACGCGGGATACGACGACGGCCGGTTCGGCGACCGCTACAAGAAGCGCATCAACATCAAGCCCGCATACGCCACGTGGATCGCGTCACACGGCGAGTCGGCGGGGATCCAGTTCCTGGGCCAGCAGATCCGATGCCCAGACACCGCCGTCGAGCGCGGCACCTGCGACTCGGCCCTCGTCGCCGAGACCCAGCACTACGCGTACACCATCGTGGCGCAGCACCTCCTCGCAGTCTGCTACTACGCCAAGAACTACGGCGAGGAGCCCGCGTTCCAGCCCTGGCGCGTCTACGTCGGAGACGAAGGATACTGCAAGGCGTTCAACGTGCCGAGCAAGGACGAGGTCCGCAACCGCAAGCCCAGGGCAGCGCCCCGCGGCGGCGCAGCCACCCCGGGAGGCACCCCATGACCTGGCGGCCGTGGGTCATCGTCTCGCTCGGGCTCGTCGCCGGCGTGCTGCTCGTCACGCTGCTCGTCACCGAGCGGATCCCGTCGGTCGAGCAGGGACCGGAGCTCAAGAAGATCCAGGAGAAGCTCCGCACGCTGCAGTACCTGCCCAACAACCGGCGGGCGAACTTCGAGGTGATGGGCCTCGACAACGAGCTGGCGGATGCCGCCGCCCGCTACGTCGGACGCTACGACCGGCAGACCGAGAAGCTCAAGAAGATCCTCGACGAGGAGACGGCGGAGCTCTCCCAGGCGCTGTGCCCCTCCGAGGATCTGCCGCAGCCGTACGCCGCCATGAAGTACCTCCTCGAGGAGTCGAGCGGTGCTCGCTACGTCGTCGACCCGATCCAGCTGCGCACGCTCGAGCCGCAGGAGTGGTACGACCGGTCTCTCGTCCCCGCGCTGTACGACCACTTCGAGCGCAGCGAGGCCCGCAAAGCAGACGCCACGGTGATGGCGGTGTCGTCGGTCATCCTCGCCAGGGAGGTCGACGCCCTCGAGGGCGTGGCGCCATGGTCGCTCGGGCTCGTGGGCTCCTGGGGGTTCGGCAAGCTCAAGTCGCGCGAGCCGCGGATCCAGATCCTGGTCATCGAGTACTTCTCGCTGATGCACTACCTCACGGAACTCGCCAACTCCCCGAGGGGGATCTGCTCGTGACTTTCACGTCCACCCGAGGTCCCACTTCCCTGGTTCCCCCCGCCCGCCGCGGTGTTCCGGGCTATACTGCCGGCCGCTCGGCCCGAACAGGGAAGGACCTCGTGAACCTCGACCTCGAACCTGGACACTCGCGATGAGCGCGGGTCGCCGCCGGTTCCGCATCATCAAGGAGATCGCCGAAGGCGGCTTCGGTAAGGTGTTCCTGGCCGAGCAGATCAGCTCGGACGGCTTCTCCCGCATCGTCGCCGTCAAGCTGCTCCACGCGAAGTGGTCGAGCCACGACGAGGTCGTCCAGCGCACCCGCGACGAAGCGCGCCTGCTCGGGCTCGTCCGCCACCAGCACATCGTGAAGGTCGAGGACCTCACGTCGATCGACGGCAAGTGTGCCATCGTCATGGAGTACCTCGAGGGCGTCGACCTCAAGTGGATGGCGCAGTTCCTGAAGGACCGCAACGAGCCGTTCCCTCGGGCCGCGCTGTTCGAGATCATCCTGGCGGTGGCGAGCGCGCTCGATGCCGCCTACAACTCGACGCCCCTCCAGGGCGGAGAGCCCCTCCGTGTCATCCACCGCGACATCAAGCCGTCGAACGTCTTCGTCACGGTCGCGGGCGGCGTGAAGGTGCTGGACTTCGGAACGGCGCGCGCCAACTTCGCCGAGCGCGAAGCGAAGACGCAGGCCCTGGCCTTCGGGTCGCAGGGCTACATGGCGCCCGAGCGCATGCTCGGCGAAGAAGACACGCCGGCAGCCGACATCTTCTCGCTCGGCATCACGCTGTACGAGCTCCTCACGCTCGAGAGCTTCGGCCGCATCCCGCCTCGTCCCAACAAGTTCCAGAAGAAGATCGAAGAGCGGGTCGCCGCGGTGAAGCTCGAGGGCGAACCCGAGTGGTCCGATCAGGTCCGGGACACGCTGCGGCTCATGCTGTCGTACGACCCGAAGGA
>JBIKWC010000518.1:0-3003 GCA_044356535.1 Myxococcota bacterium
TCCTCGTCGAGCACGAGCCCGACCTCGAACGACTCGAGCGCGCCGAGCCCGGTACACGCGGAGCACGCTCCCTGCGGGGCGTTGAACGAGAAGGTGCGGGGCTCGAGCTCGGGGATGGCCTCCTCGGGGTGGTTCGGGCACGCGCGCTCGGTGCTGAACGAGACGTCGGCGGGCTCGTGGTCCCCGTCGGGGAAGTGCACCACCAGGGTGCCGGCGCCGAGCCGGGACGCGGTCTCGACGGCCTCGTGGAGCCGCCCGCGCTCGGCCTCGTCGACGCGGAGCCGGTCGACGACGACCTCGATGGTGTGTTTCTCGTACCGGGCGAGCTCGGGGGGCTGGTCGAGGTCGACGAACGCGCCGTCGACGCGCGCGCGGACCCAGCCGGCGGCGTGCAGCTCGGTGAGCTCCTTGCGGTACTCGCCCTTGCGCTCGCGCACGGCGGGCCCGAGCACGAGGACCCGCTTGCCCGCAGCCTCTCCGAGGAGGCGCTCGACGATGCGGGAGGGGCTGGTGCGGGCGACGGGGGTGAGGCACTGCGGGCACCGCGGCGTGCCCAGGCGGGCCATCAGCAGGCGGAGGTGGTCGAAGATCTCGGTGACCGTGCCGACGGTGGACCGCGGGTTGCGGTTGACGGTCTTCTGGTCGATGGCGAGCGTGGGGGAGACACCTTCGACGGCGTCGACGGCGGGGCGCTCCATCTCGCCGAGGAACTGGCGGGCGTACGACGACAGGGACTCGACGAAGCGGCGCTGGCCTTCGGCGAAGATGGTGTCGTGGGCGAGGGAGGACTTGCCGCTCCCGGAGACCCCGGTGAACACGACGAGCTGGTGGCGCGGCACGTCGACGTCGACGCCCTGCAGGTTGTGGACGCGGGCGTTGCGGACCTGGATGTGCGTGGGTTCGGCCATGGGCGGCACCCGTAACCACCCACCCGTCCGCTGCGGCGCCGGGGGGATTCGTCGACCGACCGCAGCCAACGCGCTACGTACGGGTACTCGTTCCCGAGGTTTCCATGGCGTCCGCACGTCCCTCCGTCCTCAAACGCAGCCGCGAATCCGCCCGAATGGAGAAGCGCCAGATGAAGGAGGCCCGCAAGGCCGCCCAGCAGGCCGAGAAGGAGGCCCGCCGCGCCGCCGGTCTCCCGGACGACGACATCGTCGAGATGGTCCGCGAGTAGCACCTTCCCTGGAGCGTGGTACGGACCGCCGTGCGCTCCGAGCTCCTCCAGGGTGGTGTGGTCTTCGACGGCGCGGGCGGGCCCGGCTCCCGCGTCGACCTCTGGCTCCGCGACGGTCGCGTCGCTGGCCTCGTCGCGCCCGGAGCCGAGCTCCCCGCCGACACCGTCCGCACCGACGTGACCGGGTGCTGGGTCCTGCCCGGCTTCGTCGACTGCCACACCCACTACGACGCCGAGGTCGAGGTGCTCCCCGGCCTGTCGGAGTCCGTACGGCACGGCGTCACCACCGTCGTGATCGGCTCGTGTGGCCTGTCCATGGCCGTGGGTGAGCCCGAAGACCTCGCCGACATGTTCTGCCGGGTCGAGGGCATCCCCCGCCGCTACGTGTTGCCGCTCCTGCAGTCACGCAAGACCTGGTCGACGGCGCCGGAGTACCTCGACCACCTCCGCGCGTTGCCGCTCGGGCCGAACGTCGCCTCCCTGCTCGGCCACTCGGCGCTCCGGGCCCACGTGCTGGGCTTCGGGCGCAGCGTGGACGCCGACGTGCGCCCCTCCCCCGCCGAGCTCGACCGGATGGCCGCGCTGCTCGAGGAGGCCCTCGACGCCGGGTACCTGGGTTTGTCCATCAACACGCTGCCGTGGGACAAGCTCGACGGCGAGCGGTTCCGGTCCCGGCCCACGCCGTCGGTGTTCGCCCGGTGGTCCGAGTACCGGCACCTCATCCGGGTGCTCCGGCGCCGCGATCGCGTATTCCAGGCCGTCCCCGACGTGTCCACCAAGCGGAACGCGGCCCACTTCTTCTGGGAGACCACCGGCCTCCTGCGGCCGCCGCTCAAGACGATGATCCTCACGTTGTTCGACACGAAGGCGGACCGGTTCACGATGCACCTCGTGGGGGCTGCCGCGCGGTTCGTCAACGCGCTGGGACGCGGCCAGCTTCGGCTGCAGTCCCTCCCCCACCCGTTCGACATCTGGTCGGACGGCCTCGAGGTGCCGGTGCTCGAGGAGGTCGGCGCGGGGACCCTGGCGCTGCACGTCGAAGATCCGGTGGAGCGGGCCGCGTTGTTGCGGGATCCCTCGTTCCGGGAGCGGTTCCGGCGGGAGTGGCGCGGGGTGTTCGGCAAGGCGTACCACCGCGACCTCGACGAGGCGCGCATCGTGTCGTGCCCGGACCCGACCGCCGCGGGCCGCACGTTCGGGGAGGTGGCGCGCGCGCGCGGAGAGGTGCCGGAGGACACGTTCCTCGAGCTCGCGGCGGAGCACGGCAGCGCCCTCCGGTGGACCTCGGTGGTGGGCAACGACCGGCCGGCGTGGGTGGAGTGGATCGCGGCCCACCCTGCCGTGATGGTGGGCTTCTCGGACGCGGGCGCCCACCTGCGGAACATGGCGTTCTACAACTTCCCGCTCCGCCTGCTGAAGCGCGTGCGCGACGCCGAGCACGCGGGGCGGCCGTTCCTGACGGTGGGGCAGGCCGTGCGCCGCGTGACGGGCGAGATCGCGGAGTTCCTGGGCCTGGACACCGGCGTCCTCGCAGCAGGCGCGCGGGCGGACGTGGTGGTGGTCGACCCGACCGGTCTGGACGACGCCGTGGAGGCCGTCGAGGAGGCGGAGATGCCGGGCTTCGACGGGTTCCGGCGGATGGTCCGGCGCAACGACCGGGCGATCCGCGGGGTCTGGGTGAACGGCCACCGCGCGTGGACACCGGACGGCCCCACGCCCGCGCTCGGCCGGGAGGCCCTGGGGACCGTGCTCGGGCCGCGGTAGGAACGGCGGGCCGGCTGCGCGTCCGGCCCCCTCAAGCGCAGTGAGGACCGTCCGAATGCGAG
>JBIKWC010000036.1:0-38900 GCA_044356535.1 Myxococcota bacterium
GAGGCGACCCGCCACGAACGACGTGTCGGTGCCGGTGAGGGCGTAGGGCGAGGACGCCTTGTCGGCAGGCAGGCGGTTCGCCCACTCCGCGTTGGCGACGCCGACGTACACGCCGGTCCGCGTGTCGCGGAGCCGATCGGTCCGCAGCCCCGCGTCTTCGAGCGCCTCCCAGCCCACCTCGAGCACGAGCCGCTGCTGGGGATCCAGCCGCGCCGCCTCGGCGTCCGAGATGCCGAAGAACCGCGCGTCGAAGCCGGCCGGATCGGTCAGGAACGCCACGTGGCGGGCGTTCGTCTTGCCGGGAGCGGCCTCACCGGGCTGCCAGAGGGCCGCGTGGTCCCAGCGGTCGCTGGGCACGGGGCCCGCGACGGGTTCGCCGCGCTGCAGGAGCCGCCAGTAGGCCTCCGGGTCGTCGCCGCCGCCGGGGAACCGGCACGCCACGCCCACGACCGCGACGGCGCCGAAGCCGACGCCGCGCTCCACCCGCGCCGCGACCGGGGAAGCAGCCGCAGCGGGCGCGAGGCGAACCAGCAACATCGACGCCAGGGCCTCGACCGTGCCGTGGTCGAACGCGACCGTGGCGGGCAGGCGCTCCCCGATGCGCTTCGACAACACGTTGCGGAGCTCGACCGCCAGCAGGCTGTCCATCCCGAGCTCCTGCAGCGGGACGGCGTCTCCGACGCGCGCCTCCTGCAGGCCGAGCACCTTCGCCACGTCGGCGCGCACGGCCGCCCGGGCTGCCGCGAGGCGCTCCGGGGCCGGCAACGCCTGGAGCTGCCGCGCGAAGGCGCCGCCGGCCGCCGGGCCTGCAGCGCGCTCGCTGCGGACGCGGATCAGCCCGCGGAACAACGCGGGGACCTCGGCCGCGGAGCGGGCCTCGGCCGGCAGCTGCAGCGCCGCCGCCACCGTCACCGGAGCGCCGCGCCGCACCACGGACTCGAGGAGGGCGACCCCTTCGCGATCGGACAGCTTGCGCGCCGAGCCGTCGGTCTCGACGTTGGCCGCCATCCCGCGGTCCGCCCACGGGCCCCACGCGATCGACAGGCCCCGCAGGCCCGCCGCGCGCCGCTCCCGCATCCGCTCGTCCATCCACGCGTTCGCGGCCGCGTAGGCACACTGCCCCGCCGCGCCCACCACGCCGGTGATGCTCGAGAACACCAGGAACAGGTCGAGGTCCGCCCCCGCGGTCACCGCCTCGAGCGCCCGCAACCCGTCCACCTTCGGACGGACGACCACCGCCACCTGCTCCGCCGTCACCGACCGCACGAGCGCGTCGGCGAGCACGCCAGCGGCATGCACCACGCCGCGCACGGGCGCGCCGAGACCGGACACCACCGCCCGCAACCCGGGCTCGTCCGTCACGTCGACCGACGGCACCTCGACCCGCACGCCCTCGGCGCGCAGGCCAGCCACCACCTCCGACGCCTCGGCCGAAAGACCCGCCTCACCCCGGCGGGACAACAACACCAGGCACCGCGCGCCGCGCGAGGCCAGCCACCGCGCCGTCACGAGCCCGAGGGCCCCCGTGCCGCCGCTCACCAGCACCGCGCCGTCCGGGCGCACCCGGCCCGACCCCGTGTCGAACACGAGCTTGCCGACGTGGCCGCCACCGGCCATCGTCCGGAACACGCGCGGGAGCTCACCCAGGGCGTGCACCTTCGTGGGCGACGGGACCAGGGCACCCGCCGCGAAGCCCCGGTGGAGCTCGCGGAACAGCGCGGCGATCCCGTCCGGACCCGCCTCGGAGAGGTCGAACGCCCGGTACGACACCCCATGGGCGCGCGCCATCTCCGCGGCGTCGCGGATGTCGGTCTTGCCCATCTCGAGGAACCGGCCGCCCGCGGGCAGCAGCGACACGGACGCGTCGACGAACTCGCGCGCCAGCGCGTTCAGGACCACGGTGATGCCCGCGTCCTTCCATTGCTCCGCGAACCCGAGGTCCCGCGAGGAGGCCAGGTGCTCGACGCCCATCGAGCGCAGCAGCGGCCACTTCGACGGAGACGCCGTCCCGTACACCTCGGCGCCCAGCCACTTCGCCACCTGCACCGCGGCGGTGCCCACGCCACCCGCCGCCGCGTGCACGAGGACCTTGTCCCCGGGCTTCACGTCGGCCAGCGTCACGAGGGCGTACCACGCCGTCAGGAAGGTCAGCGGGATGCCCGCCGCCACCGCGTCGGAGACCCCAGCCGGGACGGCAGACACGTACCGGGCGTCGACCGTGAAGTAGCGCCCGAAGCCCGCGAGGGCCTGCGCCATCACCCGGTCGCCGACCGACGTGTCCACCACGCCGGCGCCCACGCGGACGACCACGCCCGCGCACTCGGTGCCGAGCTGGCCCGCGTCGCCCGGGTAGATGCCGAGGGCGTTCATCACGTCGCGGAAGTTCAGGCCCGTCGCCGTGATCTCGATCTCGACCTCGCCTTCGGCCGGCGCGCGGCGCTCGGCCGGGGCGAAGTGCAGCGCCTCGAGCTCACCCGACGCGCTCTTCTGCAGCGTCCAGTGGGGGGCGTCGGGCACTGCCATCGTGCGGTCGCGAACCAGCCGCGCGACGAGGCGGTCCCCGGACGGGGTCCAGCGCACCCACGGCTCGTGGTCGGTGGCCGCGGCCTCGCGCCGCAGCAGCGCGTCCCGATCGGCGTCCACCGGGACCTCGATCACCCGCACCCGGGCGGAGGACGACTCGTGGGCGAGGGTCCGCGCGAACCCACGCGCGGCAGCGGCCATGGGCCCGTGGGCCGCGACGAGCGCGGTCCGCTCGGCGGGGAGGGCGCGGGCGGCGCTGGCCCAGGCCACCACGTCGGCGGCGACGTCACCCGTGACCGGCCACACCTCGAAGCCCGCGGCGAACGCGTCGGCATCGAGCTCCACTGCTGCGCCAGCCACCGCTGGGACCCAGTCCTCGCGGTACAGGGCGTCGGACACTTCGACCGCGTCGCGCAGGACCCGCGTCCGCAGGCCGCGCACCTCGGCCACCACGTCGCCTTCGGGCGAGAGGAGCTCGAGGTCCGCGGAGTCGCCGCGCCGATCGACGACCGCCCACCCGAGCGGCCGCGCCGCCTGGGCAAGGTAGCTGCCGATCTCGAAGGGCAAGCCGATCTGGCCCTCGCCCCCAGCCGCGCCCACGACGCCCTGGAACGCGGCGTCGAGCAGCGCGGGGCTCGGGGCCCCGAAGTCGTCCGGCGCCGCCGCGGGCAACGACAACGCGACGACCGCGCGGCCCGCGGCACCCCACAACCCGACGAGCCCGCGGAACGCGGGGCCGTAGCGGAGGCCCGCCACTGCGAACAGCTCGTGGAGCTCGTCGACGGACAACGCCGGGAGGTCGCGCCGGAGCGCCTCCACGTCGCGGCGACCCGAAGGCGCCTCGGCCGGGCGGGACAGCGCCGTGGCGTGCTCGACGAACGTCCCGTCGGCGGCCTGCACCCACAGGTGGACCTCGCCGTCGGCCGTGACCTGGGTCTGCACCCGCGCGGCGCCGGTCAGCACCACCGGCCGCAGCAACGCCACGTCGACGACCTCGACCCACGCGCCGCGCGCGTGTTCCCCAGCGGCGCGCATCACCTCGAGGAGCGCGGCCCCGGGGACGATGACCCGCCCACCGACCACGTGATCGGCGAGCCACGGCGCGCGGACGACGCTCCAGCTGGCTTCGAAGACGACGCTGGCGCCTGCCAGCGGCAGGCGGACGCCGAGGAGGGGGTGACCGGTGTCCTCCCCCACGACCCGCGTGGTCTCTTCGACCCAGTAGCGGCGGTGTTGCCACGGCGTGGTGGGCAACGCGACGAACACGCCCTTCGGCGCGACGGCAGCGAGCTCGACGGCAGCGCCGCCGGCCCACAGGCGCCCGGCGGCCGAGAGGAACGACGAGACCTCGTCCTGGTCGGAGACGAGGGTGGGGATCACGAGCGGGTCGCGATCCGCGAGGGTCTGGGCCACGAGCCCGCCGAGCGCCGGGCGGCCGCCGAGCTCGACGAACCGCACACAGCCGCGTTCTGCCGCTGCGCGCACCGCGTCCGCGAACCGGACTTCGCCGCGGGCCTGGTCGAGCCAGTACGCAGCGGTCCCGGGTGCGGCCTCGGAAGGGCCGGTCGGGAGCCACGGGATGCGCGCAGTGCGCACCGTCACCGCCGCAGCGGCCAGATCGAGCGCCGGGAGCGCCGGCTCCATCCGTGCCGAGTGGAACGCGTGCGACACCACGAGCCGCGTGGTCCGGGCGCCGCGCGCCTCGAACACCGCCGCCACCGCCTCCACCGCGGGCTCGTCGCCGCTCACCACCACCGACCGCGGACCGTTCACCGCCGCGAGCTCCGCGCCGGGGACGAGCGCCTGACGGACGTCGTCCTCCGAGGCCGAGATCGCGATCATCGACCCGCCCGCAGGCAGGTCGCCCATCGCTGCGCCGCGCGCGCAGATCAGGCGCGCAGCGTCCTCGAGCGACAACGCGCCTGCGACGACGGCGGCGGCGAACTCGCCCACCGAGTGGCCCACGACCACGTCGGGCTCGACGCCGACCGACCGCCACAACGCGGCGAGGCCGAGCTGGAGCGCGAAGAGCGCCGGCTGGGTCCACTCGGTGTGGTCGATCGCGCCGTCTTCGCCCCAGACCACGGCCCGGAGGTCGCCCGGCAGGTGCGGACGACACGCCTCGACCGCGGCGTCGAAGCCGGCCCGGAACGACGCGTGGCGCGCGTAGAGCTCCGCCCCCATCCCCGCCTGCTGGGCGCCCTGGCCCGCGAACAGGAAGGCGGTGCGACCCGCCCGGACGGTGATCGGGGAGGCCGACCCGGCGGCGACGGCGAGCGCAGCCCGATCGGTGCCCACCAGCGCGAGGCGGACGTCTCCCGGCGCGCGGTGGTCGAGCAGCGTGGCGGCTACGTCCGCCGGGGCGGCGTCGACCTGCGAGAGCGCGCGGGCGAGCGCCACCACGGCGGCCTCGCTGCGCCCACCCACCGGCCACAGGTACGGGCCGGACTGCGGCTCGCTGGCTGCGGCCCGCAGGGCGGGGGCCTCTTCGAGGACGATGTGGGCGTTGGTGCCCGAGAGGCCGAAGGAGGACACGGCGACGCGCGCGGGGCGGTCCCCACCGAACGCGAAGGGCTCGGTCGCGATGCGCACGGGGAGCTCGGCGAGGGGCAGCTCTGGGTTGACGGTGTGGACGCGGGTCGCCGGGAACCGGCGCCGGGACAGGGCCATCGCGGCCTTCACGAAGCCGATGACGCCCGCGGCGCCCTCGAGGTGCCCGACGACGGCCTTGGCTGCGCCCAGGACCAGCGGGCGGTCGGCGTCGCGGCCCTCGGCGTAGACCTCGCCCGCAGCGCGGACCTCGATCGGGTCGCCGAGCTTCGTCCCGGTGCCGTGGCACTCGAGGGCGTCCACGTCGGCGGGGCGGAGGCCGGCGTCGCGCAGCGCCTCGCGGATCACGAGCTCCTGGGCGGGGCCGGACGGGACCGTGAGTCCGGAGGACCGGCCGTCGTGGTTCACCGCCGAGCCGCGGACCACGGCCAGCACCGGATCTCCGGCCGCGAGCGCGTCGGACAGGCGCTTCAGCACCACCATGCCGCAGCCTTCGCCGCGTCCGTACCCGTCGGCGGCGGCGTCGAACGTCTTGCAGACGCCGTCCGGCGCCAGCGCGCCGGTCTGCGACAACATCACCACCGGCTCGGAGGTGCTCATGGCGGAGACGCCGCCCGCCACGGCCAGATCACACTCCCCGGTGCGGAGGGCCTTCACGGCCGCGTGCAGCGACACGAGCGACGACGCGCAGGTCGCCGAGATCGACATCGTGGGCCCGCGCAGGCCGAGCAGGTACGAGAACCGGCCGGAGGCGAACGCGATGTCGTTGCCGCTCACGCGGTAGGGAGACTCGACGCCGGCAGCCGACAACCGCGAGTGGTAGTCGGGACCGACGATGCCCACGAACACGCCCGTCCGCGACCCGACGAGGCGGTCGGGCCGGACGCCGGCGCGCTCCAGGGCCTCCCAGCCCACCTCGAGCACCATGCGGTGCTGCGGGTCCATGACCAGCGCCTCGGCGTCGGTGATGCCGAAGAACGCGGCGTCGAACCCAGCGATGTCCGACAACATCGACAGCTTGCGGACGTACGTGTGGCCGGGCGTGGCGCCGCCCTCCGCGAA
The DNA here is from genome assembly GCA_044356535.1 of Myxococcota bacterium. GTDB lineage: Bacteria > Myxococcota_A > UBA796 > UBA796 > JACKER01. The sequence continues at coordinate 6,136 of JBIKWC010000036.1, forward strand.
GATCGCGGCGTGGTCCCAGCGGTGGAGCGGGACCTCGCCCGCGACGGGGTCACCCGCTTCCAGCAGGCGCCAGTAGGCCTCGGGATCGGAGGCGCCCGGCACCCGCACCGACACGCCCACCACCGCGATCGGCTCGGACAACGACTGGGTGCGGACCTCGACCGGCGCGGGGGCGGAGTCGACCACCACGCGCAGGCGGGTCGCGAGGTGCTCGGCCAGCGCGGCCACCGACGGGTGGTCGAAGGCGACGGTGGCGTGCAGGCGCTCGCCCGTCCGGGCCGAGAGCTGGTTGCGCAGCTCGAGGGCGAGCATGGAGTCCATGCCGAGCTCGGTCAGCGGCGTGTCGTCGACGACCCGGCCGGGGAGCGTGTGGGCAGCGACCTCGCGGACGAGCACCAGCAGGCGCTCCCGGCGCTCGGCCTCGGACAACCCAGCCAGCTCGCGCCCGAGCGCGCTCGTCGCGGCGGAGCGCACGAGCGACCGCCAGATCCCGGGCACGCGCCCGGTGGGGGTGGGGAGCTCGAGCCGCGCCGCCATCACCGCGACGAGGCCGCTGCCCACGAGCTCACCGAGGAGGCGGGTGCCGTCCTCCACCGTCAGGGGGTCGACGCCCGCGCCCCAGGTCACGTCGGCGGCCATGCCGACGGCCCAGGGGCCCCACTGCAGCGACTGCCCCGGCAGACCCGCCGACCGGCGGGCCTCCATCCGGTGATCGAGCACCGCGTTCGCGGCCGCGTACGCCGCCTGGCCCTCGTTGCCCACCACGCCGGCGGAGCTCGAGAACATCAGGAACAGGTCGAGGTCGTGGCCCGCCGTGGCCGCTTCCAGCGCCGCGAGGCCCAGGACCTTGGGCGCCATCACCCGCGTGATGCGGTCGTCGTCGAGGTTGCGGATCAGCGCGTCGTCGAGCACGCCGGCCGCGTGGACCACGCCGCGCAGCGGACGCCCGAGCGAGGAGAGCGCAGCGCCCAACGCCTCGGCGTCGGTCACATCCACCGCCAGGACGTGGACCGTGGCGCCGAGGGCCACCAGCGCGTCGCGCTCTGCGGCTGCGCCGGGCGCCGCGAGGCCGCGCCGGGACACGAGGACCAGCTCCCGCGCGCCGTGTGCGAGCAACCACCGCGAGGCCACCCCCGCGAGGGCCCCCGAGCCGCCGGTGACCACGTGGGCGCCGTCGCCCCGCAGCGTGACCGTACCCGAGGCCGCCGCGCGCACGAGCCGGGGAACGGAGCGCCCCTCGGCCGTCCACCGCGTGACGCGTTCGTCGTCCGCTGCACCCAGCTCGCGCCGGACCACGTCGCCCACGTCGAGGCCGTCCACCAGCTCGACCGCCCGGACGTCCCGCGCGGGGCTCTCGAGCTCGAGCGTGCGCACGAACCCGCGGACCGCCGCCGCCGCCGCACCCGAGGCCAGCAGGAGCGCCGGGCCGCTCGTCCGGCGCACCAGGGCCGCAGCCGAACGCACCGCGGCGAGGGGCTCGTCTCCGAGGAGCGCGAGCACGCCGGCCGCGCCCGTCCCGTCCCCCGCGAGGAGGCCGGGGACGTCGCCCTGCGCCACGACCCAGCCTTCTGGGACCGCGGGAGCGGGCAGGGCCGTGGCCGTCCACGCTTCGCGGAACAACCCGACCGGAGCCCGACCCGTCGGACGGGACGCCTGCATGCCGCTGGGCCCCGCCTCGTCGACCCAGTACCGCACGTGTTGCCACGCCGTCGGGGGGAGCGCGACGCGCGCGCCCGCCGGGACCAGGGCGGACCAGTCGATCGACTCGCCCGCGACCCACAACGCGCCCGCGGCGCGCAGCACACCTTCGACCTCGCCGCCCTCGGCGGGGAACGTCGAGGCCGAAACGAGGTCCTCGTCGGGGAGGGTCTGCGCGATCGAGCCCGCCAGCACGGGCCTGGCGCCGATCTCGACGAACCGCGTGGCACCCGCGCGCGCCGCGATCTCCACCGCACGCGCGAAGCGGACCGCGCCGCGCGCCTGATCGACCCAGTACCCGGCGCTGCCGGGGGTGGCCGCGGAGTCCGCGGTCGCGATCCAGGGGATGGCCGGGGCGACCGGGTTCACCCCGGCGGCCGCGACGTCGAGCGACCCGAGCATCGCGTCCATCCGGTGGGAGTGGAACGCGTGCGACACGACGAGCCGCGTGGCGCGCCCGCCGCTGGCGAGGACCTCGGCCATCACCCGAGCGACGGACTCCTCGTCTCCGCTCACGACCGTGGCGCGCGGGCCGTTGACCGCCGCGATCGTCACGCCGGGGCCGAGCAGCGGGACCACGTCCCGCTCGGGCAGCGACAGGGCCGCCATCGCGCCGCCCGCGGGCAGGCTCCCCATCTGCCGACCCCGCGCGGCGACGATCCGGGCGGCGTCCGCCAGCGACAACGCGCCGGCGACCACGGCGGCAGCGAACTCGCCGACCGAGTGGCCGATCACCACTGCGGGGACCACCCCGAAGCTCTTCCAGAGGGCCGCCTGCGCGATCTGCAGCGCGAACAGCCCGGGCTGGGTCCACTCCGTGCGGTCGACGGCGGTGTCGTCCGCCCACAACGCGGTGAGCAGGTCGCCCGCGAGGTGCGGGCGCAGGGCCTCGACAGCCGCGTCGAACGCGGCGCGGAACACCGGGAACCGCGAGTAGGCTTCGGAGCCCATGCCCGCGCGCTGGGAGCCCTGGCCACCGAACACGAAGGCCACGCTGCCGGCACGGGCGCCGCGGAACACGGCGCGCTCGAGCTCGGACGCGAGGGACGCCGGATCAGCGCCGACGAGCACGCCGCGCACCTCGAGCTGGGCGCGCTCCGCGACGAGGGAGGCGCCGACGTCCGCCGGGTGGAGGCCCGACGCCAGGAGGCGCTGCGCCGTCTCGCGGGCGCCGGCCTCGGAGCGGTGCGACACGAGCCAGGCGTAGGGCGGGTCGCCGCGCTCGGGCTCGGCCGCGACGGGCGCGGTGGGCGCCTCCTCGAGGATCACGTGGGCGTTCGTGCCCGACAGGCCGAACGACGACACCGCCGCGCGGCGGGGACGTCCCGGCGTCCGCGGCCAGGCCACCGGCTCGGTCACGACCCGCAGGGGGAACTCCGCGAGCGGCAGCTCGGGGTTCAAGGTCCGCACGACGTTGTGCGGTACACGCTCGTTGCGCAGCGCCAGCAGGACCTTCAGCAGCCCCGCCATCCCGGCGGCGCCCTCGAGGTGCCCCACGACGGCCTTCACGGCCCCGAGGAGCAGGGGACGGTCGACCGAGCGACCCTCGGAGTAGACCTCCCCAGCGGCGCGGACCTCGATCGGGTCTCCGAGCCGGGTGCCCGTACCGTGACACTCCAGGAAGTCCACGTCGCCCGGGGACAACCGGGCGTCGCGCAGGGCGGCCCGGAGGACCTCCTGCTGCGCCGGGCCCGACGGGACGGTGAGCCCGGAGCTGCGCCCGTCGTGGTTCACCGCGATGCCGCGGATCACGCCCCACACGCGGTCGCCGTCCGCGAGCGCGTCGGAGAGCCGCTTGAGCACGACGGCGCCGCAGCCTTCCCCGCGGCCGTAGCCGTCGGCCGACGCGTCGAAGGTCTTGCAGGTGCCGTCGGGCGCGAGCGCGCCGGTCTGGCTGAGGCGGACGGTCGTGTGGACGGAGGCGAGCACGCCCACGCCCACGGCCACGGCCAGCTCGCACTGGCCGGTGCGCAGGGCCATGACGGCGTCGTGGAGGGCCACGAGCGAGGAGGCGCAGGTGGCGGTCACCGACTTGGCGGGGCCCCGCAGGCCCAGCAGGTACGAGAATCGGCCGGCCGCGAACGCGATGTCGTTGCCGGTGACGAAGTACGGCGAAGCGTCGGCTTCGGCGCCGAAGCGGTCGGAGTACAGGTCCTCGACGAGGCCCACGAACACGCCGGTGTTCGATCCGGAGAGCTGATCGACGCGCAGGCCCGCGTCTTCGAGGGCCTCCCAGCCCACCTCGGCCACGAGGCGCTGCTGCGGATCGAGGAACCTCGCCTCGGCGGAGGAGATGCCGAAGAAGGGACCGTCGAACCCGGCGACGTCCCGCAGGAACGCGAACCGGCGGGCGTAGGTGCGGCCAGGGGTCTGCTCGGGGGCGTACCACGCCTCGTGGTCCCACCGGTCGGGCGGGACGTCGGTGGCGACGGGCTCGGCGCGCTCGAGCAGCGCCCACAGGCCTGCGGCGTCCTCGGCCCCGCCGGGGAACCGGAGGCCCACGCCCACGATCGCGATGGGTTCCGAGAGAGCGGCCACGGTGGTGGCGCGCGGCGCCGGTGTGGCGGGCGCGTCGACGGCGGTGAGCACGCGGGCCGCGAGGTGACCGGAGAGCGCCTCGATCGACGGGTGGTCGAAGGCGAGCGTCGCGGGCAGGGTCTCGCCGATGCGCGTGGAGAGCAGGTTCCGCAGCTCGAGCGCCTGGACGCTGTCGAGCCCGAGCTCGGCCAGCGGAACGGCGTCGCCGGCGGCGCCGGCAGCGCGCGGGAGCACGTGGGTCACGACCTCGCGCACGATCCGCCGCACGGCGGCAGGGCGCTGGGCAGCGGGCAGCGACGCCAGTTCGCGCGCGAAGACCGAAGCCACCGGCGCGCGGCGGGCGAGGCCCCGCCACATGCCGGGCACACGGCCCGAGAACGAAGGCGCGGGGAGCCGGGCGCCGGCAGCCGCGACGGCGCCGCCCCGGACGAGCTCGTCGAGGAGGGCAGCGCCCTCGCTCGCGTCGATGGCGGCGGCTTCGAGGCCCGCGGCCACGGCCATACCCGGACCCTTCCACGGGCCCCACTGCAGCGACTGGCCGGGGAGGCCCGCGGCGCGGCGCTCGGCCACGCGCGCGTCGAGCGCGCCGTTCGCGGCGGCGTACACCGACTGGCCGGCGTTGCCCACGAGGGACGCGAGGCTCGACCAGACCAGGAACAGGTCGAGGTCCGCGCCGTGCGCGACGGCCTCGAGCGCCAGCAGGCCGCGCCACTTCGGCGCGAACACCGCTCGCACCTGGTCGGGCGTCACGTTCGGGAGGAGGGCGTCCGCGAGCACGCCGGCGAGGTGCAAGACCCCCCGCAGCGGCAGCCCGGTCTCCGCGACGGCGCTGCGCAGCGCGTCGGCGTCGGTCGCGTCCACCGCGCGCACCGTCACCTGCGCCCCGCGCTCGGCGAGCTCGCTGGCGAGGGCCGCGATGGTGCCTGCTTCCGCGCGCCGCGACACCAGGAGGAGGTGCCGCGCGCCGCGCTCCACGAGCCACCGCGACGCGACGCGGCCGAGCGCGCCCAGGCCGCCGGTCACCAGGAACAGGCCATCGCCGCGCAACGACACGGTCGGCGCGCCCACGGGCGCATCACCGCCCCGCACGAGCCGCGGGATCTGCCGGACGCCGCCGACCCACCGGGCGACGCGCTCGTCGTCCCCTGCGGCCTGCTCGCGGCCGAGGAGCTCCCGGACATCTGCGCCCGGCTCGAGCTCGAGCGCGTGCACCCGGCGCCCAGGCGACTCCACCTCGAGCGCCCGCACGGCGCCCCGCGCAGCACCCGCCGCCGGACCGGACCCGACCCACCAGAACGTGGCGTCGGCGCGGGCCGTCTTCAGCGCGGCCAGGGCCTGCGCGACATCGCGCTCGGGGTCGTCGCCGGCCACCCACACGAGGTGGCTGGCGGTCGAAGCCTCACCCGCGGGCAGCCCCTCCACCCGGCCGTTCAGGACGGCCCAGGTGCCGGGGAAGGCCCCGTCGCTCGGGGCGGCAGCCTCCTGCCACCGCTCCCGCCACGCGGCTGCGGGGGCGAGCTCCGGGGGAGCGGTCACGTCCACCGCGGCGCTGCCGGCGCTGCGCGGGGGGACCCAGAAGACGCGGTGGTTCCAGGGGCGCGGCGGGAGGTCGACCACCCGCCCCGCAGGGACCAGCGCCGACAGGTCGATCGGCAGCCCGGAAGCCCACAACGCGCCTGCGGCCCGCAAGAGGTGCGCGACCTCTTCGGCGGTGTCGCGGCCCGCCGTGGCGACGACCGTGAGGTCGGGGTCGGAGAGCGTGCGCCCCACCATCGCGGTGAGCGCCGGGGCGCCGCCGAGCTCGAGGAAGCGGGGTGCGCCGAGCTCGGCACGTGCCGCTTCGATCGCTGCGGCGAAGCGGACCCGCCCGCGGGCCTGGCCCACCCAGTACTCCGGGGTCCCGAACGCGACGTCGGTCGGGCCGGTGGGCAGCAGACGGACCCGGGCCTCGGACGGACGCACCCGCTCCGCCGCAGCGCGCAGCGCGGCCAGCGCCGGCTCCATGCGGGCCGAGTGGAACGCGTGGGACACCACGAGGGGCGTGGTCCGCACCTGCCGCGCGAGGAAGTGCAGCGCGACGCGCTCGACCGCGTCCGCGTCGCCGCTGACGACGACCGCCCCGGGGGCGTTCACCGCGGCGAGGTCCACGCCCGGCACCAGCGCCTGCTCGACCGTCGCCTCGTCGGCGGCGATCGCGAGCATCGCGCCACCGTCCGGCAGCGCGCCCATCGCTGCCGCGCGGGCGACCACGAGCGCAGCTGCGTCTTCGAGCGGGAGGATGCCGGCGACGACGGCCGCCGCGAACTCACCGACGGAGTGGCCCACGACCGCGGTCGGCGCGGCGCCCAGGCTCTTCCACAACGCGGCCTGCGCCACCTGGACCGCGAACAACGCCGGCTGGGTCCACTCGGTGCGGTCGAGCCGCGCGTCCTCCCCCCACGCGACCGCGCGCAGGTCGCCGTCCCCCAGCGCCGCTGCGAGGTGTGGTCGGAGCGCTTCCACCGCCGCGTCGAACGCGTGACGGAACACCGGGAACCGCGCGTAGAGCGCAGCCCCCATCCCGGCGCGCTGGGCGCCCTGGCCGTCGAACACGAACACCAGGCCGGGCGCAGAGCTGGCGGCGCGCGGAGCCAGCTCGCGCAGGCCCGCCTCGAGCCCGGCGGTGTCTGCGCCCACCAGGACGGCGCGGACCTCGAGCGGGGAGCGCTTCGCGACGAGCGTGGCGCCCACGTCCGCGGGGTGCGCGTCGACGGCCGAGAGCTGGGCGCCGAGCGCGGTCACCGCCTCGGCGCTGCGCGCAGAGACCGGCCACAGGAAGGGACCGTCACCGCGGTCGACCGGGCGGGCGACGGGTGTCCTGGGCTCCGCCAGGATGACGTGCGCGTTGGTCCCCGACAGCCCGAACGACGACACTGCCGCCACGCGGACCCGCTCGGCCTTCGGCCAGGGACGCGACGCGGTCGCGATGGCGATCGGGTACTCGTCGAGGGGCAGCTCGGGGTTCGGCGCGGGGACCGCGTGACCGGGAACCACCCCGTGGCGCAGGGCCAGCAGGATCTTGAGCACGCCGGCCATCGCAGCCGCCGCCTCGAGGTGGCCGACCACGGCCTTCGACGACGACAGGAGCAGCGGACGTTCCCGGTCGATCGGCGCATACACCTCGGCCGCAGCGCGGACCTCGATCGGGTCGCCGAGCTTCGTGCCCGTGCCGTGGCACTCGAGCCAGTCGAGCTCGGCGGGCGCGAGGCCCGCCTGCGAAAGCGCCTGCCGCATCACCGCCTGCTGGGCGGGACCGGACGGGGCCGTGAGGCCGCTCGCGCGGCCGTCGTGGTTGACCGCCGTCCCCTTCACCACCGCGAGCACGCGGTCACCGTCGCGCTCCGCGTCCGCGAGGCGCTTGAGGACCACGATGCCCACGCCTTCGCCGCGACCGTACCCGTCGGCGTCGGCGCGGAAGGTCTTGCAGGTGCCGTCGGGCGACAACGCGCCGATCTGCGACAACACCACCATCGCGTCGGGATCACAGATGACGGCGACGCCACCGGCGAGGGCCAGATCACACTCGCCCGCCTGCAGGGCGCGGACGGCGTCGTGCATCGCGACGAGCGACGACGAACACGCGGTGTTCACGGCCTTCACCGGGCCGCGGAACCCGAGGGCGTACGCGAGCCGACCCGGGACGAAGGACGGATCGGCGCCGGTCAGGCCATACGGCGACCGCAGCGTGTGGGCCGTGCCCAGGCGCTCGCGCCACTCCATGGTGGCCACCCCGAGGAACACGCCGGTCCGGCTGCCCACGAGGGCGTCGGGGCGAAGTCCTGCGTCTTCGAGCGCTTCCCAGCCCACCTCGAGCGCGATCCGCTGCTGCGGGTCGAGCGCCCGCGCCTCGGCGTCGGGGATGCCGAAGAACCCGGGCTCGAAGCCCGCCGGGTCGTCGATCAACGCGGCGCGGCGCGCGTACGTGCGGCCGGGCGCCGGCTCACCGGCCTGGTACACGGTGCGGTGATCCCAGCGGTCGAGCGGGATGTCGCGGGCCACGGGCACCCCGGCGAGCAGGACCCGGAAGTAGGCCTCGGGGTCGTTGGCGCCCCCGGGGAACCGGCAGCCCATGCCGACGATGGCGACCTCGTGCCCGAGGCCGACGCCGGTGGGCACCGCGACGGGCGCAGCGGGCTCCGGCGCGACCGCAGGCGCCGCGCGCTCGAGGAGGAGCGCCGCGAGGGCCTCGACCGAGGGGTGATCGAACGCGACCGTGGCGGACAGCCGCTCACCGAGGCGGCGGGCCAACACGTTGCGCAGCTCGACGGCCAGGAGGCTGTCCATGCCGAGCTCCTGGAGCGGGGCCGCGTCGGCGACGCGCGCCTCCGGGACACCCAGCACCCGAGCGACATCGGCGCGGACCATGGCGCGGACGGCGGCGACGCGCTCGGACGCGGGCAGCGCCGCGAGCTGACGCGCGAACGCGCCACCGGACGCGGCCACCGCGACCCGCTCGGACCGGACCCGCACGAGCGCGCGGAGCAGCGGCGGGATCTCTTCGACCGACCGCGCCTCGCGCGGGAGGACCAGCGGCGCCGCGGTGGTCGCGACGCTGCCGCGGCGGACGACGGCCTCGAGCAGGGCCACGCCCTCCCGATCCGACAACTTGCGGACGGAGGCGTCGGTGTCGAGCGCCGCAGCCATGCCGCGCTCCGCCCACGGGCCCCACGCGATCGAGAGCCCGCGGAGGCCCTCCGCGCGCCGCTCGCGCATCCGGTCGTCCATCCAGGCGTTGGCTGCCGCGTAGGCGCACTGGCCCGCAGAGCCCAACACGCCGGCGACCGACGAGAACACCACGAACAGATCGAGGTCCGCGCCCACGGTGACCGACTCGAGCGCGCGCAGCCCGGCGACCTTGGGCCGGACGACGGCGGAGAGCTGGTCGGGCGTGACGGTGCGCACGAGGGCGTCGGCGAGGACGCCGGCGGCGTGGACCACACCCCGGATGGGCAGCCCGAACCCGCGTACGACCGCTCCGAGGGCGGACTCGTCCGCCACGTCGACGGCAGGCACCTCGACGCGGATCCCGGACGTCCGCAGCGAGGCGACGGTGTCCGCGGCTTCGACCGACAGGCCCGCCTCGCCCCGCCGAGACAGCAGCGCGAGCGCGCGGGCGCCGCGATCGACGAGCCAGCGGGCGGTCACGAGGCCCAGAGCCCCGGTCCCGCCGCTCACCACGACGAGCCCGTCGGGCCGCACGTGGCCCCCGCCGGTCTCGAACACGAGCTTGCCGACGTGCCCGCCGCCCGCCATGGTCCGGAACACCGCCGGCGCCTCGGCCAGCGGGTACACGGTCGTCCGCGCGGGGCGCAGGGCCCCCGTCGCGAAGCCGCGGCGGAGCTCGGTGTACATCTCGGCGATCCGGTCAGGGCCGGCCTCGGCGAGGTCGAACGACCGGTAGCGCACGCCGTGGGCGCGCTCGACGTCGGCGGGGTCGCGGACGTCCGTCTTGCCCATCTCGACGAACCGCCCGCCCGGCTGCAGGAGGGACAGCGAAGCGTCCACGAACTCGCGGGCGAGGGCGTTGAGGACGACGCTGATGCCTTCGTCCTTCCACTGCTCCCCGAACGAGGTGTCGCGCGACGAGGCGACGTGGGTCACCCCGGCTTGCTGGACCACCGGCCACTTCGCGGCGCTGGCGGTCGCGTAGACCTCGGCTCCGAGCCAGCGCGCCACCTGGACGGCCGCCGAGCCCACTCCGCCCGCAGCAGCGTGGATCAGGACCTTCTCGCCCGGCTGCAGCCCGGCGAGGTCGACGAGGGCGTACCACGCCGTCAGGAAGGCGAGCGGGACCCCGGCCGCCTCCGCGTCCGTCCACCCGTCCGGGATCGGCGAGGTCTGGCGCGCGTCGACGGTGACGTAGCGGCCGAACCCGCCCGACAGCTGGGCCATCGCACGGTCACCGACCGCCAGGCCCGTCCCCTCCCCTGCGCGGACGACGACGCCCGCACACTCGTAGCCGAGCGAGCCGGCCTCGCCCGGGTACACGCCGAGCGCGCTCATCACGTCGCGGAAGTTGAGCCCGGTCGCGGTGACCTCGAGCTCGACCTCACCCACCTCCGGCGCGCGTCGGTCCGCAGGCGCCAGGCGGAGGGCCTCGAGCTCGCCCGAGGCCGCCTTCTCGAGGCGCCAGGAGGGCGCGTCCGGCGGGAGCATGCCCCGGTCGCGCACCAGGCGCGGCACGAGCCGCTCGCCAGCCGCGGTCACCCGCACCGCGGGCTCCGCGTCGGTGGCGGTGGCCTCCCGGCGCAGGATCGCGGAGACGTCGGCGTCCAGGGGGACCTCGACCACCCGGAGCGACGCGGACGACGACTCCTGCGCCCAGGTCCGCGCGAAGGCCCGCGCAGCGCCGGCGGTGGCGCCCGAAGCCGCGATCCAGGCGGTGCGCCCAGCGGGCAGCGCCCGCGCTGCGGCGACCCACGCCGGCAGCAGCCCTTCGAGGTCGTCGCTCGCTGGCCACACCTCGTGGGCCGCGGTGAACGCGGCTTCGTCGAGGGAGCCCGGAACCACCGCCGCGGGCACCCAGTCCTCGCGGTACAGCGCGTCGGCGACCTCGACCCCGTCCCGCGGGGCGCGCGTGCGCAGCCCACGAACCTCGGCGACCACGTCGCCTTCGGGCCCACAGAGCTCGAGGTCCCACGACGGGCCGCGCCGCTCGATCGTCACCCAGGCCACGGGCCGCGCCACGGCGCGGTACGCGTCGACCTCGAACGGCAGTCCGAGCTCACCGTCGAGGCCCACCGCCCCGATGACCGCCTGGAACGCAGCGTCGAGGAGCGCAGGGTTCACGGGGCCCGCGTCCGGCAGGCCCTCGGGCAGCGCGAGGCGGGCCACGGCGCGGCCGGACCCTCCCCACAGCGCCACGAGCCCGCGGAACGCCGGCCCGTAGTGCAGGCCGCCCGCGACGAAGGCCGCCTGCGCCGCCTCCACGAGGATCGGCCCGAGCCCGCGCCGCAGCGCCTCGAGGTCGCGGCGACCGGTCGGGGGCTCCGCCAGGGCGATCACGGCCGTGGCGTGCACCACGAAGGTCCCGTCCCCGTCCTGGACCCACAGCCGCACGCCGCCGTCGTCGGCGACCTGCACCTGCACCCGCGCAGCGGTCCCGCCCAGGACCACCGGCCGCACCAGCGACACCTCGCGGACCTCGACGAAGCCGTCGCGGGCGAGCTCACCGGCCGCGCGCATCACCTCGATCAGCGCAGCGCCCGGGACCACCACGCGCCCGCCGACCACGTGGTCCGCGAGCCACGGCTCCCGGCCGGTGCTCCAGGTGGCCTCGAACGTGGCCGCGCCGGCCACCGCGAGCCGGGCGCCGAGGAGCCGGTGGCCCGTGTCCACCCCTGCCACCCGCCCCAGCGTGGACGCGGGCTCGACCCAGTAGCGCCGCTTCTGCCAGGCGGTCTTCGGCAACGCGAGCCGCCGCCCGGGCGCCACGAGCGCTTCGAGACGGACCCGCTCCCCGGTGGCCCACCACGCCCCCGCCGCCGTCAGGAAGGCCACGGCCTCCGAAGGCTCCGCGGGCTGCGCCACCACCGCAGCGTCCCGGTCCCCGAGCGTCTGCGCGACGACGCCGGCCAACACCGGGCGCGCCCCCAGCTCGAGGAACTTGTTCGCGCCCTGCGCCCACGCAGCCTCGATCGCCGACGCGAACCGGACCGCTCCGCGCGCCTGGTCGACCCAGTACTCCGCCGTTCCGAACGGGTGCGCCGACGACGCCGTCGCCACCACCGGCACCGTCGCGGGCCGCACCGTCACCGACGCAGCGGCCGACCGGAGGGCGTCGAGCATCGGCTCCATCCGCGCGGAGTGGAACGCGTGCGACACCACGAGCTTCGTCGTCCGCGCTCCGCGGGCCGCGAACACCGCAGCCACCGCGTCGACGGCGGCCTCGTCCCCCGACACGACACACGACCGCGGACCGTTCTCGGCCGCGAGCTCGGCGCCCGCGACGAGCGACGTCTCCACCTCGGCCGCGGACGCCCCCACGGCCACCATGGCGCCGCCCGGAGGCAGCGCGCCCATCGCCGCGCCGCGCGCCGCCACGAGCTTCGCGGCGTCCGGCAGGCTCAACACGCCGGCCGCCACCGCCGCCGCGAACTCGCCGACCGAGTGCCCGATCACGAGCGAGGGCTCGACGCCGAGGCTCCGCCACAACGCCGTGAGGCCCACCTGCAACGCGAACAGGCCCGGCTGGGTCCACTCCGTCCGGTCGAGCCGGCCGTCTTCTGCCCACGCCACCGCCCGCAGGTCTTCGGGCAGGTGCGGGCGCAACGCCTCCACCGCCGCGTCGAAGGCCTGCCGGAACACGGCGTGCGCGGCGTACAGCTCCGCGCCCATCCCGGCGCGCTGCGAGCCCTGCCCGGCGTACACGAAGGCCACGCGTCCGGGGCGGCCCCGCACCGGGACCACGCCCGCGGCCGAAGCGGCCAGGCCTGCAGCGTCTCCGCCCACCACCGCGACGCGGACCTCGAGCTCCGCGCGCTGGGCCAACAGGCTCGCGCCGACGTCGGCCGGGTGCGCGTCCAGCGACGCCAGCGACGCTGCTGCGGCCACCACCGACTCCACCGAGCGCCCCGACACGGGCCACAGGTACGGCCCGTCGCCTCGCGCGGCCTGGGAGGTCCGGACCGGCGGCGCCTCCGCGAGCAACACGTGGGCGTTCGTCCCCGACAACCCGAACGAGGACACGCCGGCGACGCGGCGGCGTCCACCCGCAGGCCACGCCGTGGGCTCGGTCACGACCTGCACCTGGAACTCTGCGAGCGGCAGCTCCGGGTTGAAGGCGCGGACGCGGTTCGGCGGGATCACGCCCTTCTGCAGCGACAGGATGACCTTGAAGACGCCGGCCATCGCGGCGGCGGCCTCGAGGTGCCCCACGACGGCCTTCGCGGAGCCGAGGAGCAGCGGACGGTCGCGGTCTCGCCCGAGCACCTCGCCTGCAGCGCGGACCTCGATCGGGTCGCCGAGCTTCGTGCCCGTGCCGTGGCACTCGAGGTAGTCCACGTCCGACGGACGCAGCCCGGCCTCCTGCAACGCTTCCTGCAGCACCACCTGCTGGGCCGCGCCGGAGGGGGCGGTGAGCCCGCTCGAGCGACCGTCGTGGTTCACGGCCGTGCCCGCGATCACGGCGAGGATGTGGTCCCCGTCGCGCTCGGCATCGGACAGCCGCTTGAGGACGAGGATCCCGACGCCCTCCCCGCGCCCGTACCCGTCGGCGGCGGCGTCGAACGTCTTGCAGGTGCCGTCCTGCGACAGCGCCCCGATCTGCGAGAGCACCACCATCCCGGACGGGCTCGTCAGGAACGACACCCCGCCCGCGACGGCCACGGCGCAGTCGCCGGCCTGCAGGCCACGGACCGCGTGGTGCAACGCGACGAGCGAGGACGAACACACGGTCGCCACCGCCATCACCGGGCCGCGCAGCCCGAGGGTGTACGCGAACCGGCCCGGCACGAACGACTGATCGGCGCCGGTCAGCGCGTAGGGCGAGTGCAGGCGGACCTCGTCGCCGAGCCGCTCCGACCAGTCGGAGGGCAGGACGCCGAGGTAGACGCCGGTCCGGGTGTCGACGAGGCGGTCGGCCCGCAGGCCAGCGTCCTCGAGGGCCTCCCAGCCCACCTCCAGCACGAGGCGCTGGTGCGGGTCGAGCGTGCGCGCCTCGGCGTCGGAGATGCCGAAGAACGCAGCGTCGAAGCCCGCCACGTCGTCGACGAACCCGACGCGATCGGCGTTGGTCTTGCCGGGCCACGGCTCGCCGGGCTGGAAGATGGCGGCGTGGTCCCAGCGGTCGAGCGGCACGGCCTGGGCCACGGGCTCGGCCCGCTCGAGCAGGCGCCAGTAGGCTTCGGGGTCGTTGCCGCCGCCGGGGAAGCGGCAGGACATGCCGACGATGGCGATGGGCTCGGCGTGCGCCACCACCCGCGGGGCGGTCGGTGCGGAGGGAGCGGCCGCAGGCTCGACCCTGGCGAGCAGGAAGGCGACCAGCGCGTCGACGGACGGGTGATCGAACCCGACGGTGGCGGAGAGCCGCTCCCCGACGCGCTTCGACAGCGTGTTCCGCAGCTCGATCGCGAGGAGGCTGTCCATCCCCAGCTCCTGGAGCGGGGTGCTGTCGCCGACGCGGGCCACGGGCAGGCTCAACACCCGGGCCACGTCGTCGCGGATCTGTTCGCGGAGCACGCCGGCGCGCTCGGCCGGGGAGAGGGCGGCGAGCTGGCGGGCGAACGCGCCCTGCGGGGCGGCGGGGGCGGCGTCGCGCGGACGCACCAGCCCGCGCAGGATGCCGGGGATCCGGCCCTGACCACCGAGGCGCTGCGGCTCGAGCCGCGCGGCCACGAGGGCCTCGTCGCGGCGCACGAGCGCTTCGAGCAGCGCGGTTCCCTGCGCGGGCTCGAGCGGAGGGAAGCCGGGGACCACTTCGAGCCCGGCCGCCATGCCGGCGCCGGCCCACGGACCCCACCGGAGGGACAGGCCCGGCAGGCCAGCCGCCCGGCGCTCCGCCAGGTGCGCGTCGAGGTAGCCGTTGGCCGCTGCGTACACGGTCTGGCCCACGTTCCCGAGGACGCCCGCCACCGAGGAGTACACCACGAACAGGTCGAGGTCCTCCCCCGCGGTCACGTCCTCGAGCGCGCGCAGGGCGTCGATCTTCGGGCGGAGCACCGTCCGGATCTGCTCGGCGGTCACGTTGCGGACGAGCGCGTCGGCGAGCACGCCGGCGGCATGGATCACGCCACGGACCGGCTTGCCGAGCGAGGCCAGCGCGGACCGCAGGGCTTCCCGATCGGCGGCGTCGACCGCGAGCACGGTGACCTCGGCGCCCAGCTCGCGCAGGGAGTCCGCGACCTCGTCCACGCCCCGGGCCCCGGCGCCGCGACGACCGAGCAACGCCACGTGGCGGGCGCCGCGGCCGATCACCCAGCGCGCTGCGTGGGCGCCGAGCGCCCCGGTGCCGCCGGTGATCACGACCACGCCGTCGGGACGGACGTGTCCCGCGCCGGTGCGGAACACGAGCTTGCCGGTGTGCCCGCCGCCCGCCATCTTGCGGAACACGGGCTCGAGCGCGCCGAGCGCGTGCGATTCGACCGGCGGCGGCGTGAGCGCGCCCGACTCGAACAGCGACACCAGCTCGGCCAGCAGCTCGCGGATCCGGTCGGGGCCGGCCTCCACGAGGTCGAACGCGCGGTACTGCACGCCGTGCGCCGCAGCGATCGCGGCGGCCTCGCGGACGTCGGTCTTGCCCATCTCGAGGAACCGCCCACCGGAGCGGAGCACGGACAGGCCGGCGTCCACGAAGGGCCCGGCGAGCGAGTTCAGGACGACGCTGATGCCTTCGTCCTTCCAGCGGGCGGCGAACTCCGTGTCGCGCGAGGACGCCACGTGGCGCACGCCCATCGCGCGCACGGCCTCCCACTTCGGCTGCGACGCGGTCGCGTAGACCTCGGCTCCCAGGTGGCGCGCGAGCTGGACCGCGGCCGTGCCCACCCCGCCTGCAGCGGCGTGGATCAGCACCTTCTCGCCCGACCGGAGGTCCGCGAGGTCCCGGAAGGCATACAGCGCCGTCAGGAACGTGATCGGCACCGCCGCGGCCTGCTCCATCGACAGGCCACGGGGCACGCGGCTCACGAAGCGCGCGTCCACGGAGAGGAACCGGGCGAAACACCCGTCCGTCTGCGCCATCACGGGCTGCCCGACGACGAGGCCCTCTACGCCCTCCCCGACCCGGACGACCCACCCCGAACACTCGTACCCGAGGCGACCCGCGTCCCCCGGGTACACGCCGAGGGCGCTCATCACGTCGCGGAAGTTCAGGCCGGTCGCCGCGATCTCGATCTCGACCTCACCGGCGCCAGGGGCCCGGCGCTCGGCGGCGACCCAGCGGAGCTGCGACAGCTCGCCCGACGCCCCCTTCTCCAGCCGCCAGGACGGCGCGTCCGGCACGAGCGCTCCCCGGTCCCGCTCGAGGCGGGCCACCCGGCGACGCTCGCCGTCCCACCGGACCACCCGCTCGTCGTCCGTGGCGCCCGCCTCCCGATGGGCCAGCGTCCGCGCGGCCTCCTCGGAGGTGCCTGCGGGGAGCTCCATCGCCACCACGCGCGCGTCGCGGGCCTCGACCTCGAGCGACCGCACGAACCCGCGTACGAGGCCCGCCAGGGCACCGGACGCGACCACGATCAGCGAACCGCCCGCGGGCAGCCCCCGTACGTGCTCCACCAGCTCGGC
The DNA here is from genome assembly GCA_044356535.1 of Myxococcota bacterium. Classification (GTDB taxonomy): domain Bacteria; phylum Myxococcota_A; class UBA796; order UBA796; genus JACKER01. The sequence continues at coordinate 22,630 of JBIKWC010000036.1, forward strand.
GACCACGGCGGCCGGCTCCGAGCGGGGGTCGACCACCCACACGGAGGACTCGCCGGTGGCGGCCGGGGTCTCGACGTCGACCCACTGCTCCCGCCACGGCCCGTCGGTCAGGACGGCGGACACCTCGTCGCGCACCGCGCGGCTGCGCAGCCCCAACACCTCGACGACGACCTGGCCGGCGGCGTCCAGCAGGCGCACGTCCGACAGCTCGCCCCGGCGCTCCAGGAGCACCCACGCAGGCCGCGAGCGTCCGCGCACCCGGTAGGTGGCGATCTCGAAGGGCAGCGAGCTCCAGGGAGCGCCCCACGCGGTCGCGATGCTCGCCTGGAACGCTGCGTCGAGCAACGCGGGCGACACCCCGCCGAACCCGTCCGGCGCCGACTCCGGCGCCTCGAGCCGCCCGACCGCCAGCTGGTCCGAGCCCCAGAGCTGGACGAGGCCGCGGAACGCGGGGCCGTACGCGAGGCCACCCGCGGCGAAGGCGGCGAACGCCTCGCCTACGGGGCGCTCCGTCAACGCAGAGAGGAGCGTGGCTGGCGCAGCGGCGCCGACCGGGACCCCGCCCGGACGCACCCGGGCCGTCGCGTGCGACACCCACTCGTCACCCGAGCGGCTCCAGAGCTGCACGCCGCCGTCGGCGTCGACGTGGAGCTGGACCGTGACCCCGCCCTGCGCGGGCAGGACGACGGGCCGCTCCAGCGTGACCCCTTCGACCTCGACCCACTCCCCGCGCGCCTGCTCCCCGGCAGCGCGCATCACCTCGACCAGCGCGGCCCCGGGGACGACGATGCGCCCGCCGACCACGTGGTCCGCGAGCCAGGGGTCGCGACGCGCGCTCCAGGTCGCCTCGAAGAAGGTCGAGTCCCCAGCGGTCCGGAGCTGCAGCCCGAGCAGCGGGTGCCCGGTCTCGACGCCGGCCTGCCGCTCGAGGGGCGCCTCGTCGAGCCAGTACCGGCGGTGTTGCCAGGCCATCGGGGGCAACGCGACGCGGCCGCCGGCGGGCGCGAGGCCCGCGAGCACCACGGCGTGTCCGCTGGACCAGAGGGCGCCGGCGGCGCGGAGCACGTCCGCGACCTCGTCCCCGGACCTCCCCGTGGTGGCCGTGGCGAGGACGTCCGCCTCTCCGACGATCTGCGCGACCATCCCGACCAGGGCGGGCGCGCCGCCGAGCTCGAGGAACCGCACGGCGCCGAGCGCGCGCGCTGCGTGGACGGCGTCCGTGAACCGCACGCGACCGCGGGCCTGGCCGAGCCAGTACGCCTCGGACGCGAAGGGGGCGTCGGCGGGGCCGGTGGGCAACACACGGACCCGTCCGTCGCGCGGCTTCGTGGCCCAGGTCGCCTCGGCGAGCGCGGGGAGCGCAGGCTCCATGCGCGCCGAGTGGAAGGCGTGCGACACCACGAGGGTGGTGGCGCGGACGCCCTTCGCGACGAACCCGGCGACGACGGCCTCGACCCCGTCGGCCTCACCCGACACCACCACCGCGCGAGGGCCGTTGACCCCGGCGATCTCGACGCCGACGCGGCCCGCGAGCGCGGCCTCGACCTCGGCCAGCGGGGCCGCGATCGACGCCATCGTGCCGCCCGCCGGCAACACGCCCATCGCCGCGCCGCGCGCGACCACGAGCCGGGCTGCGTCCTCGAGCGTGAGCACGCCGGCCACGTAGGCCGCCGCGAGCTCGCCGACGGAGTGACCGATCACGGCTGCCGGCTCGACGCCGACGCTCTTCCACAACGCCGCCTGCGCGACCTGCAGGGCAAAAAGCGCCGGCTGGGTCCACTCGGTGCGGTCGAGGCGGCCGTCGTCGCCCCAGATCACGGCGCGGAGGTCGCCGTCGCCGTGCGCCGCTGCGAGGTGTGGCCGCAGCGCCTCCACCGCGGCGTCGAAGGCCTGACGGAACGCAGGGAACCGCGCGTAGCTCGCGGCTCCCATCCCGGCGCGCTGGGCGCCCTGTCCGTCGAACACGAACACGAGGGCGCCGGCCGGCACCACGGGCCGCGCGACGAAGCCCTCGAGGGCCGCAGCGAGCTCGGCGTGGGTCCCGCCGACCAGGGCGCCGCGGACCTCGAGCGCGGCGCGGTCGGCCACCAGCGACGCGCCCACGTCGGCGGGCTCGGCGTCGAGCGCCACGAGCCGGCGCGCGAGGGCCACTGCGGCCTCCTCGCTGCGCGCCGACACCGGCCACAGGTAGGGCCCGTCGCCGCGCTCCACGCTCCGGACGACGGAGGCTGGCGGCTCCTCGACGATCACGTGCGCGTTCGTCCCGGAGAGGCCGAAGGACGACACGGCCCCCACCCGCCGCCGGGCGCCCACGGGCCAGTCGGTGGGCTCGGTGACGACGCGGAGCGGGTACTCCGCGAGCGGGAGCTCCGGGTTGAACTCGCGCACCACGTTGCGCGGCAGGCGCTCGTGGCGGAACGCGAGCACGAGCTTGATGAGGCCCGCCACGCCGGCGGCGGCCTCGAGGTGACCCACCACCGCCTTGGCCGCGCCCAGCAGGAGCGGCCGCTCGGCCGGGCGACCCTCGCTGTACGACTCGCCCGCCGCGCGGACCTCGATCGGGTCCCCGAGCTTCGTGCCCGTGCCGTGGCACTCGAGGTAGTCGACGTCCGCCGGCGCGAGCGCCGCATCGGACAAGGCGCGCTGGATGAGGGCGCGCTGGGCCGTGCCCGACGGCACGGTGAGGCCGGAGCTGCGGCCGTCGTGGTTGACCGCGGTGCCGCGGATCACGCCCCAGATGCGGTCCCCGGCCGCCAGCGCGTCGGAGAGGCGCTTGAGGACGACCACGCCGCAGCCCTCGCCGCGCCCGTACCCGTCGGCGGCCGCGTCGAAGCTCTTGCTCACGCCGTCGGCAGCGAGGGCGCCGATCTGCGAGCGCAGGATCATGTGCGTGGGGTCGGCGATGATGCCCACGCCGCCGGCCACCGCGAGGTCGCAGTCCCCGGCGCGCAACCCGCGGACGGCGTCGTGCAGGGCCACGAGCGAGGAGGAGCAGGCAGTCGAGACGGACTCGACGGGCCCGCGCAGGCCGAGCGTGTACGCGAACCGGCCGCCCACGAAGGACAGATCGGTCCCCGTGAGGCCGTACGGCGAGTTCAGCAGCAGCTCGGAGTCGATGCGCTGGACGTACTCCGAGGGAACGATGCCGACGTAGACGCCGGTCCGGGAGCCGGCGAGCTCGTCGATCCGCTGCCCAGCGTCTTCGAGCGCCTCCCAGCCGACCTCGAGGAACAGCCGGTGCTCGGGGTCGACGACGATGGCCTCGCGGTCGGTGATGCCGAAGAACGGCGCGTCGAAGCCCGCGACGTCGTCGATGACCGACACGGCCCGGCAGTACGTCTTGCCCGGCGTGATGGGGCCGGGCTGGTAGTACCGCTCGTGGTCCCACCGGTCGACGGGGATGGGGCCCGCGGTGGGCACGCCCCTCTCGAGCACGCGCCAGTAGGCCTCGGGGTCGTTCGCGCCACCGGGGAAGCGGCAGGCGAGACCGACGATCGCGATCGGAGCGCCCACGTCGACAGCGGCGCGCTCCACGGTGGCCACCGCGGCGGCGGCGTCGACGCCGAGCCGGCGGGCGACCTCGGTCGCGAGCGCCTCCACCGAGGGGAAGTCGAAGGCGAGGGTGGCGGGCAGCCGCTCACCGAGCCGCTTGCCGAGCGCGTTGCGCAGCTCGATGGCCAGCAGCGAGTCGAGCCCGAGCTCGAACAGCGGGGTGGCGTCGCCCACACGCTCGGGGGCGACCGAGAGGACCTGGGCCACGTCCGCGCGCACGGCGTCGCGGATGGCGGAGAGGCGCTCGGACGCAGGGAGCGCCTGCACCGCGCGCCCGTAGGCGCCGTCGGCGGCGAGGCTGCGCTCGGCCTTGGCCTTCACGAGGGTGCGCCAGATCGACGACACCCGGGGGCGCGTGGGGATCTGGCGGAGGTCGAACCGGCTCGCGACCGGGGCGTGCAGGCCGCGGCGCACCACGTTGTCGAGGAGCGCGGCGCCCACGGCGTCCGTGACCGGCACCAGGCCGCCGGGGGCCTCGATTCCCACCCCCATCCCCGACTCGGACCACAGGCCCCACCGGATCGTGGTGCCCGGCAGCCCGCGCCGGCGGCGCTCCGCCATGCGCGCGTCCATCCACCCGTTCGCGGCGGCGTACACGGCCTGTCCCGCGTTGCCCACCACGCCCGCTACGCTCGAGAACACCACGAACAGGTCGAGGTCCTCGTCGGCCGTGGCCGCCTCGAGCGCCAGGACCCCCGCCACCTTCGGCCCCAGGACCCGCGCGATCTGCTCGGGGCGCACGGCCTCGAGGCGCGCGTCGTCGAGCACGCCCGCAGCATGGATCACGCCGCGCAGGGGGCGGCCGGCGAGCGCGCGCCGCACACCCACTTCGTCCGCCGCGTCCGCCGCGACCACGCTCACGTCGGCGCCGAGCGCGGACAGCGCCGCGGCCTCCTCGGCGGCGCCGGGCGTCTCCATCCCGCGGCGGGACAACAGGACGAGCGAGCGGGCTCCGCGCCCGATCGCCCAGCGAGACGCGACCCGGCCGATGCCGCCGAACGCGCCCGTGACCACGACCGCGCCGTCGGGGCGGACGTTGCCTGCGCCCGTGCGGATCACGAGCTTGCCGGTGTGCCCGCCGGCCGCCATGGTCCGGAACGCCGTGGGGATCTCTTCCACGTCCCAGGTCGACACCGGGAGCGGCGGAAGCGCCCCGGAGGCGAAGCCCCGAGCGAGCTCCGCGAACATCGAGGCCACCGCGTCGGGCGGCACCGCGAGCAGGTCGAAGGCGACGTAGCGGACGCCGCGCGTGCGGAGGAGCTCCTCCGGGTCGCGCAGGTCGGTCTTGCCCATCTCGATGAAGCGCCCGCCGGGCTGCAGCAGGCCCAGTCCGGCGTCCACGAGCTCTCCGGCGAGCGCGTCGAGGACGACCTCGATGCCCTCGTCCTTCCAGCGCGCGCCGAACCCGGCGTCCCGCGACGAGGCCACGTGCCGCACGCCCATGGACCGCACGAGGTCCCACTTCGGGGCGGAGGCCGTGGCGTACACCTCGGCGCCGAGCCACTTCGCGATGTGCACCGCCGCCATGCCGACGCCGCCGGCAGCGGCGTGGATCAGCACCTTCTGGCCGGCTGCGAGCCCGCCGAGGACGACGAGCCCGTACCAGGCCGTGAGGTACGCCGCGGGCGCAGCAGCGGCCTCGGCCGTGCTCCAGCCGACCGGGACCGGGAGGACCCGGCGCGCGTCCGTGGTGACCCAGGGCGAGAACGAGCCCGTGGACTGCACCATCACGCGCTGACCCACCAGGGCCTCGGCCCCGGCTCCGGCCTGCACCACCACGCCGCAGGACTCGAGGCCGAGCGGCGCCGGCGTGCCGACGTCGAACCCGAGCGCCATCAGCACGTCCTTGAAGTTCAGGCCCGAGGCGTCCACGCGGACCTCGACCTCCCCTTCGCGGGGCGCCGCGCGCTCGACGGGCGAGAAGCGCATCGCGGACAACTCGCCCGACAACCCGCGCTCGAGCTTCCACGACGGGGCGACCGGCAGCGAGACCTGGGTCTGGCGCTGGAGACGCGCGACGCGGCGCTCGCCGTCGACGTAGCGCACGACGCGCTCGTCGTCGGTCGCAGCGGCTTCGCGGAGCGCGTCGGCCCGGTCGCCTTCGACGGCCAGGATGACCTGCTGGGGGCGCTCGACCTCGAGCGAGCGGACGAGCCCGCGCGCCGCACCCGCGAGCTCTCCGCGGGCGAACAGGATCACCTTGCGAGAGGGGTCTGCGGCCTGCACGAACGCCACCGCGGCCGTGAGCGCCGCGACCGGGTCGCCTGCGAGCTCGTGAACCAGCGCGTCGACGGCGCCCGGCGCCACGGGCACCGGGGTCGCGAGCCACTCCTCGCGGTACACGGCGTCCGACAGGTCGAGCGCGGACGCAGAGAGCGGGCGCGTCCGCAGCCCGGCGAGCTCGGCCAGCACCTGGCCGCCGGCGTCCACCACGAGGACGTCGTGCCGGTCGCCGGTGCTCGCGGTCACGGCCCACGCCGGCGTGCCTCCGCCCGGTCGGACCACGAACCGCCCGAGCTCGAACGGCAGGCCCACGGCCTGGCCGGGCGCGGCCACGGCGGCCTGCAGCGCGGCGTCGGTGAGCGTGGGCGACAACGCGAGGCCTTCGGTCGGCACGCCGGCCGGCAGGGCGAGGCGGGCCACGGCGCGGCCCGGGCCGACCGCGAGCGCCGTCATGCCGCGGAACGCGGGGCCGTAGGCCAGGCCTGCCGCCAGGAACCGGGCCTGCGCGTCGTCGACCGACGCCTGCGCCAGCTCGCTCCAGGCCCGGGCTGCGTCCACGGAGCGCGGCGCGAAGGGGGACGTCTTCACGGCAGCGCTCGCGTGCCGGGTCCAGTCCCCTTCGGCGGCGTCTTCGGGCTGCGAGAAGACCTGCGCCGACCCGTCCGCGGCGAGCCAGACCTGGACCCGCAGCGCGGCGTCGCCGAGCGCGAGCGGCGACTCGAGCGTGGTCTGCTCCACGGCGACCGCGCCGCCGAGGGCGTGTTCACCGGCCGCACGCACCAGCTCGAGCAGCGCGGTGGCCGGCACGACCACCCGCCCACCGACCACGTGATCGGCGAGCCACGGGGTGCGGCGGGTCGACCACGTCGACTCGTACACCGCCGCACCACCCGCAGCGGGCACCCGGACCCCGAGCAGCGCGTGACCGGTCGGCGTGCCGATGCGGCCCACCTCCGGCGCGTCGAGCCAGTAGCGCCGGTGTTGCCACGGCGTGGTCGGCAACGGCACCAGGCGCCCGGCGGGCATCACCCGGGCCGGATCCACCGGGTGGCCGCTGGCCCACAACACGCCCACCGCGCGCAGGAAACCCTCGACCTCCGTCCCCTCCCGGCCGTCGACCGTGGCGGTCACGATCGGATCGTTCGCCTCGAGGGTCTGGCCCACCATCCCCGCGAGCACGCGGGAGGGACCCACCTCGAGGAACCGCGTGACGCCGAGCTCCGACGCCTCGGCGGTGGCCTCCGCGAAGCGGACCACGCCGCGGGCCTGCGCGCCCCAGTACCCGGGCGAACCGAACGCGTGTTCGGTGCGGCAGGTCGGGAGCACCCGGACCCGCGCGGTCCCGGGGGCAGCGGTGCGCGCGGCCTCGACGAGCCCGTCCACCATGGGGTCGACGAACGCCGAGTGGTACGCCACCGACACCGCGAGCCGCGTGGTCTTCACGCCCTGCGCCGCGAACCGCTCGGCGACGGCCGACACGGAGGACTCGCGGCCGCTCACCACCACCGACCGCGGCGCGTTCACCACGGCGATCTCGGCGCCCGGGACGAGCGCTTCGCGGACCGCCGCCTCGGGCGCGGCCACGGCCACCATCGCGCCGCCGGACCCGAGCTCGTTCATGAGGCGCGAGCGCACGGCGAGGAGCCGGGCTGCGTCCTCGAGGGTCAGGACACCTGCAGCGTACGCTGCGGCGAACTCGCCCTGGGAGTGGCCGATCACGAGCCACGGCTCCACGCCGACGCTCTTCCACAACGCGGCCTGGGCGATCTGCACCACGAACGAAGCGGGCGCCGACCACTCGACGTTGGCGAGGCGGTCGTCCGCGTCGGCCCACAGGATCGCGCGGAGATCGCCGCGGACGTGGGGCTGGATCGCCGCCAGCGCGGCTTCGAACGCCTGGCGGAACACCGGGTACTTCGCGTGGAGCTCGGCGCCCATGCCGGGCCGCTGCGCGCCCGCGCCCGTGAACACGAAGGCGGTGTGCCCGCCGCGGACGGTCGCGACCGGCATGCGGTCCACGGCCGCGGCCAGCGCTGCGGGATCGTGGCCGACGAGCGCGCCGCGCGCTTCGTATCCGCCGCGCACGGCGAGCAGCGTCGCGCCGATGTCTTCGGGAGCAGCGTCGTACGCGACGAGGCGCCGCGCGTAGGCCCGGACGGCGTCTTCGGTGCGGCTCGCCACCGGCCACAGGAGGGGACCTTCGGCGGGGACAGCCGGCAGCGCAGCAGGCGCCGGAGCGGGCGGCTCCTCGACGAGGATGTGCGCGTTCGTGCCCGACAGACCGAACGACGACACCGCGCCGATGCGGCGCCGGACCCCGCGGGGCCACGCCGTGGGCTCGGTGACCACGCGCAGCGGGTACTCGGCGAGGGGGAGCTCGGGGTTGAACGAGCGCACGACATTGTGCGGGATTCGCTCGTGGTTGAGCGACAGGATGAGCTTGAGCACCCCCGCCATGCCGGCGGCGGCCTCGAGGTGGCCCACCACCGCCTTGGCGGCGCCGAGCAGCAAGGGGTGGTCGTCGGCGCGACCCTGGCCGTAGACCTCGCCCGCCGCGCGGACCTCGATCGGGTCGCCGAGCTTCGTCCCCGTCCCGTGGCACTCGAGGAAGTCGACGTCGGCCGGCTGCAGGTCGCCGTCGGCGAGCGCTCGCTCGATCAGCTGCTGCTGCGCGGGCCCGGACGGGACCGTGAGCCCCGAGCTGCGGCCGTCGTGGTTCACGGCCGTGCCGCGGATCACGCCGTAGACGCGGTCACCGGCCGCGAGCGCGTCGGAGAGGCGCTTGAGGACGATGACGCCGCAGCCTTCCCCGCGGCCGTAGCCGTCGGCGTCGGCGGAGAACGTCTTGCAGGTGCCGTCGGGCGCCAGCGCGCCGATCTGGCTCCGCACGATCACCTGGGTCGGGTCGGCGATGAGCGCCACGCCGCCGGCCACCGCGAGGTCGCAGTCCCCGGCGCGCAGGCCGCGGACCGCGTCGTGGATGGCGACGAGCGACGACGAGCACGCAGTCGACACGGCGACCGCGGGGCCGCGCAGGCCGAGCAGGTACGAGAGCCGGCCCGCCGCGAACGACACGTCGGCGCCGGTCAGCGCGTACGGTGAGGCGTGGCGCAGCTCGAGGTCGATCCGCTGCACGTACTCGGACGGCAGGATGCCGACCCAGACGCCCGTCCGAGAGCCGGCGAGCGCGTCGATCCGCACGCCTGCGTGCTCGAGCGCCTCCCAGCCGACCTCGAGGAACATCCGGTGCTCGGGGTCGAGCATGGTGGCCTCTCGCTCACCGAGCCCGAAGAACGGAGCGTCGAACCCGGCGACGTCGTCGACGACCGCCACGTTCGCACAGTAGGTCTTGCCGGGGGTGATCGCCCCGGGCTGGTAGTAGCGGGTGTGGTCCCACCGATCCGACGGGACGGGGACCGCGAGCGGCGCGGCCTGCTCGAGGACCCGGAAGTAGGCCTCCGGGTCGTTGGCGCCACCCGGGAACCGACAGGCGAGGCCGACGATCGCGATGGGCGAGCCAGCGTCGATCCCGGCCTGTACGGCGGCGGCCGGGGCAGGCGCGGCGTCGAGGCCGAGCCGGCGTCCGATCTCGACCGACACGGCCTCGACGGACGGGAAGTCGAACGCGAGGGTCGCGGGCAGGCGCTCGCCGATCCGCTTGCCGAGGGCGTTGCGGAGCTCGATGGCCAGCAGCGAGTCGAGCCCGAGGTCGAACAGCGGCGTGTGATCGGCCACGCGGTCGGGCGACACCGACAACACCTGGGCGACGTCGGCGCGCACGGCCTCGCGCACCGCGCCCGCGCGGTCCTGAGGCGGAAGGGACCGGATCCGCTGCCCGAAGGCGCCTTCGGCCGCAGCGCCCCGCTCTGCGCGGGCCCGGACGAGTCCGCGGAACACCGACGACACCCGCGGCGCGGTGGGGACGGCCCGCAGATCGAGCCGGCTCGCCACGGGCCCCGGGAAGCCCCGGCGGACGACGGCGTCGAGCAACGCGGTGCCTTCGGCGTCGGACAGGCCGACCACCCCGCCCTCGAGCTCGACCCCGCGGCCCATGCCGGACTCGGACCACAGGCCCCACCGGATCGACTGCCCGGGCAGGCCCGCCGCCCGGCGCTCGGCCATTCGGGCGTCCATCCAGCCGTTGGCCGCGCCGTACGCGGCCTGTCCCTGGTGACCGACCACGCCGACCACCGACGAGAACACGAGGAACCAGTCGAGGTCCGCGCCAGCGGTCACCGCCTCGAGGACCTGCAGGCCCCGGACCTTCGGGACCATCACGCGCTCGACCTGGTCCGGGCGGACGTTGGGCAACAGCGCGTCGTCGAGGACGCCGGCGGCATGGAGCACGCCGCGCACGGTCCTTCCGGCCAGGGCCGCGCGCACGGCGGCCTCGTCGGCCACGTCGGCCTTCGCGACCACGACGTCGGCGCCCAGCGCCGACAGCTCCGCCACGAGCGCCTCCGCGCCGTCGGCATCGGGACCGCGGCGGGAGAGCAACACGAGCGACCGGGCGCCGCGCGAGATCGCCCAGCGGGCGGCGACCTTCGCCACGCCGCCCGTGCCGCCGGAGACCACGACGCACCCGTCGGGGCGCACGTTGCCCGCGCCGATCCGGAGGGCGAGCTTGCCCGTGTGCCCGCCGCCGGCCATCGTGCGGAACGCGGAGGCCACGTCGTCCACGTCGTACGACTTGACGGGGAGCGCCGGGAGCGCGCCGCTCTCGAAGCCCGGGCGCAGGGCGGCGAGCAGCTCGCCGAGGGGTCCGGGCTCGACCGCGAGCAGGTCGAACGCTTGGTAGTCCACGCCGTACCGCTCACGCACCACGGCCGGGTCGCGGACGTCGGTCTTGCCCATCTCGACGAACCGGCCCCCGGGACGGAGGAGCGACAGGCCAGCGTCGACGAGCTCGCCGGACAACGCGTCGAGGACGACGTCGATGCCTTCGTCTTTCCACTGCGCCCCGAACGCGGCGTCGCGCGACGACGCGATCTGGCTGATCCCCATCGACCGCAGGAGGTCCCACTTCGCGGGGGAGGCGGTCGCATAAACCTCAGCGCCGAGCCAGCGCGCCACGTGCACCGCGGCCATGCCCACGCCGCCGGCGGCCGCGTGGATCAGGACCTTCTCGCCGCGGCGGAGCCCCGCGAGCACGGCGAACGCGTACCAGGCGGTGAGGTAGGCGACGGGCGCGCCCGCAGCCTGCAGGGAGGTCCAGCCCGAAGGGATCGGGCACACCTGCCGCGCGTCGATCGTCAGGAACGGCGCGTACGCCCCACCCGCGAGGGCCATTACCATCACCCGGTCGCCCGGCGCGAGCCCGGCGGCAGCGCCGGCGCGGACCACCACGCCGGAAGCCTCGAGGCCGAGCGGCGAGCGGAGCCCGAGGTCGAACCCGAGCGCCGTCATCACGTCGCGGAAGTTCACGCCGGAGGCGTCGACGCGGACCTCGACCTCGCCCGGACCGGGCTCCACGCGGTCGGCCGCGACGAAGCGCAAGCCGGCCAGCTCGCCGGTGGGCGACGTCTCGAGCCGGAACGACGCGGTCGACGGCAACGCCGGCGTCGGCCGACGCACGAGGCGCGGCGCGAGGCGGCGCCCGTCCACCCAGCGGACCACGCGCTCGTCGTCGACGGCAGCGATCTCGCGGCGCGCGTCCTCGGCAGCGCCCTCGACGGCCACCACCCGGAAGCCGGGGCGCTCCACCTCGAGGGTGCGCACGAGGCCGCGGACCGCGCCCGCGAGCGCGCCGGTGGCCACGAGGACCACGCGGGCTGCAGGGTCGGTGCGCTGGAGGAGCGCCACGGTGTCCTGGAGGGCCGCGATCGGCTCACCGAAGACTTCGTGGACGAGGGCGTCTGCGTCGGTGGTGGCGGGCGGAGCCGGGAGCTCGACCCACTCTTCGCCGAAGACGGCGTCCGCCACGTCGGTCTGCGCCGACATGGCGCGCGTCCGCAGCCCGGACACCTCGGCGATCACCACGCCGCGGGCGTCGAGCACGGTCACGTCGTGCCGGTCGCCGCTCCGCTCGACGACGGCCCACGCCGGCACCCCGTCCCGGGCGCGGAACGCCGCGACCTCGAACGGCAGGCCCAGGGAGGCGCCCGGAGCGCCGATCGCCGCCTGCAGCGCGGCATCGATCGAAGCCGGCGACACGGGGAGGCCGTCGGTCGGGACCTGGGCCGGCACGACGAGCCGCGCCACGGCGAGACCGTCCCGGCCCCACAGCTCGGCGAGGCCGCGGAACGCAGGGCCGTACGCGAGCCCGGCCGCCAGGAAACGCTCCTGCAGCTCCTCGACGGAGATCGGCGGGAGGCCAGCGCGCAACCCAGCCGGGTCGAGCCGCCGCGCCGGCGCCGTGTCCGGCTTCGTCATCGCCGTGGCGTGGTGCGTCCAGTCCCCCGCGCCGGCGTCTTCGGCCTGCGACCACAGCTGGGTGGTGCCGTCGTCGGCCACCCACACCTGCACCCGTACGGCGCCGACCGCGGGCAACACGAGCGGGCGCTCGAACGAAACGGACTCGACCACGCCGGCGTCGCGGGCCATCGCGCCGGCAGCGCGCAGCACCTCGAGCATCGCGGTGGCGGGGAGGTAGATCCGCCCACCGACGACGTGATCACCGAGCCACGGCTGCCGGGTGACCGACAGGGTGGACTCGAACACCGCCGCGCCCCCAGCGGCCGGGATCCGCACCGCCAGCAGCGCGTGCCCGGTGGGAACACCCGCCCGCACGGGCTCGGCGGGCTCCATCCAGAACCGGCGGTGTTGCCAGACGGTGGTCGGCAGCCGCACGCGCCCGCCCGGCGGCATCACCCGTCGTGGGTCCACGTCGGCGCCGCCGGCCCACAACAGGCCCACGGCGCGCACGAACGACTCGTCTTCGAGACCGTCGACCGTGGGGACCACCAGCGGGTCCCGGCTCTCGAGCGTCTGGGCCACCATCCCCGAGAGCGCCCGCGAGGGGCCGAGCTCGACGAACCGGCTGACGCCCAGCTCGGAGGCCTCGGCGACGGCGTCGGCGAAGCGCACGACCCCGCGCGCCTGCGCGGCCCAGTACCCGGGGCTGCCGAACGGGTGCTCCGTCCGACAGGTGGGGAGCAGCCGGAGGTGAGGCGCCTGCATGGAGGCGCTCCGGGCGGCGTCCGCCAGCGCGCCGACCATGGGATCGACGAACGCCGAGTGGTACGCGACCGACACGGCGAGCCGCGTGGCACGAATCCCCTGCGCGGACAGGTGGTCGGCGACGGCGTTCACTGCCGCCTCGACGCCGCTCACGACCACGGCGCGGGGACCGTTCACCACCGCGATCTCGGCGCCCGCCACGAGGGCCTCGCGCACCACGGCCTCGGAGGCCGCGAGGGCGACCATGGCCCCGCCGCTGCCGAGCTCGTTCATCAGGCGCGAGCGCACTGCGAGCAGCCGGGCAGCGTCCTCGAGCGAGAGGACTCCCGCCACGTACGCGGCGGCGAACTCGCCCTGCGAGTGCCCGATCACGAGCCAGGGCGCGACGCCCAGGCTCTTCCACAACGCCGCCTGGGCGACCTGCACCACGAACGAGGCAGGCGCGGACCACGCGACGTTGCTGAGCCGCGCGTCGTCGTCGGCCCACATGACCGACCGGAGGTCGCCGTCGACGTGGGGCTGGATGGCGGCCAGGGCAGCGTCGAACGCCTGCCGGAACACGGCATGACGGGCGTACAGGCCCGCGCCCATGCCGGCCCGCTGGGCGCCGGCGCCGGTGAACACGAACGCTGTGGTGCCCGTGCGGACCGTGGTGACCGGCATCCGCTCGACGGCGGCCGCGAGGGATTCGCGATCGTGGCCGACGAGGACGCCGCGGACGGGCTCCCACGCGCGGTCGGCGAGGAGCGTCGCGCCGATGTCGGCGTCGGAGCCAGGGTGTCCGAGCAACGCCAGCGCATAGGCGCGGACGTGCGCTTCGGACCGGCCGGCGAGGTGCCAGGACACGGGGCCCTCGACGGGCGGAGCAGGTGGAGCGGGCGGAGCAGCCGGCCCCTCTTCGACGATGAGGTGGGCGTTCGTGCCCGACAGGCCGAACGACGACACTGCCGCGCGGCGCGGCCGCTCCCCGCGGGCCCAGGACCGGGGCTCGGTCACCACCCGGAGCGGGAACTCACCGAGCGGGAGCTCGGGGTTGAACGCGGGCACCGGGTTCGCGGGGAGGCGCCCGCGACGGAGCGCCATCAGCACCTTCACCACGCCGGCCACGCCGGCCGCGGCCTCGAGGTGACCGACCACCTGCTTGGCCGAGCCGAGCAGCAGCGGACGGTCGCCCTCGCGGCCCTCGCCGTACGCCTCGCCCGCCGCGCGGACCTCGATCGGGTCACCGAGCTTCGTCCCCGGGCCGTGGCACTCGAGGTAGTCGACGTCGCCGGGCTGGAGGCCCGCGTCGGCCAGCGCCTCGCGGATGACCTCCGCCTGCGCCGGTCCAGACGGGACGGTGAGCCCGCTGCTGCGGCCGTCGTGGTTGATCGCGGAGCCGCGGAGCACGCCGACCACGCGGTCGCCGGCCGCGAGGGCGTCGGAGAGCCGCTTGAGCACGAGGACACCGGCGCCTTCGCCGCGGCCGTAGCCGTTGGCCTCGGCCGAGAACGGCTTGGAGCGCCCGTCCGGAGACAACGCGCCGAGCTGGGACAGCTCGACCGACGACGCGCCCGACGTGAGGGCGTTCGTGCCACCGGCCACGGCGAGGTCGCACTCCCCTGCCCGGAGCGACTGCACCGCTGCGTGGATGGCGACGAGAGACGACGAGCACATCGTCGACAGGCTGTACGCTGGCCCCCGGAGGCCGAGGAGGAAGGCGAAGCGGCCCGCAGCGAACGCGGCGTCGGTGCCGCTCACGAGGTACGGCGAGTGGGTCCGGAGCTCGCCGAACCGGTCGACCCAGTCGCCCTTCATGATGCCGACGTACACCCCGGTGCGGGTGCGCTCGAGGGTGTCGGTACGGACGCCCGCGTCTTCGAGCGCCTCCCAGCCCACCTCGAGGAACAGGCGCTGCTGCGGATCGAGGAGCTGCGCCTCCCGATCGGGGATGCCGAAGAAGCCGGCGTCGAACCCAGCGAGGTCGCGCACGAGCGACACGCGGCGGGCGTACGTCTTGCCGGGGACGATTCCGCCGTCGGCGTGGATCGAGGCCTGGTCCCAGCGTTCGCGGGGGACGTCCTGGGCGACGGGCTCCGCGCGCTCGAGCAGGTCGAAGTACGCGTCGGGGTCGTCGGCGCCGCCCGGGAACCGGCACGACATGCCCACCACGGCGATGGGCTCGTGTGCGTGTGCGGCGCGGACCCGGCGCGCGACGGGAGCGGCCGTGGCGGGAGTGGCAGAGAACCGCGGCGCAAGGAAGGCCGTCATCGCCTCGACGGTGGGGTGATCGAACGCCACCGTGGCGGGCAGGCGCTCCCCGACCCGGCTCGAGAGGACCGAACGGACCTCGAGCGCGAGCAGGCTGTCGAGGCCGAGCTCCTTCAGCGGGATGCCGTCGCGGACGGAGTCGACGGGGACGGACAACACGCGGGCGAAGTCGGCGCGCAGCGCCTCCCGCAGCGCAGGGACGCGCTCGGCCGGGGGCAGCGCCGCCAGCGACCGGGCGAACGCGCTGTCGGCGAGCGGGGCCGACGCCAGGTGACGCCACGCAGCGGGAGCGCCGGAGGCGGCGAGTCGCACGACCACGGTGTCGGCGTCGCCGCGCCGGGCAAGCGCCCCGAGCGCTGCGGTCGCGGCGGCAGCGTCGAAGGCGACCGTGCCCGGGGGCAGGGCGATGGGCCAGGCCACGTGTTGGGCGCGCAGCCCTGCGGCGCGGCGTGCGGCGACGCGGGCGCGTGCGAGGCCCGCGGCGGCGGCGCCTTCGCCACCGAACGCTGCGTCGAGGCCGGTCCACACCGACACCGGACCCGGGTGGAGGGCGAGGAGGGACCACGGCGCGCCGTCGGTGGTGACCACCACCGCGGCGTCGGGCTGGGTCTCGAGCGCCGACTCTGGGGCGACGGTGACCTCGGCGCCGAGGGTCCGCAGCGCGGCGAGCTCGTCTGCGGGGAGCTCCTCCGCGGAGACCACGATCAGCGCGGATACTCCGCGCTCGACGGCCGCGCGCGCCGCAGCGAGGGCGAGCGGCCCCTGGCCGAGCAGGAACGCGGTGGCCGGCAGCGGCGCAGGGGTTCCGGCGTCGGCCCGCACGACGCGCGGAGCCTGCCGTTCACCGTCCCTGCCGGCGACGGACGAACGCCAGCGGACGACCCGCTCGCCGCCACCACCCGCCTGCTCGCGCGCGAGGACGTCGTCGACGTCGAGGTCCGGTGCCACCTCGACCACGGTGAGCTCCGGGCGCACCGCGGCCAGGGCCGCAGCGACGGACGTCGCGGTGCCGTCGCGCGAAACGAGCCACGCGAGCCGATCGGTCGGGAGGGCGCGCACCACGGAGGCCACGGCGTCGGGGGCGTCGGGGAGCATCACCACGGCATCGTCGGTGCGCGGCCCGGGCG
>JBIKWC010000041.1:0-37487 GCA_044356535.1 Myxococcota bacterium
TCCCACACGCGGTCCCGAACGGACCCAGCACCATAGAACGGGCCCGGGGGGCCGTCCGGGGTGAGGGACTCACCGGTGATCAGGCACTCTTCGACCTGAAGTGCGGTCGAGCCCAGCACGTCCGACTTCAGGTCCTCGCACCGGCCGTTGGCGACCAGCAGACCGAACGACAGGCGGTCGTCGTCGAGCGGGGTCGACCAGGTGCGCAGGAGCACCGTGTACGACACGCCGATGTCCGTGCTGGGGAGCGTGCACCAATCAGGGGCGCCGCGCCCGCCGCTGACGGGATCGCCGATGGGGCCCGTCCGGTTGGGACACGCGGCCAGGGACACTGGAACCTGGTTGCCGAGGCTGTCTTCGTACTGGACGACGAAGTCGCCAATCGTCTCACCAGGAGAGCCCGTGTAGTAGACCGAGAGCCCGGCGAACAGGTCGATGTCGCCGTCGTCGTAGATGTTGTCCGGGTAGGCGTACTTGCGGTCGGACTCGCTCGGACGCGCGGAGATCACCTCGTTCCAGAACACGATCTCGGGGTCGACCCACAGACACACGGGGGCGCCGGTGCCGACCATCTCGAACGTGACACCGCCGTACCCCGTGGTACGGGCGGGCCCGACCTCGGCGAAGATGGTGTTGGCCGAGATGTCGTCGGCGGTGAGGATGTCGGCGGGGACCACGTCTCCGCCATCCTCCGCCGTGAGGACGTACACGTCCGGCACGTCGACTTCGGGGAAGAACCGATCACCGTTCGAGTTGCAGGCGGTCAGGGCCACCCACGAGGCCGTGACGCCACCGAGGGCAAGGAAGCGCAGGCTCAGGGAGAGCGGGTTCACAGCCATCATTGCACCACGAAGTCGAGGTAGATTTCGGGCTCGTCGTACACGTTCTTCCACTCGAACCCGTCGGTCGCGGCGTAGTCGCCGGTCTCGATGTAGTTCGTGGGGAAGTTCAGCACGTCGAGGAACACGCGACCGCCGACGAAGTTCTCGTTGTACCGGGGGAACTGGAAGCCTTCGGTCGTGTCGCAGGTCTTGTAGCGGTAGCTTCCCACCGCCGGGGTGTCCATCCAGCCCCAGACCGACATGGCCGCGCAGTCGGTGCCGGGCGTGCAGTTCTCGGCGCGCTGGTCGTAGAAGTGCTCCTGCTGGCGGATCTCGAACGGGCCCACGAACTCGTTGGCCTGCTCGTCGTACACGAAGTCGAGGTCGCCCTCGTCGACCTTGCCGTCGCCGTTCTTGTCGTCGGTGGCGATGAGGCGGACCTCGCGATCCGTGTTCACGTTGAAGATGTCGAAGCAGGTCTGGCGGATGAACTCGGCGTTGCCGACCGGGTCCTCGTTCGAGTCCAACACGTCCACCCCGACGGTCTGGAACCAATCGAGCATCGCGTCGTAGTCGACGTAGCGACCGCTGACGACGAGGCAGGACAGGCTCTGCAGACAAGCGAACCGGAGGTCGCCCATCGTCGTGCCGCCGTAGGGGTAGGCATCACCGGCCACGCCCTCCTTGAACTGCGGCCCGATCTCTGGGTAGGGGTACCGCTCGACGGTGCCGGCAGGGGAGATCGACGAATACAGGCCGAGGTAGACCGGACCGAGCCCGCGAACGTCGGGACCGACGCTCTGCAGGTTGCCGTCGATGTCCACCACATCCCTGACCGTCGATTCGGCTGGGATGTGCACGTTGCCGTGGAGGTTGGTGATGAGGAGCTGCTCCTCGTATCCGCAGGCCTGCAACGACAGGCCGCCAGCGATCATCAGGAAGGGCGTGCGCATGGTTGCCTCAGAATTTGTACTGGACGCCGAACTGGAACGTCAGCGGGTTCTGGCGAGAAGCGATGGTGAGCCGGTTCTGCTGGTCGATCAGCGAGGAGAACGGCACGTCGGGCGAGCGGTTGTTGAACAGGTTGCGCGCTTCGAAGTCGAGGGCGAGCTGGCCCTTCCGCACGTCGATGTTCTGCGTGTAGTTCAGGCTCGCCGACCAGTTCGGGTTGTACCGAACGTACGTCCCGCGCGGGAACACGCGCACGGAGTAGGAGTCGAAGTACTCGCCGTAGTACCGACGGTCGAGCGGGAAGCCGTCGTAGTAGGTGAAGATGAAGCCGAGGGTCGCGGTCCAGGGGTCGGTCGGGAGATCCCAGTAGGCGAGGGCCTTGACCTGGTGCCGCACGTCCGTGAGGAACAACCCGTAGTTGTAGAAGGTCTGCGGGTCGTTCAGGAAGGTCCCCGTGAGCGACGACTGCGACGAGCCGATCGACCGGGTGAAGGTGTAGGTCGCCGTGGCAGCCCAGCGGCGGCTCTCGACCTTGCGGAACCCGAGGTCCCACTGGAAGTAGTTGCGGAGCGCGAGGAGCGGCGACCGGAGGCGGCCGTACGACAGCTGGTTCTGGGAGAAGCGCGACCCGATCACGGTGGAGCCGTCGCTGTCGTAGATCAGGTTGAGCTCGTCCGGCTCGTACCCGTAGCGGGTGTACTTGCCCGACATCGAGGAGAACAGGGCGAAGTCTTCGATGACCTCGCGCTCCAGGGTCAGGATGAGCTCGTCGACCCGGGGAGCGCCGATCTGGTCGAACGCCGTGTCGAGGTTGGCCTTCGGAGAGACGAAGTAGCTCGACTCAGCGTTGTTGAGGTTGTTGCCGAAGAACTCACCGAGGTACAGCTTGTTGCCGTAGCCGACGGACGAGGTGTACGACGCCACGGAGAGGCGGCCGGTGTCGTTGAACCGCCCGAAGCCGGTCGCGATCTTGGTCTTCTGGGTGCCGAACGGGTCCCAGGCGCCGAAGATGCGCGGCCCGAGGAGGAGGCCGCCGACCGTCGGCTCACCGAGGTCGTTCCGCATCACGAAGTAGTCGACGCGGGAGCCGTAGTTCAGGGTGAGGTTGTTGACGGGCTTCCAGGAGTCCTGCGCGAACACGTTGTACTCGGACCCGGAGGTCCGGAACTTGATCGGGCCCGTGACCTCGAGCCAGTAGTAGTTCTCGAGGGTCTGGGGGTCGAACGACGACACGTTGAGGTCGTAGTAGAGCGTGTTGCCCGAGAGACCCTGGACCTGGTCCCAGATGGTCTGCGTGCCTTCGACGCCGAACTTGAAGTCGTGCGTACCCTTGAGGGGGTCCTCGATGGAGAGGACCTGGAGCTTGGACGCCGCGGTGTAGCGCGAGCGGTCGTCGAAGTAGTACTGGCCGTACGCGGACTGAGAGAACGCGCCGAAGATGCCCACGCGACCCGGTGTCTCGAAGTCGACCTCGTTCTCGAGCACGCCCGGACGGCACTGGTTCCAGTCGCGGTCGCGGTCGTGGGTACACGGGACGCCGTTCGCTTCGATGAAGGTCTTCTGCGCGAGGAACGAGGTGTCGAGGTTCACGTCGGGGGACAGGAACCACTGCCACCGGACGTTCGTGATGATGCCGCCCTGCACCTGACGGGACTGCGCTTCACCCTTGATGAAGGGGGTGAACTGCTCGAGGTTGTCGATCGTGGTGGGGTCGGTCTGCATGAAGACCGCGAACCGGTGCTCGGGCGTGGGCTGGTAGGTCAACTTCGCGAGCAGGTAGTTGCCGTGGTAGTCGCGCGCCTGGGGGATGCCGGAGAGCGACTGGAACGTGCGGTCGTTCTGGTACGAGATGATGAACCAGGCCTTGTCGCGGATCACGGGACCGGAGATGCGGGCCGCCGTCTGGAACTGCAGCGACTGGCTGTCGAACAGGGTGGGCGCGATCTGGAAGCCGTCGGCGGCGAGGCGCTCGTCTTCCTTCGGGGCGAGGTTCCCGTTCGTGTAGTAGACGGAGGTGTCGAACTCGAGGTTGTTGGTCCCGGAGTCCGTCACGATGTTGACGATGCCGCCGATGGAGACGCCGTACTCGGGCATGTAGCCGCCGAGCAGGACCTCGATCTGCTGGATCGCGTCGAAGTTGAAGTTGTTCGAGAACGTGCCCGTCACGGGGTCGGTGATGTTGGCACCGTCCAGCATGTAGGTGTTCTCGTTCGTCGCGCCGCCCGCCATGTTCGGGTTGCCGCCAGAACCTGCGAGCACGCCGGCCGCCATCTGCGTGGCGGCCTGGTAGGAACGACCCGTCGGGATCTTCTGGAGGAACTCCTTCGTGAGGACCTCGCCGCGCGTCGTGCTCTCGGTGTCGACCGCCTTCTGCTTCGCCGTGATGTTCACGGTCTCGCCCGACTCCTTGAGCGTGACGGTCTGCTGCGTGGTCTTGTTGATGAGCACCACGATGCCCTCGACCACGACCGAGCCGAAGTTGTCGCGCGACACCACGAGCTTGTAGGTCCCGGGCGGGAGCTGCGGGAACTCCGCCGAGCCGGTCTGGTCGGACTCCCGGGACTGGCTGCCGCCGATGAGCACCGGGGCGCTCAGCTCGATCAGGGCCCCGGGGAGCTCGATCTGATCGCCGTCCACGACGGTGACGCGGAGCATGCCGTTCGTCTGGGCCCACGCCTGCGCGGACACGAGAAGGGCAACGAACATCGCCAACAAAGGCGCGAGCGTCCGTCCTCTCGAGAAGATTCGCAGCATCCCATCGTCTCCTGACCGACTTTCGCCGGCCTCGAACGTCTGATATTTCGCATTCCGGGCGTTTTGGTTGCCCGGACTCTCGACCACGTAGGCGTACAGGAGCGGCCTCCGGAAGTCAACCAGGGAGCCTCCTGAGAGGCTCCGTGGGTCACTTTCCGTCGCGCTGTGCCTCCTACGTGTGACACCGAAGTCGCCACCGTTAACCCGTCGTCACCCGCCGTCACGCCGTCTTCACAGGATCGCCTCGGCTGCGCAGCGCACCCCGGGATCGCGCCTCCGAGCGGGGGCGGATACCCTGGCGCGGATGGGAGCCCTGCGCATGACGTCGTTGCTGCTGTCGCTCGTGTGGTCGGGGTGCGGGGCCCCGGGGCCCCACCCTGCCGGCGTCCCCCAGGAGCAGGCGCGCGACCTCGTCCTCACGTCGCTCCCCTTCGCAGAGCTCACGGTGCCGACGGACAGCCGCGGAGGAACCGAGCCGCCCGCGGAAATCCCGCTGCGGTCGACCTGGCGCTACACGGGCGAGTCGCGCCAGGGCATGCACAAATGGGCGACAGACATCCCGATCCGCCCGCGCGGCCTGTTCTTCCACCGTCCGCAGCCCGGCATGGAGCTGCGCAAAGGCGGCAAGGCGCTCCGGTACGATCGCTTCGGGAAGAGCAAGTCGCCCATCTGGATCCACGACCGGCGGGAGATCGTGGTGTACACGCCCGAGAAGGGGAAGGAGCCCGCCCCGGCCACCTTCGTCCTGTCGTACCCGAAGGCCACCGAGCGCGAGCGGTCGCTGAACCAGGGCTGGTCTGGGAAGGAGCCCGAGGACTTCGTCCGCGCCAGCATCCAGGACGACTGGGACAACCGGCAGGGCCTGCTGCTGCCAGCGCCCGCCACGGCCGCCTGGGACCTCACGATTCCGCCCGCTGGGGAGCTGCGCTTCACGTCCGGGCTCGTGGAGCCGGAGATCCGCGACGCGCCTGCCTCCGACGGCGCCACGCTCGTCGTGGAGCTCGATCGAGCGGGGCAGACGGAGGAGGTCTACCGCACCGAGCTCGCCGTGCGCGCGTTCACGGAGCACCGGATCGACCTGTCGCGGTTCGCTGGCGAGCAGGTGCGCCTGCGGGTCCGGACGGAGCCCGGCGCTTCGACCGGGTTCGACTACGCCTTCCTGGCCGAGCCGACGGTGTCCTCGAACCGGGCAGATCCGGTGCGCGTCCTCATGGTCTTCGTGGACACGCTGCGGACCGATCACCTGTCGCTCTACGGCTACGGCCGGGACACGTCTGCGGCCATCGATCACCTCGGCACATCGTCGACCGTGTTCACCCAGGCGCGCAGCATCGCGCCCTGGACGCTGCCATCCGCCCGGACCCTCGTGACCGGCCGCCAACCCGAGTTCTACTTCGAGGCCACCACCATCCAATCGGTGCTCGGGGAGCAGGGCTGGGCGACGGCGTTCTTCGCCGGGAACGTCTACCTCTCCAACAACTTCCAGATGACCCGCGACTGGGACTTCCACCGCGTGGGCCTGTGGCCTTCCGCCGAGGAGACGACCGACGACGCGCTCCGCTGGATGGACGCACACGAAGGGCGCAACGCGCTCCTGTACGTCCACTACATGAGCCCCCACCTGCCGTACGTCGAACCCCCCGAATACCGGCGGAAGTACGCGGGGGATGCCCCGGATGGCCTCCGCGAGCAGTTCTACCTGTCCGACATCCGGAAGGCGAAGATCGACTCCGATCCCGCTGCGCAGCAGTACGTCCGCGATCGGTACGACAACAACGTCCGATACGCGACCGACCAGATCCAGCGGCTCGTGGAGCGGCTCGACGACAACGACGTGTTGCTCTTCTTCTCGGACCACGGCGAGGAGTTCTGGGACCACCAGGGTTTCGAACACGGCCACACCCTGTACGACGAGCTGCTGCGTGTTCCGCTGGTGGTCCGGGCACCGGGAGTCCAGCCGGGGACCGTGGATGCGCCGGTGTCGCTGCTGGACGTGGCACCGACGGTCCTGGACCTCGCTGGAGTCGCCGTTCCCCCGGAGATGGAGGGTCGGTCTCTCGGACCCCTGCTCCGACGCGAACAGGGCGCCGACGCGTCGTTTCAGGCCCGGGATCAGGCCTTCGGCCGGCCGCTGTACGGGCTCGAGCGCTGGGGGGTCCTCCACGACCACGAGAAGTGGACCACGACGGAGGGGCGAGAGCAGCTGTTCGACCTCGACGTGGACGCCAGCGAGAAGCGCAACCTGCTGAAGTCCGACCCCGACACCGACACGACCCCATACCGCAACGCGCTCGGAGATGCGCTTGGGCGCAAGGTCATGACCGGGTTCCGGCTGGTCCCGTCGGCCCACCGCGGCGACGACAAGGTGGTGCCCGGCACCTGGGCCCTGTGCACGGTCCCCGGCGGCTTCTCGGCCGCATGGAAGGCGGACGATCCCCTCGAGAACTCGGACGCGACCGTCCAGACGATCGCCGACGCCGCCACGCTGCGGTCCGAGCTCGACCGGTTCGGCTTTCCCGATCATCCGGTCGAGGAAGGCGACGGTGGCATCGAGGTCTGCTGGCGCCCCGGGTGGTCCGGTGGCCGCGAGGTCTACCTCGGGCCCGCGCGCCCGGTCTCCGAGGTGGGCGCGCAGATCCGCTGCAGCGTCTTCAACGGAGACGGAGACGGCGGCCAACGCGGAGAGCTCGCGGTCCCGGCCGAGCGCGAGGTGTTCGGCGAGGACCGCACGCCGCTGTCCAAGCTGAACCTCGACCGCCGCAAGCTCACCCTCGAGTACGGCATCGCCCCCATTCCGGACGAGCGCGCGATCGCAGTGGGCGCCACGGACGCCGAGTCGACCGACCTGCTCCGGGCGATGGGGTACCTCGTGCCCGACTCCGCCGAGCACACCGACTCCGGCTGCGAGCCCGCGCGGGGCGCGCCCTGATGTGGTGGGGAGCGACCTGGCTCGCGTGCCGCGGAGACGGTCGCCCGGCCCCCGTCGACGCACCGAGCGCGCGGTCGATCGACCTGCGCACGGCGCCCATGGCGTCGTTGGTGGTGCCACCCGACTCGCTCGGCGCCCGCCCCACGCCCGACACGCGCATCGCCCTCGACCGCGGCTGGACGTTCGAGGCGAAGGCGCGGAACGGCGTGCGCGAGTACCGCCAGCCGGTCCCGATCCGGCCGCGCGGCCTGTTCTTCTTCCGGGAGACTCCCGGGGTGGGGATGATCGACGCCGACGGCGAACGCGTCGCGTACCGGCAGACGGGTGGCCAGGGTCGGGGTTGGTCGTACGATCGCGAGGTCGTGCGGTTGTTCCTTCCGGCTGGGGACCCCGAGCCCGGCAAGGAGTCGTTCCTGCTCGACTCGCCGCTGGCGCTCGGTCGGGAGCAGCGCCTCCATCGTCGCCTCGCCGAGGTGGAGTCCGACGAGGAGTTCGTGCGGACGAGGATCGGCGAGGGGATCGCCAGCCGGGACGGCCTGTTGTTGCCGGCCCCAGCGTCCATCTCCTGGGACCTCGAGGTTCCGCCCGCCGCCGAGCTCTCCTTCGCGCCCGGGCTCGTGCTGCCCGAGCTGTCGAGCGGGCCCGGGAGCGACGGCGCCGAACTGGTGGTCACCGTCACCACCGACGGCGAGACCGACATCGTCTTCCAGGAGCGGCTCCCCACGCGCGACTTCCCCACGCGGCGCGTAGACCTGTCGCGGTGGACGGGTCGGACGATCCACCTGGCCATGGAGACGCGCCCCGGACCGACGACCGACGACGACTTCGCCTTCGTGGGCGCACCCGTGGTCGCCAGCCGGGTCCGCGACCCCCGCAAGGTGTTGTTCGTGTTCGTGGACACCGTGCGGGTCGACCACCTCTCCCTCTTCGGGTACGAACGCGACACCTCCGCCGCGATCGACCACCTCCGCGACGAGGCCAGCGTGTTCACCAACGCCCGCTCGATCGCGCCGTGGACCCTCCCCTCCTCCCGATCGGTCCTGACCGGTCGGTACCCGGACCGGTGGCGGGCGAGCCGCACGCTGCAGTCGCTGCTGTCACAGGAGGGTTTCGCCACGGGCTTCATCGCCGGGAACATCTACCTCACGTCGAACTTCGGCATGGACCGGGACTTCGACTACCACCAGGAGGACGGCCTGTTCCCCTCCGCGGAGTCCACCACGGACGACGCGCTGGCGTTCCTGGACGCACAGGACGGCCGCGACGTGTTCCTGCAGGTCCACTACATGTCGGCCCACCTCCCGTACCAGGAGCCGCTCTCCTACCGGTACAAGTACGCAGGTGCCGCGCCGGACGGCCTCGCCGACGGGTTCGAGCTCGGAGACGTGCGCCGCGCGGGCGCCGCGGGCAACCCCGAGCTGCAGCAGTACATCCAGGACCGCTACGACAACAACATCCGGTACGCGACCGACCAGATCGAGCGGCTGCTCGAGCGGCTCGACGACAACGACGTGTTGGTGTTGTACGCCGACCACGGTGAGGAGTTCTGGGACCACAAGGGCTACGAGCACGGCCACACGCTCTACGACGAGCTCCTGCGCGTACCGCTCGTGATCCGCGCGCCGGGGATGCCGGTCGGAGCCTTCGCTCAGGAGGCCTCCCTGCTGGACGTGGCGCCCACCGTGCTCGACGTCCTCGGCCTGGCCGTACCCCCGGAGCTGGACGGCCGGTCCTTGCGGCGCGTGGCGGAGGATCCGGCGTTGGACGACCGGACGATCGCGTTCGGGTGGCCCTTGTACGGCGCCGAGCGCTGGGGGGTCCTGGTCGGCGACGACAAGTGGACGACCACCGAGGGCCGCGAGTTCCTGTTCGACGTGGCCACCGACCCCGTCGAGCGGGTGAACCGGCTGGCCCGCGATCACCAGGAAGGCGGCGCTTCCTACCGACGACAGCTGGGCGATGCGCTCGGGCGCGAGGTGAAGGTCGGCTACCGCCTCGCGAACACGGCCTGGAAGGGCCCGCACGGGAAGTCGCCGCCGTTGTGGGCGCTGTGCTCCGCGCCCGGCGGGTTCTCGGACGCGTGGGTTGGCGACGACCCGCTCGACAACATGCACGCGTCGGTGTCGCCGGTGAGCCCCGCCCGGGCCCGGGAGCTGCTGGCTGCGTACCAGGTGACCGACCACCCGCTCGCCGAGGACGCCGGCGCGGTCGAGCTGTGCTGGCAGGGCGACTTCCCCGGTCCCCGCGAGCTGTACGTCGTCCCCACCCGACCGATGGCCGAGCTCGGGGGCGACGTGCGATGCTCCGCCTACCAGGGAGACGCGACCGGTGGCACGCGCAACACCCTCCAGGTGCCCCCCCGCCAGGACCCCGGCGCCCGCGCCCCCATCGGCCGCTTCAAGTTCGGGGACACGCGCGCGCTGTCGTGGCAGTACGGGATCGCCCCCGCGCCCACCGCCGAAACCGAGTCTCTGGACGGACGCGACGCCGAAGCCGACGCGATGTTGTCCATGCTCGGCTACGTAGACAAGGACGCGAAGGACGCCCGCGGCCGCCCCTGTGTCCCTCCGGAGGTGCAGCTGGCACCGATGGACCCCGCCGGGGTTCCCGCCCGCTGAAGCTAAGGACCTGAAGCTAAGGACCTGAAGCTAAGGAATCGTCACGATCATCAGCGTGACGTTGTCCTTGCCGCCACCGTGGTGCGCCGCCTTCACGAGCTCGCGGGTCGCGATCCGCGGGTCACCGTACATGTTGAGCACCGACTCGATGTCCCGGTCGTCGACCTCGTTCCACAGCCCGTCCGAGCACATCAGGATCTTGTCGCCCTGCTCGAGCTCCACCCGGAACAGGTCGATCTCGATGTCCCGCTCGGTTCCGACCGTGCGCAGCAGGATGTTCGAGTGGGGGTGGTGGCGCGCCTCCTCCGCCGTGATCCGTCCGCGCTCCACCATCTTCTGGACCAGGGAGTGGTCCTTCGTGATCTGGTGGAGGGTGCCGTTGCGGAGCAGGTACCCGCGCGAGTCGCCGACGTTCGCGAGGATCGCCACCCGGCGATCGAGCAGGAGCATCGTCACGAGCGTGGTGCCCATGTCGGTGCCCTTTGCGTCTGCGGCGTCCTTCACGGTGTTGTTCGCGAGCTGGAAGGACTCCTCGAGCATCGCCTCGAGGGCGTCCTCGCCGACCGGCTTCGCGGACTCGCGTTCGCGGCACACCTCGGAGAGGGTCTTGACGGCGAGCGCAGACGCCACCTCGCCACCGTCGTGGCCGCCCATCCCGTCCGCGACCACGTACAACGCAGCGCGGTCGGAGAGCCGGGACCACCCCCAGTTGTCCTCGTTGAGCTGGCGGGCGAGGCCCACGTCGCTCATGCCGCCCAGGAGCGGGGGGTAGGTGACCTGCGCGTGGGTGGCGAAGCTCGCTTCGACGTCGCGACCGAACTTCGCGAGGTCTTCGGCGTTGCCTTCCTCGGCCATGCGCAAGAAGTGCGCGAGATCGTCGGCCTCCACGTCGCAGTAGCGCCGCAACAGCTCCGCGAAGCTCTTGATCGCGTCGAGGTGGAGGGAGGGGTCGATCGGGGTGCCGTTCTCGAGGGTCTCGAGGATCTCGAGGTCGAACAGTCGGATCGTGTTGTCCGACGAAATGAGCAGGTTGGCGCGATTGACCCACGCCACCGCGACCCCGTGCCGGTGCAGGAACGCCAACGTGCCCACCACCCGCTGCGCGAGGTCGAGCAGGCGGCCGTTGTGGAGGGGGGCCGCCTCGTCGACCATCAGGCCTTCGCCCGAGTAGGGGACGACAGAGAACAACACGCCGTCCTGGACGAACACGTCCACGGGCGTGACCACCCCAGGATGAATGATCTGCTTGTCGTAGAACCGGAGGTAGGCGTCGTGGCGCGCGGCAGCCCACCGGGACGAGATCAGGAACCGGCGATCGCGCATGGGCGAACCGCAGGAGGCGCAGTTGCCTGCAGTGCGCGGGGTGTCGGCGTGACCACACGCCCAACACCGGCGGGTCGGCAGGTCCGGACGCACGTCGTTGGCGAGGTAGAACATCCTCCCCTCGGAGAGACGGACCAGCCCCTCCACCGTGTAGTGGTCGGAGAGCGGGGTTCCAGGCGGAAGATGTGAGGGTCGGTCGCCCATGCCGGAGACGGATTCTGTTCTCGAGGGGGAGAGGGACGTGGTTCCGGAACGGAATCCGCCGACCCCCGAGCGACCACGAGCCTCGGACATGAGACCGGACCTGTCAAGGCCCTCGGGATCGGGGGCGTCGAACGACCGACCCCCAGATGTCACCCGCCCGTCGCACCGGCCGGATATGGTGCGCGGCCTGCGTCGGTCCCCACTGGCCGACAGGGAGGAACCATGACGCTCTCTCGCACCGTGTTCCCGGCCACGCTGGGGTTGTTGTTCTCGTTGTCGCTCGGGTGCCGCAGCACGCCTCCCGGCGAGGACAAGACCGAGACGGACACCGACACCGACACCGACACCGATTCGGACACCGACGCCGACACGGATTCGGACACCGACACCGACACCGACATCAACTGCCCAGCGTCGCCCGACTCGACCGGCGTGTTCGACGGTCACCCGATCGCAGCGGCCGGCGCGACCATCACGAACACCCCGTACACCTTCGATGGCGGGGTAGCCGCAGTCCTCGCCGCCACCACCGGCCAGACGAGCCCTGTGGACGTGGACCTCGTCGTCAGCAAGGCGATCGTGACGGCCCGCGCGTACGTCCCCGCCGTGAACGACGGCACCGCGAGCTTCTGGTTCGAGGACGGAGGCGCCGCCATGTACGCCTACCGCGTGAACCTCGGCGGGTTCGATCCCGCCACCCTCGCCCCCGGCGACGAGATCTCGTTCACCGCCAAGCGCGTGGTCGACTTCAACGGCACCCCCGAGGTCGTCGGCGACGCGAAGGGCGGGTTCCCCGGGATCGAGGACTTCGTCCTCGTCAGCAGCGGCAACGAAGTGTACGTCACGGACGGCATGGACAGCGACGGCCTGAACTTCGCCGACGACGGCCTCCACGTGACGAACGTGTGGGGCGCGCTCGTCTCCGGTCCGACCGATTGTGGCGCAAGCTGCTTTGATTTCGAGTACGGCGGGAACACCATCACGTTCCGCACCCAGTCGAGCTACGACGTGGTCGGTGACTGCATTCACTACATCGGGCCGGTCACGCAGTTCGGTGGTACGGCGCAGCTCGACGCCAACGACTTCGACTGGTACGACTACTTCTAGTCCACTGGCGCGCAGGGAGAGAACATGCGGCGGATCTCGTTGCTCGCGGTCATGTGGGCTTGCGCCACCCCGGCTCCCCAGGAGGACCCGGACCAGTGGTTCACGCCCCCGTCGGACTACGACGTGACCGAGGCCGTCGCGTTCACCGACGAGAACTACGACTTCTCCGGTCCGACCGCGATCGCGGACCTGCCGCTACCGGGCGACTTCGAGCTGCTCCTCGCCCCAGGAGACCTGCCGTCGTCCACGGACTGCGCGGACTGGGTCTCGAGCGCCGAGCTCCCGGCCGAGATCGAGGGGATCGTCACGCTGCTGCCCCGGTACTACTACAAGACCGGCGGCTGCGCCCCGACGCCGGACATCGACAGCGACCAGAAGTTCTACGGCTCCTACTTCGTGCAGGACGAGACCGCTGGCTACTTCGTCCTCGGAGACAGCAAGGTCGCGCACTTCGACATGGGCGACCGCGTGCGGCTGCGGGTCCGCGCCATCAAGGAGGCGTACGACCAGACCATGATCGCCGTCCACGACGTGGTGTCGATCGAGCGTGGTCCCGAGCCCATCTTCTTCGAGCGCGCCGATGGGCCCCTCACGCTCGACGGGGTGTCCCGCGTGTTCCGCATCGAGGGCACCGTGGCGACCCCGATGTCCACGTTCGGCGAGGTCTACCTCGACGCCGACGACGGCACCCGGTACAAGTTCAGCCTCGACGCCGAGCTCGCGCGCCGCGGCATCGAGCCCGCGATCGGCGACCGGATGCGCGTCACCGGCCCCGTGCTCTACAGCTTCTCCGAGCTCACCGTCCTCGTGATGCGCGTCGGGCAGCTCGAGTGGCTCGCTACCGCCGAGTGAACGTCAGCGGGGACGGATCGCCTCGGGCATGGGGCCGTGGGTGACGACGGCGGTGAACAGGTCGGCGACCACCTGATGGCCCGTCTGGTTCGGGTGGATGCAGGTGCCGTCGAACCACACCTCGGCGTCGGGGCCCTTGAAGCACTCGTTGCCTTCGACGCCGGCCAGGAACCCGTGGCCGCAGAAGTGCTCCAGCAGGAACACCACGTCGAAGCCGTGCTCCGTGGCCACCCGCACCCAGCCTTCGTTCATCGTGACGTACGCCTGGCGCAACGCCGGCACCGCGAAGTCGAACCCGAAGAGCTCGGCGGTGGGGCAGAGCCCGAGGTCGCCGGTGGCGTCGCTGTACTCGTAGACGTTGGCGTACACGACCGAAAGGCCGGCGGGGAACCGGGGCCGCTGGTCGGAGACCCAGTCCATCGCCTGGTCCAGGAGCACCACGGCCTCGTCCACCTGCTGGGCGATCTGCTCCTCGGTGCCGCCCGCTGCGAAGTCCTCGGCGAACGCGAAGCCGTCGTTGCCGCCCATCGTGAAGACGAGCAGGGTGGCGCGTTCGTCGGTGCCTTCGGTGCCGAGGCAGTCCGCGAGCTGCGTGCCGTCGCGCTGGAGATCGTCGACGCGCGCGCCCCACGCCGAGCAGTCCTGGGTCTCGAGCGGGTGGCCGTAGTGCGCTTCGAGCTGCGCCACGAGCAGGTTCCGGTAGTACAGCGGCGCGGGCGTGGGCGGCGTGCCGGTGGTGATCGAGTCGCCGACGAACACCACACGGTCGAGCTGGTCGATCTGCTGGAGCCCCGTGCCGGCGCAGTGGTCGGGGACCTGCAGGTCGTACGGGGTGTAGTCGGGGACGGGGCCCCCTTCCCCCGAGGCGCCGGTGGGGAAACAGCGCTCCAGCAGCGTGAGCGCGGGGGGCTCGGCCTCCGGCGGGGGAGCGGGGTCGGGCGCGCAGCCGAGGAGCAGGGCGGGGAGCAGCGACATCCCCCCTGCTAACCGGCTTACGGGGCGGTGGAGAGCGTGACTGCGAAGTCCGTGAGCCGACGCGCGAGCTCTTCGGTGGGCCGGCCGTCGACGAACCCGCTGGCCACGCCGTGGACGGACAACACGTCGGGGTGGATCCGGGCGCCGAGCACGCGGAGGATGGGCCACCACGCGAACTGCGCGCTGCGGGTGCCCGAGGGGCCGGGGCTGCCGCCGATCACGGCCACGCGCTTGCCCTTCCACACCCGCCCGCGCGGGCCGCGGCTGGTCCAGTCGACCGCGTTCTTGAGGGGCCCCGGGACGCCGAAGTTGTACTCGGGGCTCGCCAGGACCACGCCGTCGGCCTGGGCGATCGCCTCCTGCAGAGCGACGACGACTTCGGGGAACGCGGCAGCCTCGAGGTCACCGTCGTAGACCGGGATGCCCTCGATGCCACGGACGTCGAGCGACGAGCCGTCCGGCATGCGTTCGGCGAGCGCGACGAGCAGGTGGCGGTTCCAGCTGTCCTTCCGGAGGCTGCCCACCACGCCGAGCCAGCGCATCAGCGCCGACCGAGGAAGTCGAAGCCCGCGGCCTCCACGGCCTTCTTCACGGCGGCCTCGTCGGCCGGGCCCTGCACCTTCACGGTGCCGTTCGGGAGGTCCACCTGCGCGGTGACGCCCAGGCGCTCGACGGCCTTGGTGACCGAGGCCACACAGCCCCCGCAGCTCATCCCACCGACCCCGTACACGACCTCACCCACGGCGACCTCCCCGTCCGAGCAGCAGCGCGTTCGTAACCACCGAGACGGAGGACAGCGCCATCGCAGCGCCTGCCAGCGAAGGCGACAGGTACCCGAACGCCGCGAGCGGGATCCCGATGACGTTGTACACGAAGGCCCAGAAGAGGTTCTGGTGGATCTTCGCCACCGTGGCGCGCGCGAGGTCCAGCGTCTCCGCCACCAGGCGCGGGTCCGGGCGCATCAGGGTGACGCCGGCCGTGGCGCGCGCGACCTCGGTCCCCGACCCCATCGCGAAGCCCACGTCCGCCACCGCGAGCGCAGGCGCGTCGTTGAGCCCGTCGCCCACCATCGCCACCTTCCCGCCCGCGGCCTGCAGCGCCGCCACGACGTCCGCCTTGCCCTCGGGCGCCACCTCGGCGTGGACCTCGGTGATGCCGAGCTCACCGGCCACCGCCTCGGCGGCAGCCCGCCGGTCCCCGGACAACAACACCACGCGGATCCCCGACCCCAGGAGCGACTGGACCGCCGCGCGCGACGTGGGCCGCACCGCGTCCTCGAAGTGCAGGATCCCCGCCACCGCGCCGTCCACCAGCACCACCGACGCCGTGCCCCCCTGCGGCACCGGGAGCCCCAGGGCCGCCGCGTGGGCCGCGGCCAGGACCGACACGGCCCGACCTTCCACCACGCCCTCGAGGCCCCTCCCCGGCACCGCGCGCACGTCCGTCGCGGGCGGGAGCTGGAGGCCACGCTCGGCTGCGGCCGCCAGCACCGCCTTCGCGAGCGGGTGATCGGAGCCCACCTCGAGCGCGGCGACGAGCCGCAGCGCCGGGTCGTCGACGGTGAACCCGCGGAGCGCCGGCTTGCCTTCCGTCAGCGTCCCGGTCTTGTCGAACACCACGGTGTCCACGAGTGCGGCGGCCTCCAGCGCCAGGGCGTCGCGCACGAGGATCCCGGCGCGGGCAGCGCGGCCGGTGCCCACCCACAACGCGGCGGGGGTGGCCAGGCCGAGCGCACACGGGCACGCGATGACGAGGACGCTCACGCCGCGGACCACGGCCTCCTCGAGCCCCGTGCCCCACCAGAGCGCGCCGAGCGCGGTGACCAGCGACAACCCCATCACCACCGGCACGAACACGGCGCTCACGCGGTCGACGGTGGCCTGGACGCGAGCCTTGGTGGACATCGCGTCCTCGACCCGAGCCACGATCCGCGCCAACAGGGTCTCGCTGCCCACCGCCTCGACGCGGATCCGCAACAGGCCGTTGCCGTTGCGCGAGCCGCCGGAGACGAGGTCGCCCACGGCCTTCGGTACGGGCCGCGACTCACCGGTGAGCAGGCTCTCGTCCACGCTCGAGCGGCCGTCCTCCACCCGCCCGTCGACGGGGATGGTCTCGCCGGGGCGCACCACCACGAGCTCGCCGCGCCCGACGGTCTCGGGGGCGACGGAGACCTCGCTGTCCCCGCGCACGACCCGGGCGACCAGGGGGGTGAGGTCGCGGAGCGCCTGCAACGCGGCCACGGTGCGCTGCCGGGCGCCGTGCTCCATGAACTTGCCCAGCCGCACGAGCGCTACGACCGAGGCGGCGGACTCGAAGTACAGGTGGTGCTCCCCGCGCGACCACCGCCACAGGGACAGCCCCCACGCCGCGGCGGTGCCGACGGAGACCAACACGTCCATGTTCGCAGCGCCGCCCCGCAGCGCCCGGAACGCGCCCAGGTGGAAGGCCGCGCCCGCCACGACCCACACGAACGTCGCGAGGGCGAACTGCGCGAGCGCCGGCGGCATCCAGTGGATCCCGAACGGCACCAGCAGCATCGGCACCACCAGCGGCGCGGTGGCGAGGAGCGCGGTCGCCAACATCCACGCTTCCTGGGTGCGGGCGGTGGCGGCCTCTTCGTCGAGGCGCCGCTCCTGGTCCCGGTCCGACGGCGCGGGGGTGGCGCCGTAGCCAGCGCCCTCGACTGCCGCGCACAGGTCTTCGACGCGCGTGCCGGGCAACACGGCCACGTGCGCGCGGTTGGCCGCGAGGTTCACGGTGGCGGTGGCGACCCCCTCCTGGCGCCGCAGCACCTTCTCGACCCGCACCGCGCAGGCGGCGCAGGTCATCCCCTCGATCTGCAGGCGCATCGTCTCGGCCGCTGGTGCCATTCCGTACCGTAGTCACGCCGGGGGCCCGAGGCGAGGACGCCGGTTACGACCCGCTCCCCGGGAGTCGACGATGATCCTGCTCGCAGCGTGGGCGTGTACCCCCGATCCGAAGGCCCGCCCCGACGACTCCGCCCCCACCGGGCCCCGCGAGGTCCCCTGGGCCCGGGAGCTGCCCCCCGCTGGCGCAGGCCCGCGCGGCCTCCTCGAGCACCGGGCCATCGTCCACCTGCACTCCCCGTGGTCCCATGACGCGTGCGACGGCGACGGTCTACCGGACGGCGTCGTGAACGAGCCCTGCCTCCAGGATCTGCGCGCGGGGCTGTGCGCGGGCCGCATCGACGTGGCCTTCCTCACGGACCACCCGGCCTACGCCGCGTTCCAGTCGTTCGACGACCTGTTCCACCACCGCGAGGGCGACACCTGGGTCGACGCAGGCGGAGAACACGTGGCGAACGAGCTCCACTGCGATGACGGCCACGTGGTGCGCTGGCTGCCGGGCATCGAGGACGAGCTCATGCCGATCGGCCTCGAGGCGCAGGTCGCGGGCGACGACTTCGACGAGAACGACCGGATCTACAACACCTACGACGCCTCGGCGGTGCGGGCGGAGCGGGAGGTGGGCGCCACGGTGCTGGTCGCGCACACCGAGCAGCGGCCCGCCGCGGACCTCGAGCCCCTGCAGGATGCCGGACTCGCGGGCGTCGAGATCTTCAACCTGCACGCGGCCTTCGACCCGGACATCCGCGGCGAGTACCTGGGCCTCGATCCCCTCGGGTGGGCGGAGGGCATCGCGCCGTTCACGAGCCCGGACGCGACGGGCGAGCCGGACCTGTACTTCCTGGGGGTGTTCGAGGAGCAGGCAGTCTCCCTCGCCACCTGGGAGGCGCTGCTGGCGCGCGGGCCGATGACCGCGGTCGCCGGGACCGACGCCCACCAGAACGTGCTCCCGCTGCTGCTCCGCGACGGGGAGCGGGGCGACAGCTACCGCCGCATGTTGCGCTGGTTCTCGAACCGGGTGCGCACCACGGAGGACACACCGACGGCGGTGGAAGCGGCGCTGGCGGCCGGGCAGACGTACGTCGCCATCGAGGCCCTGGCGACGCCGACGGGGTTCGACCTGTACCTGCAGACGCCGGGCGGCGTGGTGGAGATGGGCGGCGAAGGCGGCGCGGGCGAGCTGGTGGTCACCTGCCCCACGCTGCACCCGGACACCCCTCGCGGGCTGGAGGCGCCGGAGATCACCGCCACCGTGTACCGCAACGGCGCGGAGTGGCAGCAGGGTTGCGGCACCTTCCCGACGGACGGCCCGGGGACCTACCGGGTACGCATCGAGATCGTGCCGCACCACCTCGTCCCGTTCCTCGGCGAGGACCCGGCACCCTACCTGCGCCGGTTTCCCTGGATCTGGTCGAACGCGATCCGCGTGGAGTGACCGCCTGCGGTAGGCTCCCGGCGGAGGTCGGATGCGCACAGCCCTCGGGTGGTTGGTCGTGCTCGGCGCCTGTCGCGGCGGAGGTACAGACCCCACCGCGTCCGGTGACGACGACGACGACACCACCAGCAACACGACGATCGTCGGGGACGACGACGACGACGACACCACCACCCCGACCACCGGGGCCGACGACGACGACGGCGACGGCCTCGACAACGCCACGGAGCAGGAGCTCGGGACCGATCCGGATCTCGCGGACTCCGACGGCGATGGCTGGGACGACGGCGACGAGGTCGACGGCAACACCGATCCGACCCGCGCGGCCGACCACCCGTACACCGGCGGCTGGCGGATCGGAGCCTGTCGGAACGACCTCGTGGGCACCGGCACCGACGTGGGCGACATCGCCGAAGACTTCGCGCTGATGGACCAGTTCGGCGACACCCTGCACCTGCACGACTTCTGCGACCGCGAGGTCCTCCTGGTCTCTGCCGCCTTCTGGTGAGGCAGCTGTCAGGCGGAAGCCGCCAGCCTGGAAGGCTGGTACCAACAGTACGAAGACCAGGGATTCATCGTCATCACCCTCATCGGTGAAGACCTCTCGGGCAACCCGGCCGACCAGGCGGGACTCGCCGAGTGGGCGAGCGTGTTCGATCTGCACCACCCGGTGGTGTCCGACCCGAGCTGGGGCGTCACCGTGGGCTACACGGGGTACTCGATCGCGCTGCCGGCGATGCACCAGCTCGCGGCCGGCGGAGAGATCCTGCGGCGCAACACCCGGGTGAACGAGAGCCAGGTGGTCGGGGCGCTGCCCTGACGACGCGTTCCTACTCGGTCAGCGGGGCCTCCGTCGCCGCGCTGCTGGGTCACGCGCGGTCGCGCAAGATCGACCTGTCCGACGCGCTCGCGGACGTGGGCCTCTCGGAGCGCGAGCTCGACGCACCCGACTGCCGCGTCGACGTCCCAGCGAGCGACCATCTCTGGCGAGAGGCTGCCGCCCGGTCTGGGGATCCGGACTTCGGGCTCCACTTCGCCCAGCGCCTGGACCTCGACGGGTTTCACGTCGTCGGACACATCGCTTCCAACAGCCGCACCTTGGGCGAGGCGCTGGAGTGGCGTACGCCCGCCTCCTCCACGACGCCGGGCGCACCGAGCTCGAGAAGGTGGGGGGGGTCTGGCGCTTCTTCCCCGGGTGCCGTGGCCTGCCAGAGCCGCCCCAACGGCACGTCGCCGAGTTCTCTGCAGCGTCCGCCGTCCTGATCGGGCGGATGATCACCGCCCGACCGTGTGCGCCGGTCCATGTCCAGTTCGAGCACGCGAGGCCCCCGTCGACCGACACCCACGAGCGGCTGTTCGGGGTGACGCCGAGCTTCGGCGCCGTCGACACGCACCTCGCGTTCGACGCCGCCACCGTCGCCCTCCCGGTGAGCCCCCGCGGCCCGAACGGAGTCGGGCGG
Organism: Myxococcota bacterium; assembly: GCA_044356535.1. GTDB lineage: Bacteria > Myxococcota_A > UBA796 > UBA796 > JACKER01. The sequence goes on from JBIKWC010000041.1 coordinate 20,297, forward strand.
TACCTCGAGTCCTACGGCCAACAGCTCCTCACGGCCCTGCAGCCCGTCCCCGACGATCTCGAGGGACAGGTCGTCCGCGCGCTCGTCACCGGGCTGCAGACCGGCGCCGTCGGGATCACGCCCATCGCCCGGCGCATCGGCATGACGGCCCGCACGCTCCAACGCCGCCTCGCCGCGTCGGGTACTTCGTTCGCCGACCTCGTCCAACGCGCCCGCCGCGCGGCAGCCGAGCGGTACCTGTCCGACGGCGTCCTCCCCATGGCCGAGATCTCGTTCCTCCTCGGGTTCGCAGACCAAAGCAACTTCCACCGCGCGTTCCGTCGGTGGACCGGGGTCACGCCGGGCGAGTATCGGGCCCAGGCGCGCGCAGCAGGTTCGCACCCAGCGCGATGAGGAACGCGAGCCAGGCGAGGCTGCCCACCAGACCTGCAGCACCCCATTGGGGGAAGCCCGGCACCACCGTCCCGACGAGCTCGCCCTGCGCCAGCGCGTAGAGTGCAGCAGCGGCGAGGCCGAGGCCGCCGATCCATCGGGGAGCAGCCCCCGTCCGGAGGAGCTCCACCGAGAGCGGGGCGGTCCACGTGATGGTCAGCGCCTGGCCCAGGTGTTCGCCCAGCGCCACCCCGCCGTACGCGTGCACCACCTGAAACGCCACGAGGGCCGCGGTCCGCGTCGCCTCGGGTGTCGCCGGATCCGTGACGAGAAGGGCGAGCACCGGCACCACGAACACCCAGCGCAACAGGCCCACGATCTGTACCACCAGGCCCACCACGCCCAGCGTGGTTGCGGTGGTGGCGAGCGCCGAGGGCTGGGCACCGGACAGCGCACGCGGGAGGTTCGGGAGTGCGTGCAGGAGCGGCGCACCCACCCACGCGAACGCAGCCCACACGGCGATCAGGCGAGGGCCACCCGCCTGGAAGCGCGTCAGGACCTCCATCGCCGGAGCGCGCAGCACGTCCGGGTAGTCGAACGTCACGACGAGCAGCGTGTAGGGGACGTTCACGAGCAACGCGCCGATGACGAGCGCAGCGCCCACCGAGCGACGAAGAGACGAGTCCAAGCAGCACCTCCAGACACCGAGAAGGTAGCCACCGCCGGAGACCCGCACGCTGGCCCCCGACGACCGTCGATGGTCTGGGCACGCCACCGGCGACTGGCGTCCGTGGCCCATGGACCGTCGTCCCGGGCCAGGGTCGGGCCGGGCCGTTCGCGTGACGTGTCGGGCAGGAGGTCCGATGTTCTTCGTCCTGCTCACGTTGTCTGCCGCCCATGCCGACGAGACCGATCGCTCGGTGTTCGTCACGAACCCTCGCCGGGAGCTGATCGTCCACGGGTTCCGGGCCCCCGTCACCGGCCTCGAGCTCCGCGACGGGCCCCTCGGATTCCACCTGGGCGTCTACCCGACGATCCTCGGTGACGAAGGCGTGACCACCTTCTTCAGCAAGGTGGGGCTGTCGCTCTACCGCTCGCGGTCGACCTCGGAAGCGGCCGGGACTCGGGGCTCTACGTCGCCGCCTCGCTCCTCCAGGGTCTGACCGGGTCCCATGACGTGACGGTGGACCTCGATGCGGGCACGGCGTTCGGCGCCGAGGCCGGCGTTCGGTGGGCGGCGTGGCGCGGCCTCGATCTCCGGCTCGGCGTCGCGGTGCTCGCGACGGCGGAGGGAGACGTGTACGTGAACCCGACGCCGGGGCTGAGCTGGAGCGTGCCCCTCGGCGCCAGGGACTGATCACTCGGTGAGGATCCTCTCCGTGGCGGTGTCCCCGTAGAGGGAGGGCACCCGGATCACCCGGTCGGCCTGCCAGCCGTCCACTTCCGCCGACGCCGTGTCCCACACCCGCAGGTCCCACACCGGCTGGCGCGTCGCCGCGTCGAACTCGATCGCGCGGATCGACTTGTCCCCGCGGCCCAACCCGCGGTTCGAGACGCCGCCCTCCTGCTTGAGGTAGGAGAACGTGGCCAGCACGTGGTCCCCGCCGGCCAGCCAGTCCGCGTTGCCCAGCGCCTGCGAGAACAGGCGGTCCGGGCCGTCCCCCTCCACGAAGCTCCACTCCTCGTCGATGGTCATCGCCTCCTCGTCGATTCGGTACGCGACCACCCGGCTGTACAGGCCGAACGGCGAACGCACGGGGTCGTACGGCGTCCTCCGGAAGTCGTTGCCGTTGTCGAACAGCACCACGAGGTCGTCGTCGGTCGGGTGCACCATGGGCGCGTGCTGGTGGTACGGCCACGAGAAGCCGTTGCCCACGGGCTCGAGGAGGTACGGCTGGAGGTGCGCCGGCCACCCGTCGTGGTTGCCCAGGATCCACCGGAGCGCGCCCGTCGCCCGGTCGAACTTCACCACCGCGTCCTGGTGGCGCAGGCTCACGAGGATCGCGTCGTCGGCTGCGTCGTAGACCACCGCGTTGGCGTGGGCCCAGTCGTACGGGCGGCCCTCGTGCGATCCGAAGCCGATGCGGGTGGGGTCCAAGAGCTCCGCCATCGACCACACGTGGACCACGCTCCCGGCAGCGTCGATCTCCACGATCTCCGCGTCGTTGATCCGCGCGGCCTCGGTGCCCGAGAGATCCTCGGTCGGGTAGTCCGGAACGAGCATGGGCTGGAGGTGGATGAGCAGGAACCCGCCGCCGGGCAGCGGTGTGGCCTCGTGGTTGAAGCCGCGCACCCCGGGGATCGGCACGGAGACCGGCAGCGCCTCGGGGCCGTCGTACGCGACCACCCAGCTGCCGTCGGGCCGGAGCTTGCGCGGCCCGGTGTACAGCAGCAGGCCGAGCTCGCCGCCCGGCAGCTGCGACAGCGCCCAGGGCTTGTCTCGCACCGTCAGGGCCCACACCGGTCGGGCCCGCAGGTCGAGGCCCACCACCACCTTGGTGGCGAGGCCGGCCAGCGGGAGCAGCGTGACGCCGGGGTCGCCTGCGCCGGTGTCGGTGACGAGCTCGAACCGGGGCAGGCGGACCGACAGCGGCGGCGTGGAGAACGCCACCTCGGGCAGCGTCAGCGCCGCACCGGCTTCGGTCGTGAGCGTCACCTCCACGGTGAACGCGTGATCGGCGAGCAGACCGAGGAGCGGCTGCACGTGGGTGCGGGTGAGCTCGGGGAACGCCACCTCGCGGCGCACCTCGCCGTCGTCGAGCACCACGGTGAGCCGGGTCGGGCCGGCGGTGGACACCGAGAGCATCCGGACCAGGTGGACGTCGGGGCTCTCGGGGAGGCCGACCTGCACGTCGTCCACGACCACCAGCGGCTCCTCCGGGGCGGTGGACTCCGCAGCGGAGTGAGCGCCCGGGGTGTCGGTCGGGGGTCCGTCGTCGCCGGAGGTACAAGCCAGGACTGCAGCGAACACCATGGGGCTGCTCATACCCTGCCGTTCAGGGAGGCGGCGCGAGGTCGTAGCGGCAGACCCGCCCACCCGGGGCCGCGAACGCGCCGTCACCGTCGGCGTCGAGGTAGACGGCGCCCGTCAACGCGCGAGGGACGCGGGTCCAGTCGGCGGCAGGGAACCCGGCGGGCAGCGGCTCGCGACCGAAGGCGGCCACCACCACCTGCGTGTCCCCGTCCACCGCGACCGGCACCACGACGTCGAGCTTGCGTGGGCCGCGGGGATCCGCGGCCGCCACGGACGCCACCTGGTCGCAGTTCGCGAACACCACCACGTGGGTGACGTCGAACGCGCTGGGCGCCAGCGCGACCACGTGCAGCCCCACCTCGCCGCTGGTGGCGTCGGCGAGGTCACCCGGGCCCGCGCCGGCGACGTCGACCTGCAGCACCGCGCCCGCGGACACCGTCACCCGACCCGCGCGCAGGGCGTCCACCACGTCGGGGCCCGCGAACAACGTCCGCGGGAAGCCCACCTCGTCGCCACCGTGATCGTCGCTGCACCCGACCGGGCTCACCCGGTGGCCGGCGTTCAGCAGGCTCTGCCACAGCTCGAACCGGTGGTTGCCGTCGGCGAACGGGCTGTTGAACCCGTTCATCACCTCGATCCCCTCGAAGTTCCACGACCACAGCGCTGCGTCGGGCGAGAGGCCCAGCCACTCCGGGTTCGTGAGGGTGGGCTCCGCGGTGAGCACGTCCCACCCGATGCGATCCATGTACCCGGGGTGGTTGAGGATGTTGGCGCCGCCGCCGCTGCGCGCCTTCATGGCGGCGAACACCTGGTCGAGGTCCTTCCCGTACCAGTCCACGAACCCGCCGCGCGGCGTGCCGTCGGGCGTGACCCCCACCATCGTGAGGTGCTCGGGGACGGTGGCAGTGACCTCCTGACCGCCCAGGCTCTCGACGAAGGCGCCTACGCCAGCCTCGTCCGCCCAGGTGGTCACGTCGACCACGTGTTCGTGTTCGGTGTGGAGCACCACGTCGAGTCCGTGGGCCGCGGCGTGGAGGACCTGCGTGGGCGGATCCATCCGGGAGTCGGGGCTCTCGGCGGAGTGGACGTGGGTGTCGACCGAGCGCCACCCGTCGAGGTCCACCTCGCGCGTGAGCTCGGTGATCAGGAGCCCCACCCCACCAGGCGGGACCACCACGCGCCCGGTGCGCGGCGCGAACAGGTACCCCCGCGTCGCGGTCCAGTCCCAGGTGCCGGGCGCGAGCGGGGCCTCGGAGCGCCCGTTCGTGAAGACCGTGGCCCGCACCCCGTCCTGGCGCACCAGCTCCAGCCGGGCCGGCATCGGCGCGCCGTCGCCGTCGACCTCGGTCCACAGCGCGCCCTTCGCGCCCACCCGCAGCGCCAGCGTGTCGCCGGGCTCCACCTCGACGCGCTCCTGCCCGTCCCGACCCTCGGCCCGCGCGGTCAGTGACCACGACCAGCCCAGGTCCGGCACCATGGCGTGCCAGGCCCCGGTGACGCCGGTGCGGGCGCGATCGAACACGTGGGAGCCCGTGCCGCCGTCGCCCCACACGTCCACCCAGGCGCCCGCCACCGGCGCGCCGTCGGGGTCCCGCACGAAGCCGTCGAGGGGCAACACCCCGGGGACCTCGCGCAGCAGCGGCTCGGTGGCGGTCGGACCGTCACCGCGCCCCACCGCCAGGCGCGTCACGCGCTGCGCCTCTCCGCCGGCGGGCACGAAGATCGGGCGCTCCAGGGCCTGCTCGAGGTCGAGCGACACGTCGATGCCGGCGATGCCGGTGTACCCGAGGGCGCCGTCCTCCACGGTGAAGGCGTACGCGCCGGCCCCGCTCGTCGCCGACACCGCCGGTACCTCTGCCGTGAGCGACAGGCCCCCGAACGACAGCGCGGCGGCGCCGGCAGCCGCCACGTCGTACCGCGGGTCGAACGACAACAGCGACGCCGTGAGCAGCGTGAGGTCGGTGCGCCCCGGGTTCCGCAGCGTCCACTCGAGGCGCAACACGGGCTCGTCCGGCGGCAACACGTAGTCCAGCACCACCTCGAGCCCGAACGGCGGGGACGCGGTGCGCCCGGTCCCCAGCGCGTCGTTGAGGAGCTCGCCTTCGACGAGCCAGTGCGTGGCGTCGGTCCCCGTGACGCGCACCACGGCCGGCCCACCGTCCGCGCCGTCCTGCAGCACCTCGGCCGACACGCCGCGGAACGAGCGGAGGCGCGACTGCTCGATCGCGAACAGGTCGAGCTGGCCCAGGACCAGGTGCACCTCGTCGAGCCCGTCTTCGGACGCGACCCCGCAGCCGTCCATCGCGACCGCGTCGGCCACGATCCCGCCGTAGTACGCGTACGTGGTGCCCTGCTCGGTCTGCGGCCCGTCGAACGGGGCGGTGATCACGAAGGCAGCAGCGCCGTTGGCGAGCAGGAAGTCGCCTTCGCGCCCCACCGCCACCGCGCCCGGAAGCGCTGCGTCCACCCCGATCTGCCGCGCCACGGCGCCGGACCCCGGACACCCCTCCGCAAACAGGCCCTCCCCGCGCGACGTTGGCACCACCGCGGGAGGAGGCTCGACACACGCGACCCACCAGCTCCACATCCGGACATCATGCCGCCTGCGCCACCAGGTGCGCCACCACGGCGTCTCCGGCGAGCGCCACCGCGCGCTCCACGTCCACCTCGTCCCCCTCCGCGAACATCGCCTGCAGCGCGATCCCCAACACGAGCGCGACCAGCACGGCGCCCATCGCCTCGGCGTCCACGTCGGGCGCGAACTCGCCGCGGGCCTGACCCAGCCGCACCAGGTCCGCCGCGTAGCCCCGGTACCGCCGGTACAACGCGGCGTTGACCTCGGCGGCGTCGGCGTCGGCGGACAGCCGGCCCCAGAACGACACGATCACCTGGCCCGCGCCCGTGCCCCCGAGCCAGCCGCGCACCATCTCGCGCACCACGGCCCGCGCGCGCTCCGGGAACGTCGACTCCGCGCGGATCGCGGCCAGCGCGGCGGCGTCGATCTCCGCGACCGCCTGGTCGAGGACCGCGCGCACGACCTCGTCCTTGTTGCGGAAGTGCCAGGTGACGACGCCCCGCGTGTACCCGAGCTCCCGCTCGAGCGCGCCGAAGGTGAGCGCCTCCAGGCCGTCGCGGACGACGATCGCGCGCGCAGCGTCCACGATCTCGCCCCGGCGCTGGTCCCGGAGCGCGGGGCTACGCGACACGGCGCAGCTCGGCGGGCCACTGCTCGGGGTGCTCGGCGGGCAACGTGACCAGCGACTGGCCCTGCGCCGACAGCAACTCGCGGCGGGAGACCCCCAGGATCTGCTGGGCGACGGCCAGCCCGGAGAACGTGGCCCCCGCGACGCCGTGCCCCAGGGTGGAAGCCCCGCACATCCACAACCCGTCGACCGGCGTGCGCAGCGGGAACCCGAGCGGACCCAGCGCCCGGCGCCGCTTCTCGGTGCCGTACAGGTTGCCGTGCGTGGCGGCGACGTAGTGGGCGTTGGTGAGCGGGCTGCCCACCGCGCGGAACACCAGGCGCTCGCGCAGGCCCGGGACCACGCGCTCCACCTGGGTGAGCATGCGGTCGGCGAGCTCGTTCTTGAGCGCCTCGTAGCCCGCTGGCCGGTCGCCGTACGGAGAGCCCTCGAACGCGCGGAACGCCTCGGGCGAGACGAACGAGAACGCCTCGAACGTCGCGATCCCGTCCCTGCGCTTCGTCGGGTCCTTGCAGGTGGTGCAGGTGACGAACACGCCGGGGACCTCGCCGCGCGCGAGAGGCGCCGGATCCTGCGCGTACCGGTAGGTCTCCTCCACGTCGGACGACCCGAGCCACCACACGTTGCCGCTCGTCAGGCCCACCGCGCGGGGATCGAGGTCGGCCGCGAGGAACAGCGACAGCGCCGACACCGAGTACGGCGTCTGGGCGAGCCGCCGGCGCACCCGCCACGGCACGACCTCGTCGGGCAGCAGGCGGTACGTGGCGTGGGGGTCGGCGTTGGAGATCACCTGCCTGGCGCGGATCTCCTCCCCGTCCGCGAGCCGCACGCCGATCACCCGGCCGTTCTCGACCAGCATCCGCTCGACCCGGGCGCGGACCCGGATCTGGCCGCCGTGCCGCCGGAGCGCCTTGAGGAAGGCCTTGGGCAGCGCGCGCGCCCCACCTTTCGGGTACCAGCCGCCGTCGAAGTAGTGCCCCTGCACCGCGGCGTGCAGCACCATCGCAGCGCGGGACGGCGGCATGCCGTGGTCGCCGGCCTGCACGCCCAGCACCGCGCGGGCGAGCGGGTCGGACACGAGGCCCCCGAGGACGCTCTCCAGGGACCGGAAACCGTGCCGGACCAGCGTGGGGGCGCGCTGGACCAGCGTGAGCGCCGACCAGGGACCCCGCACGTTCAGGCCGTTGGCGAGCTCCGTGTGCAGGCCCGTGACGAGGTCGTAGTAGCGGCGGATGCCCGCGGCGTCGGCCGGGAAGCGCTCGGAGAGCCGGCGGACCTGCTCCTCGCGGCCGGCGGGCACGTGGAAGCGGAAGTCGTCGCCGATGCGCACCTGGTCGAACCCGTCCCGGTCGAGCTCGAGGAACACGAGGTCGTTCGCGACGCCGAGGCCTTCGTAGACGGCGCGCATGCGGCCGCCGGGCCCGAGCTCGCCGATGTAGTGCACGCCGGGGCTGAAGGTGTGGCCCTCGAGGTCGAAGCTGTGGCACCAGCCGCCCGGGAGCTCGTGTTGCTCGAGCACCAGGACCCGCTGCCCCGCCTTCGCCAGCGCGAGCGCCGCCGTGAGACCGCCTGCTCCCGACCCGATCACCACCGCGTCCACGTCACTCATCCCGGCCTCCTGGTGCAACCATAACGCACGTTATGGATCCGTCCATAACGGACGTTGTGGACGCCCGACTCAAGCTCCACGCCCATGGACCGAATGGAGGGCACCTGGAGCTCCGATGTTGTGGTCGCTGACGATCGCCCTGCCCGCCCACGCCACGTCCGTGCTGCTGGTTCATGCAGCGCGGAGCCAGAACGACGACGTCGCTGCGGGGCTCGTCGCCACCGGCGCGTTCACCGCCGTCGACAGCTTCGACGCCGAGCTGATGACGCCGTGGGTCGAGGATCTGCTGCCGTACGACGCGGTCCTGGTGTACTCGGACCACAGCTTCGACGACTCCGTCACCCTCGGGAACGTGTTGGCCGACTACGCCGACGCCGGCGGCGGGGTGGTGCTGGCCGTGTTCTCGCACGGCTCGGTCGCGCTGGAGGGCCGCTTCGTCGACGAGGGCTACGAGCCCTTCACCGGCTCCTCGCAGGGCCAGGGCGACCTGCTGACCCTGGTCCCCACGCTCCCCGACCACGCCCTCCTCGCCGACGTCACCGCGTTCGACGGCGGCACGGGCTCGTTCCACACCGACGATCCAGTGGTGGCCGACGGCGCCGTCACCGTGGCGACCTGGTCGAACGGCCTGCCGCTGGTGGTGACGAAGGGCACGAGCGTGGGCCTCAACTTCTTCCCCCCGTCGAGCGACGCCCGCGCCGACCTGTGGACGGCCACCACCGACGGTGACCTGCTGCTCCGCAACGCGCTGCAGTTCGCCGCGGACGCCGCGCTCTCCGACAGCGACGGCGACGGCGTACCGGACGACCTCGACGCGTGTGAAGGCGCCGACGACACCGCCGACGCCGACGCCGACGCGACCCCCGACGCCTGCGACCCCTGCCCGTTCGACGAGGCCGACGCCTGCGCCCCCGCGGACACCGGGGACTGCGGTGAGGACGAGGACGAGGACGAGGACGAGGAGGAAGAGGACGAAGACGAGGACTACGACCTGCGCTGGTGTTGCGACACCGGCCGGGGCGGGGCCCTCGGGAGCCTGCTCGTCGGGCCGCTGGCGCTGCTGATCAGCCGGCGCCGTCGGACCTGACTATCGGACCCGGCAGCCAGCCCAGTCGCCGCGGGTCACTGCGGCCAGGCGATCGTCGTGGTCGCCGGCGACGAGCCCCGCTGCGCCGGGCCCGAAGGCCACACAATCCACGAGCTCACCGGCGGTGTTCCGCGCCTCGAGGACCGTCGCGGTGTGCTCCGCGTCGCAGGTGCCCGCCGACTCCGGCACCTCCGCGTCGTAGCGCTCCCAGAGCGAGCCCTCCGGCTGTGGCGTGCGGCGGAGGTCGAGCTCGACGGCCAGGGGGTCCCCCTCGGTCCGCACGAGCACCGCGTGCGTCGCTTCCACCCTGCCCGCCACGTCGGCCGCGATCACCCAGCGGGTGCCCTCGCAGCGGGTGAAGGCGCTGTCGAACGAGGCGCGGATCTCGTCGGGGCGCACCCGACGAAAGGGGTCGTTGACGGCGGCGGGTGGCGGTTGGTTGGGCACGCCGGGCTCGGGCTCACCACAGGCAAGGAACGCGAACACGATCATGGCACCCTCCGGACGCCGGGCATGATAGCCCCGGCCGGGGTAAGCGACCACCCCGAGGACGCCCATGACCAGCCGACCCATCGCGCTCGCCTTCTTCGCCTCCCTCCTGCCTGTCCAGTCGGCGCTCGCCGCGAACTGCGGCGGTGCGGTCGTTTGTGTCTGCGGGGACACCGTCACCAGCAGCTACACGCTGCCGGCAGACCTCGTCTGCGCGCCCGCGCGGTCGATCGGGCTCACGATCGCGGCAGCGAACGTCACGCTCGATGGCGCCGGCTTCGACATCGTGATGTCGCGCAGCAGCTCGGTCGGGGTGGTGATCACGGCCCAGCCGGGCGCGGTGGTCCAGAACCTCACCGTCCGCAAGTCGGCGGCCGGGGTCGCGAACGTGGTGGGGGTCGCGCTCAACGACGCCGACAACGCCGTGGTCGACAACAATGCGCTCGCCGCGCTCGGCACCGGGATCCGCGCGAACGGAGCGTTGTCCTCCAACGTCGTCCTCACGAACAACGACGTGAGCCTCTCCGCCGTCGACGGGATGTCGCTGTTGAGCGTGGACGGGCTCGTCCTCACCGGGAACGACTTCGCGAGCAGCAAGCGCGGGATCCGCATCGACGACCTCGTGGGGCCCTGGACGTTCGACCCGTCGAACACGTTCGCCGACGTGGGCCGCGCCACCGGCGACTACGTCATCCGCCTCGACAAGAGCGTGGACGTCACGCTCGACGGCCTCGACCTGTCCACCAGCTCGTCGTCCGTCGCGAGCTACCACCACGCGACCGCGATCACGATCAACGGCAGCGACGGCCTCGTGATCACGAACAACGACCTCTCCGGCCGGTACCAGGGCGTCTTCACCACTGCCTTCGGGGCCACCCTCAACACGAACGGCACGATCACCGGCAACGACGTGACCGACAGCGACCTGTGGGGCATGGCCCTCGAGAACTGGGACGAGACGCTCACCTTCGGGAACAACGACTTCAGCAGCTCCGACAACGGCCTGCGCCTCGTCGAGTTCGACCCGGCCGGGACCTACGCGATCGACCTCGCCGACTCCACGTTCACCCAGGTCGGCCAGAGCACCGCGCAGGCGGGGATCAAGATCGTGCGCAGCCACGACCTCGTCGTCACCAACTTCGCCACCACCATGATCGGCCGCGGCACGGGACTCAAGATCGAGGACTCGGACCACGTCGACGTCGACAACGTCCGGGTGTGCGGCACCACGCGCGTCGGGATCGACCTCGGCATCAACACCCTCGGCGGCCCGCCGGGCGCCGGCGCCGACGACAACGTCGTGGGCTCGCCCGGCAACGCGTTCGTCGAGGACAGCGACGTGGCCGGCGTGCGGGTGTCGGTCGAGTCCACCAACAACGTGCTCGACGTGGTCGCCCAGGGCGCCGGGGCGTCGCTGGTCGACAACGCCGCCCCCGGCTCGACGACCGGGACGGTCAGCCGGGTCGGGATCCCCGGGTTCGGGTTCCAGGACCTCGATGGCGACACCTGCAACGACCTGTGCGGCGACAGCGAGGACGCCGACGGCGACACCTTCTGCGACGCCGGCGACTTCCAGCCCGCCTCCGGCACCCTGCTGGACAACACCGACGTGGCCTGGACCACGGGCGGCATCGGGTCGCCCTCCGTCGTGTTCGACGAGGACGCGGGCGCGTGGCTCATGGTGTACGAGACCCAGACCGCCGCTGCCGACGCCGTCTGCATGAACGGGTACTGGTCGCTCGGCCTCGCCACCAGCGCCGACGGCGTGACCTGGACCGACGCCGGCGGACCGCTGCTCTCGCCCGCTGGCGGCACGTACTACTCGTGTGTGGCGGCCCACCCGACCGTGGTGCAGAACGGCAGCACCACCGTGGTCTTCTTCAAGGCCGAGACCGACGCCGTCGGCGGGTTCGCCCAGTACTCCGGCATCGGACGGATGCTCGTGTCGTGGAACGGCGCTTCGTACGACGTCACCGCGCCGGACCCGACGGTGCTCCTCTCCGAGTCCCAGAGCTTCGGGTACCCCCGCGCGGTGTTCGACGCGACGGCCGGCATCTACCGGTTCGTGGTCTCGCGGTTCCCCTCGTTGTGGGTCACGAGCGGCCCGGCGACGGGCCCGCTGGCCGCGCTCACCGAGGTGCTGGTGCCCGGCGACGTGGGCTGGGGTCCCGACGAGCTGTTCAACCCCGCGGTCGCCTGCGGCGTCGAGGGCGACGGCTGGACCCTGTTCCTGGGCGGACGCGCCCTCTCCGGCACCACCACCGCCCCGATCATCGACGACCAGGGCCTCGGCCGGCTCACGTCCGCCGACTTCACCACCTGGGCCGAGGGCTCGGTGGGCGCGGTGGTCAGCACCACGAGCGGCGACGTCGAGCTGCGGCACTGGGACGTCGTCCCGCTCGGCTCCGTCGACTATGCCCTGTTCTACGACGACAAGGGCGGCCCGGGCGGCACCAACCAGATCCGCGTGGCCAACACGAGCGCGTCGTCGTGGAACGCGACCCTCGCCGCCACCCACGGCACCAAGGTGTGCACGCCCTGACGCTGCGGGCTGGCGCTACTTGATCAGCCGCTGCAGGGCGCTCGAGAACTTGAGCTTGTCCCGATCCGAGAAGGGCGCGGGGCCACCGAGCATCTCTCCCGACTCCCGCAGGGTCTCGGCGAGATCGCGAACGTAGAGCCGCGTCTTCGCGTTGGAGGCGTCCGTCACCTCGCCGCGTGGATCGAGGCAGGTTCCCCCGCGCTCCACCACCCTGGCGGCGAGCGGCACGTCGCTCGTGATCACGAGGTCTCCGGCCGACACCTGCCCGGCGACCCAGTCGTCTGCCGCATCGAAGTCCCGCCCGACCACCACCGAGCGCACGAAGCGCGAGGGCGGCGTACGCAGCGGCTGGTTCGCCACCAGGACCACGGCGACCTGCCGCCGGTCCGCGAAGCGGAACAGGATCTCCTTCACCGCGCGCGGGCACGCGTCCGCATCCACCCAGATGGTCACGCGACCTCCGGGAGGGCGCCGATCCAGCTGCGGACGAGCACCGACAACGCGGGGAGCCGCTCCCGGAGCACCACACCGGTCCCCATCGACACCAGCGCGCGGTCACGGGCGAGCCACTTCAGGAGCCCGGTCGGGTCCTCGACGGCGAGCCCGGTCTCCGCCGTGGCCTGGGGCTTCGCGCCCGTGTGGAACACCAGCTGCACCTGCTCGGTCGACCGCAGGTGGACGGTCGCGAAGTACAACGAGGTGCGGAAGCTGGGGGCGTTCCACTTCACGCCCTCCGCGATCGAGGGGTCGGCGTCGAGTAGGGTCTGCCGGACGAGCGCGATCTCGTCGCGGAGCGGGTGATCGAGGCCCTCGAGGAGCGCCTCCACGGTCTTGGGCTGGGCCACGTCACACCTCCCGCCCAGCCTATCCGGACGCGGGTGGTAGGCTCCGCCCGCGGGGGAGCGGATGTCCGAGCAGGCCGTGGTGTTCGACAAGGCGGCGTGGCACCTCGCCGCGGTGCGGGAGCAGGGGCTGCCCGACCACCAGGCGTACGTACACGGGGGCCTGTTCTTCGGGTGGGCCGTCGGCCGGGGCCTCACCCAGGGGTGGCTCGAGGAGCGCACCCGCGACGCGTTCGCCGCGTTCCGCGAGGGTCGCCTGACCGGCCCCGCGCTGCTGGCGCGGTGGGACGGGGCCATCCTCGACGACATGTTCACCGACGTGGGCCTGGCCTTCGTCGCCGAGTACTTCGACCCCAAGACCGGCGCCTTCTTCTCGGACTACCTGGGGCAGCTGGCGAAGGGGTTGGACAGCGACTACCACGTACCCGACGACGCCCGCAGCGCTGCGGCCGTGTCTGCGCTCCTCGACGAGCGGTTCGCCGCCTGGCGCGCGACCTGGGACCCGGCGTCGGGTCGGCCCGACCTGCGCTACGACCTCGAGCAGGTCGACGACCCCGTCCCCGACACGTTCACCGGGCCGGTGCTCGTGGTCACCGCCGGGGTTCCCCTGCCCCACGGGCCCCTGTCGCTGCGCGCCACCCGCGCCGACACCGTGGTCGCGGTGGACCGCGCGATGGGCGGAGCCCGCCTCCTGCTCCTCGCTTGCCCCGAGGCCCCCGGGCGCCACCCCGCGCCGCGCCCCGCCGACCTCCTCGACGTCGGGGTCGTGGCGCGCATCGTCCAGGCCATGCCGTCCCCGGACAAGCCGGAGTCCCGCGACGTGGTCCTGCAGTGCCTCCACCGGGTCACGCTGGACCGGTGGACGACGACCGGAGGGCTCTCGGCGGCCGCAGCCCGGCTCGACTTCCCGACGCCCGACCCGGCCGCCCTCGCGCTCGTGGACGCGGTGCGCAAGCTGGCCAGCGCTGCCGTGAAGGCGCGTGCCGTGCGGGGGCTCGCGCCCGGGACGCTCGCGCTGGCCACCGTCGTCCAGGGCCCGCTCCTCCTCGACGTCGTCGCCCACGAGCTCACGCTCACCCGCGAGGAGCGGCTCCTCCTGCTCGTCTCTCCCGACCTCGCCGATCGCGCGCGGACGCTGGTCGACGCCCTCACCCGCGAACTCGACTAGGCTCTCGCCTTCTCCGGAGGTCCCGTGGCCGAGTTCAACAACGTCCGCCGCAAGCTCGCCATCGCCAGCTGGTCGCCGCCCCGCGAAGGGAACATCTACGGGAAGCTCACGATCGACGCCACGGAGGCATTGGCCTACCTCGACTGGCTGCGGCAGAAGACGGGCGAGAAGGTCACGTTGACCCACCTCGTCGGCAAGGCGGTCGCCATGGCCCTGAAGGAAGCGCCCGGCCTCAACGGCGTCATCCGGTTCGGCCGCTTCGTGCCGCACCCCGCGGTGGACATCTCGTACCTCGTCGCCCTCGAGGAGGGCCGCAACCTCGCGAAGGCCAAGGTCCTCGAGGCGGACGGCAAGAGCGTCCTCGACATCGCCAGGGAGCTGCGTGCGCTCGCCGAGAAGCTGCACCAGGGCAAGGACGAGCAGTTCAAGAAGTCGATGGGCCCGCTCGAGTGGATGCCCTCGTGGCTCATCCGACCGATCGTCTACACCACGGGCTGGCTGGCCAGCGTCCTCGGGATCTCGATCCCGTTCCTCGGGGTGGAGCAGCGGCCGTTCGGGGGCGCCATCATCACCAACGTCGGCGTGTTCGGGCTCGACGAGGGGTTCGCACCGCCGACGCCCTGGGCCCACGTCCCGACGTACGTGCTGGTGGGCGCCGTGCGCGAGCAGCCCGCCGTGGTGGGGGGTCAGGTCGTCCCCCGCCCGCTCCTCGCGATCTGCGCCACCATCGACCACCGCTACATGGACGGCGCGCAGGGTGGCAAGCTCGCGAAGGTGGTGCGGCGGGTGCTCGAGAACCCGTGGACGCTCGAGGGCCTCACCGCTCGCCCCGTCGACGTGAGCCCCGCTCAGCCCGCGAGCGCGTAGACCGGCAGCGGGATGATCAGCTCCGAGGGCCGCGCGAAGTGGAACCCCTGCAGGATCTCCACGCCGGCGTCCGTCAGCGCGCGCGCCTCCTCTGCGGTCTCCACCCCCTCCCCGACGACGCGTGAGTCGGTGGCGGCGCCGAACGACTGCATCAGGGCCACGAGGCGCTGCTTGCGCGGGTCCTTGTGGACGTTGCGGACGAGGCTCATGTCGAGCTTGATGAACTGCGGCTTGAGGTCCGCGAGGATGGACAGCGAGGAGTACCCGGAGCCCAGGTCGTCGACGGCGGTGCGGAACCCCGCGGAGGCGATGACGTCCATCGACTCCTCCCACTTCGTCAGGCTCGTCGCCGAGGCCTGCTCCGTGATCTCGAGGATCACCCGGCCCGCCTGGGCAGCCAGCGGCTGGAGGTCCCGGCGCAGGCGGTCGGGATCGGCCAGCTGCTCCGGGTGGAGGTTCACGAACAGCTGGGGCTCCGGCGGGAGGCGAGCCAGGATCGAGGCGGCGTGCTGCAGGACGATCGCGCCCATGTCCAGGATCCGGTGGTGCTTGACGGCCGCGTCGATGAGCAGGCCCGGGTTCCAGAGCCGCGGGTGCTTCGGGCGGATCAGGCACTCGTAGGCGAACAGCGCCGGCGCGCCGGACACGAGGTCGAACAGCGGCTGCAGCGCCATCCCCAGCCGCTCGGGGCGAAGCACCTCGGACAGGGCGAGCTGCTCTGCGTCCGCCAGGGGATCGACGTCCCGGAGACGGCGGTTCCGCTGGGCGGCCTCGAAGGCCTCGTCCAGCTCGGCGATCAGCTGATCGGGCTCGAAGGGCTTGCGGAGCACCTTCGCGACCTCGCCCTGGTTGATGGCGTCGACGAGCACCGTGGGATCGGAGCGGCCGGTGAACAGGATCCGGATGCAGAGGGGCTGCTTCTCGAGCAGCAACGCCAGCACCTCGAGCCCCGACGCGCGGGCGAGCTGGTAGTCCACGATCGCGGCGTCGAACTCGGTCGTGGCGATGTGCTGGCGGGCCTCCTGTACGTCGGCGGCGACGCTCACCGCCATCCCACGACGCGTGAGCAGGCGAGAGACCCCCCGCAGGATCAACGCGTCATCGTCCACGACCAGGATTCGGCGCGCCATGCCTGAAAGTTTCCCCCCTCGGGATCATCGGCACAAACCCGTTCCGGTGTATATGCAACGGCGAACAACGGGCGGATCCTCGGGCTCCAGGGAGAAGCGACATGCGAGTGTTGTTGGCGGACAAGCTACCGGATCACGTGCAGAAGCGCCTCGCGCCCCCCCGCTTCGACGTGCGTTCGGAGCCGAAGCTGGAGGGCGACAGCCTGGCCCAGCGCGTGAGCGAGTGGGATCCCCATGTGGTCGTCGTGCGCTCCACGAAGTTCCAGGCGCAACACGCCAGGGCCGGGCGGAGCCTGCAGTTGGTGGTCCGCGCGGGCGCCGGCACCGACACGATCGACAAGGAAGCGTGCAGCGCGTCCGCAGTGCTCGTCGCCAACTGCCCTGGCAAGAATGCGGTGGCGGTCGCGGAGCTCACGCTCGGCCTGCTGCTGGCGCTCGACCGCCGCATCCCCGACAACGTGGCCGATCTCCGGGCTGGCACCTGGGCCAAGGGCCGGTACTCCGTCGCGTCCGGGTTGCGTACCCGCACGCTGGGCATCCTCGGGATGGGGAGCATCGGGCGCGAGGTCGCCACCCGCGCGGCCGCGTTCGGAATGCACGTCGTCGCCTGGTCCCGCTCGATGACCGTGGAGCAGGCAGCGGCCTGGGGCGTATCGCGGCGAGAGAGCGCAGTGCAGGTTGCTGCCGAGGCCGACGTCCTCACTGTCCACGTCGACGGGAAGCTCAAAGGCCTCGTCGGCAGGGAGGTGCTGCAGGCCCTCAAGCCGGGCGCGCTCCTGCTCAACACCACCCGCGCGGGCGTCGTCGACGAGGCCGCGCTCCTCGAGGTCATCGAACAGAAGGGGATCCGCGCCGGCCTCGACGTGTTCGCAGGTGAACCGTCGGGGGCGGACGGCACCATCGACCAC
>JBIKWC010000038.1:0-38454 GCA_044356535.1 Myxococcota bacterium
AGCCATTTACTCGCTCCAGGGTGCATGGGAGAATTCGACGACGCCGGGGGTTCGAGCGGAGCGCTCGTGGGCCGACGCCGGTTCCGGGGGATCCGGAGGGGAAACCGACTCACCGCGACGGGGGGTGACCCCGTCGACCAGGAACCGAAGCGCTACTCCCGAAGGAGGATCACTTCACTTCGCGGTGCAGGGTGACGCGCTTGAGGTACGGGTTGTACTTCTTGAGCTCGAGCCGGCTCGCGGTGTTCTTCTTGTTCTTCTGGGTCGTGTACCGGCTGATCCCGGGGACGCCCGCCTCACGCTGTTCCGTGCACTCGAGAGTGATCACGTTCCGCGCGATGTTCTTCTTCTTAGCCACGCTTCACCTCGTGGGAGGCGCCAACCAGGTGCCCCTGCCGCGTTCGCGACCCGAGCAGGTAGCACCGCCCCGCTCCCGCGGCAACGTGCAATGCCCCCGGCGCCGGCAGCGTAGCAGGCAGGGACCGGAGGCAGGATGCGGCTGCGGGACAGCGACGTCGATGTGATGGTGGCCCGCGACGAGCTCGAGATGGCCGTGCGCGCCGTGGCGCTCCTCGAGGCGGCGCACGCCGAGCGCCTGGCGGACGTGGAAGCGCTGGACGGCACGTTCACCGCAGCGTGGACCCGGCTCACCGGCACGCGGGAGGCCCGGATCGAGCAGGCGGTCGCTGCGGTGACCCACGCCGAGGTCCAGCTGCGGGCCGCGAAGGCGCACCTCGAGCGCGTGCGCGCTGCCGCCGGCTCCCTCGACGAGCAGGTCGAGCGATCGCGCGCGGAGGAGGAGGGGCTCCGGGCGGCGCGCGTGCGGCGCCTGGACGCGCTGGAGGCGGGCGGAGGGGAGGTGGGCGCCCAGGTCACCGCGCTGCGCCTCGAGCGGGCGCTGTTGCAGGAGCGGAGCGAGGTGGTCGACGAGGCTGCGTTCGCGGGCTCGGACCTGCTGGCCGCGCTCAACACCGTGGTGGGCGCCAACCGCCGCGTGGAGCGCCTGTCGGCCTCGCGGGCCCACGCGTTTGGGCACTCCAAGGCGGCGGATTACGGACTGGCCCGCGAGGGCATCGACGTGGTGCCGGCCCGGTCCGAGCGGTTCCGGTCGGCGATGGGCGCGCTCGGTCGGGTGTACACGCCGGACACAACGAGCTCGACGAGCACGTTGTCGCCGCTCGTGTCCCTGCTGGTGAACGATGCCTTCGCGGAGGCCGTGTTCGCGAACAACGCCGCCGCGCAGGCCGACGAATACGCCGAGCTCGCGGGGCGCGTCCGAGAGCAGATGATCCCCATCGACCACGAGCGCCGCGATCTCCAGGCTCGGCTGGCGGAGCTGGACGCTTCCCTCGAGGCGCTCGCGACCGAATCGGGCTGAGCCGCTACTCGTCGATCGCGCCGGACTCCGGGCGGAAGGTCCCGCGGCCCTGGACCGTGAAGAACCAGCCGAGCTGCCAGGTGTCCGGGCTCGTGCGGACCTTGTACACGTTCTCGAGGCGGTAGGGCGTGCGGTACGTGAACTCGGCGCCCGTCCGGAGCGACACGAACTCGTTGACCGTGTACTCGAGCCCGAGCCCCGAGACGGCCGAGATCGAGTCACCGGTGGTCACGGGGATGGCCCGCGCCGAGTCGAGGACGTTCGGCAGGTACAGCCCGCTGGCGATGTCCTCCCACGCCCGGTAGCCAGCGCCGAACCAGAGCTCCACGTCGAGGGCCGAGCCGTCTGCCGCGTTCTCGTAGCCACGCAGCGAGATCCCCGACCGCAGGTCGAACGTGTCCGCCGGCTTGAGCTCGAGGTTCTTCGCCCAGGTCGTCCCGCCTTCGTCGACGACGTCGACCGTGACGCGGTTCTCGTGGACCCAGGCACCCGTGATCCAGGGCTCGCCGACCCCGCGATCGGACGAGAACGCGCCGGAGACCCGCACCGCCGAGCCGCCAGGGGAGGAGCCGCGCGCCTGGTTGCGCGCCACCCACAGGTTCCGCCCCGCCGACGGGGTCCGGATCCCGAGGTCGAGGCGCCAGGTGGCGTGTTGGTTCTTCTCGTACTGCTCGGAGAACGGGGCGAGGGCCGCGCCGAACCACACACCCGTCAGGCCGCTCGTCTTGCGCTTCACGTCGGGGGCGTCTTCACCGGCGAGGTAGGAGCCCGTGCCGTCGAGCGGCTCCACGACCATCGTGCGCGTGTCGGTGTACGACCACGTCATGCTCGGGGTGATGGCGAACTGCACGGTCGCCGCGATCCCGGCGGTGGGGGCGAACTCCACGGCGAGGTCGACGTCGTTGCGCAGCACGTTCCGCCCGCCGACGTCCTGATCGCCCTCGAGGAGGCGCCCGTTCGTGGTGCTCCCGCCATAGCGGAGGTACGAGCGGACGCCGAGATCTGGCGCCATCTCCGTTACGTCCGCTGCACCTGCGGGCGTGTTCAACAGCAACCAGCTCCAGACCAAACTTCGCCTCGGGACCGCGCGTCAGCCTACGTCGGCGTGCGGGCGCCGGTCAACCATCGCGGAGCCCGTACTCCTTCATCTTCGTCTGCAGCGACTTCCGGCTGATCCCGAGCCTCCGCGCGGCGCGCGTGACGTTGCCGTCTTCGGCCTCGAGGACGCGCTGGATCCGGGTGCGCTCCAGCCGCGCGAGGTGGACCCGGACGTACTCCTTGAGGTCGAGCGCGTCCAGCTCCGTGTGTTCGCCCGGCCCTCCGGTGCTCTGGAGGGTCGGGAGGTCCGACATGGCGATGCGGTCGGTCTCGGTGAGCAGCACCGCGCGCTCCACCAGGTTCTCGAGCTCCCGGATGTTCCCCGGCCACGGGTGTTCGAGGAGCGCCGCCATCGCTTCGGGAGAGACGCGGGTGACCCCTTTCCCGAGCCGGTGCGAGTAGTGCCGCAGGAAGTGTTCGACCAGGAGCGGGATGTCGTCCACGCGCTCGCGGAGCGGGGACAGGTGGATGGGGAACACCGACAGGCGGTAGTACAGGTCGTTGCGGAACCGACCGGCCTCGACCGCCTTCTTGAGGTCGACGTTGGTGGCCGCGACCACCCGGACGTCGATCTCGAGCGGCTGGATCCCGCCCACGCGGTCGATCTTTCGCTCCTGCAGGACCCGCAGGAGCTTGACCTGGAGGTCGCGGGGCAGCTCGCCCACCTCGTCGAGGAACAACGTGCCCTTGTGGGCCAGCTCGAACCGGCCCGGCTTCGTCGTGACCGCGCCCGTGAACGCGCCTTTCTCGTACCCGAACAGCTCGGCCTCGAACAGCGTCTCGGGGATCGCCCCGCAGTTCACCTGGATGAACGGCTTGTCGGCGCGGTCGGAGCGCTCGTGGAGGGCGCGGGCGACGAGCTCCTTGCCGGTCCCCGATTCGCCGGTGATCAACACGGTCGTGGGGCTCGCTGCGACCTTGTCGACCAACCGCAGCACCTCGCGCATCTGCGGCGTGGTGCCGATCATCGCGCGCTCACCGGCCCGACCGGGCGCCGCCTGCAGCTGCGCGGCGTTGCGCTGCTCGGTCGCCAGGGCTTTCCGCACCATGCCCTCGAGCTCCGGGAGGTCGAAGGGCTTGGTCACGAAGTCGAACGCGCCGTGTTTGAGCGCCTCGACCGCCGTCTCGATGGTGCCGTGGGCCGTGACCAGGATCAGCGGCAGTCCCGGCTGGTGCTCCTGGACCCACCGCAGCAGGCTCATCCCGTCGACCACGGGCATCTTGAGGTCGGTGATGACGAGGTGAAACACCTCCTCGTCGAGCAACGAGATGGCGGAGGCGCCGTTGTCGGCAGTCTCCACTTCGTGCCCCAACCGCTTGATGTGCGCGGCGAGCACCTTCCGGATCGAAGGCTCGTCGTCGACGACCAGGATGCGACGGGTCATGGGCCGGAGGTAACACGGACGACTGCCCCGCCCTGGCGGGTCAGGGTTACGGTGCTGGCTTCCGGGCCAGGGTCCGGGCTGGAGGGCAGATGCGCGTGCTGCGGATGTGGGTGTCGGCCGGGTTGGTGGCGGCGACGATCGGCCTGTCCGCGGGGACGGCCTGGGCCGACGAGCGCGCCCAGGACTTCACCCTCCGCGACATGAACGGCGCAGAGGTGGTGTTGTCCTCGTTCCAGGGCAAGGTGGTGGTGATCTCCTTCTGGGCCACGTGGTGCGGCCCGTGCAAGGAGGAGATGCCGCACCTGTTCAAGATGTACCAGGAGCTCGGCGACCGAGGCCTCGTGGTCCTCTCGGTGTCTACCGACGACGCCCGCTCCGTGAGCAAGGTCAAGCCCTTCATCCAGAAGATGGGGTACTCGTTCCCGGTCCTCCTCGACAAGGAGTCCACCGTCATCAGCTCGTACAACCCGGCGAAGACGCTGCCATACACCGTCATCGTGGGCCGCGACGGCACCATCGCGCGCCGCACCAGCGGGTACACGCCGGGAGACGAGGGCGAGCTCCGGACCTTCCTGGAAGCGCAGCTCGCGAAGTGAGCCGGTTCGGATAGAGTCTGCCGCGCGGAGGTCGTGTGATCTGGAGCGTCGGGGTCGCCCTCGCCGAGGAGCCCGTTGGTCCGGAGCCTGCGCCACCGGCGCCGGCCGACACGGTGTCCGTCACCTTCACCGACGACTTCGAGCTCCGGTATTGGGCGGTCGACCAGCGCCTCGCCGACCCGGCCGACGTCGCGGTCTTCAACTACGTGGAGCAGGTCGACCGGCTCAACGTCTACGTGACCAGCGGGCCGTGGAACGCGAAGCTGCAGCTCGACGAAGTGTTGTTGGCGGCCAACCGCTACTACCTCGACGACGAGCTGTACGTGGAGCGCGACCTCCTCAACCCCGAGGTGTTCACCCCGTTCCCGGCTGGCACCTCGCTGTACGTCAACCCGGAGAAGGTGCAGGTGGGCACCGAGCGGAGTTGGGGCTCGGTGGTGCTCGGGGACGCCTACGTGGCCTTCGGTCGGGGAACCGCGCTGAACCTCAACCGCAACGTCGACATCGACATCGACACCTCCGTGCAGGGAGCGAAGGCCCTGCTCCGGCCGGGCGCGTGGGACGTCACGCTGGTCGCAGGCACTGCGAACCGCCAGCAGGTGTTCCAGGACAACCCCAACATCGGGTTGTTGCCCGACTACCGCCACCGGATCGCCGGCGTCCGCGCCGAGCGGTTCGGGCTCGGGCCGTTCAACCTCGGCGCGCACGGCGTCTGGTACGACTTCGTGCGCGAGCCTGGGTTCGAGTCCCTCGCGGGTACCCCCGAGGCCGACACCCTCGTGGGAGGCCTCACTGCCGAGTTCGTCGGGATCGGTGGCTTCGACGGGTACGTCGAGTACGACGCGTTCGGCTACGGCGGCGACCTCGCGCTCGAGGATGCTCCGGCCCTCGGACACGGGTTGTACGCCTCCACCTCGGCCTACCCCGGGAGGTTCGTCGTCCTCGCGGAGTTCAAGCGGTACGTCGGCGTCGAGCGGGTGAACTCGCTGCTCACCCCGGAGCTCTACGAGGTCGCCATCGCCCCCACGCTCGAGTACGAGCGCATCGTCCTCGAGGACACCGCCGCGTCGCTGAACTCGAACGACATCTGGGGAGGGCGGGTCCAGGTCGACATGGCGCTCGTCCCCGGCAAGGTCGCGCCCTACGTCTCCGTCGCAACCCACCGCGACCTCGATCTCGGAGGGCTCCACTTCAACACGGTCCCCGAGACGATCGTGCACCCCATGACGGGCGTGGAGTGGATCGACGGGGAGTTCGGGCTGTTGCTCAACGGCGGCTATCGGCACGAGGACCGCGACGGGTCGGAGTTCGGTGCCGACCAGCTCGCGCACGTCGACCTGTCCCTGAACTTCCCGCTGCCCGGAGACTTCGTGGGCTACGTCTCGGGCGCGACCCGCAGGTTCTGGTGGGGCATCAACGAGCTCCAGCAGGCCGACTTCAGCGACGGGGAGAGCGCCTACACCCTGACCTGGGCGAAGAAGGTGTCGCTCACGGGCTCCCTGGACTGGACGGCGAACCCGCTGGTCACCAGCACGGGCAACATCTCCGAGACCTTGTACACCGCGGTCGAGGCGCAGTGGAAGCCGCAGAAGGCGTGGACCCTCAAGGCGTTCTACGGGGCCCAGAAGGCAGGGATCCGGTGCTCCGGTGGCCAGTGCCGGACGCTCCCCGGCTTCGAGGGGGGGAGGATCTCGGCGGTCGGGACGTTCTGAGCTCGCTGGCTCACCCCGGTCCGTGGGCCCGCTCGATGCGCCGGTCCACCGACTCCTCCTCGGTCACCGCGCGCCGCGCCCGCTCGTAGAGCTCCTGTACGCCAGCATCGTCGCTGAGGAGGCGGGCCGCTGGCGCCAACACCCGCACCGCCTCCGTGTGGGTCCCGAGCTCCAGCAGCCACCGCGCCAGCCCCAGGCGCAGGGTGGTGGCGTACGGGTCGAGCTCCACCGCGCGCCGCGCGTCCGCCACCGCAGTGTCCGCCTCGCCGCGCTCCCACTCCACACGGGCGCGGGCCCACCACGCCCAGGCCGACCCCGGCACACGCACGAGGCCACGCTCGGCCTCCTCCCAGGCGCTGTCCAGGTGCTGCTGGTCGAGCAGGATCTCCGCGCGCACCGGCGCCAGCTCCCCGTGGTCGTCGTTCGCGGCGAGGAACCTGCTCGCGAGCTCGTCGGCGAGGTCGAGGTCGCCCGAGGCGTACCGGGCGCGCACCAACCCGGCCACCGCCGACCGGCTCTCCGGATCGAGGCGGCGGGCCTCCGCGTACCAGCGTCCCGCTTCCATCCACCGCCCCCGCGCCGCCTCCACCGCGCCGAGCTCCAGCGCCACGGTGGCCGTGGGGGTCTGGGAGAACACCGCCAGCCAGTGGGCCTCCACGTCGGCCAGCCGCCCCTGTTGCCACAGGACCTGGCCCTCGATCACCCGCAGGGCGAACGCGTCGGGCCATGCCCGGTCGAGGAGCACCAGGGCCTCGGACGCGTCCCGAGTGAAGCCGGCACGGAGCTGGGACCGCGCCCGCCGGAACAGCGCGACGTCCTCCATCGCCGCGCGGGGATCCAGGTCCCCCTCGGGGGCGCCCGGGTCTCCGCCCACGTAGCCCAGCAGCGCCAGCGCGCGCAGCACCTCCGGAGGCAGCGACGCCAGCACCGGGACCGCCTCCGGGAGGCCAGCGCGCACCTCGTCCCACCTGGCGGGATCGGGGTCGTCGAGGGTGCAGGGCCCGTCCTGGGTCACGCAGTGCTCGGTCCACGCGCCCGTCACGGTGCGACCGCGGCGGTCGGTGAGCGAACGCAGCGCGCGCCCGCCGAACAAGAAGCGCGCAGCCAGGGTCTCGGAGTACACGGGGCGATCCGAGGCGGGGTCGAGCACGGGGACCGTGCCCGGATCGAGGCCGGCTTCGGCGAGCAGCAGGCCCGCCACATCGGCGGTGGACACCGGTCCCGTGACCCAGCTCCCGGGCGGCCCCAGATCCTGGGCGCCCTGGACCAGCAGGGGCACGCGGAGCGTCGCATCGTGCAGCAGGAGCCCGTGGCGCCGCTCCCCCATGGCACCGTCCGGCTCCCCGTGATCGGCGGTGACCACGACCACGCCGCCCGCACCGAACCGCGCCGACCAGGCAGCGGACAGCGCCGCGAGGTCCCGATCGAGGCGCGCGCGCTGCTCTTCCGGGCTCTGGGGGGTGAAGGGCCACGCGGGGCCACCCAGGTGTGCCCAGACGAAGGTCCGGTCGGGCAGGGTGGGCAACAGCGCCACCACCGCTTCCACGGGGGAGCCGGCGGGCGCCTCGTCGGGGAACACGGGGTCGCGCGACCCGGTCCCCACGACGGTGTCGAAGCCCTGGTGCAGGCCGAACCGGGTGTCGGTGAGGACGGAGTCCTGGGTGGCGACCGTGGTGTACCCAGCCGCCCGCAGCCGCTCGGCCAGCGTCTCCTGCTCGGGGGCGAGGGCGAAGTCGCCGTCGTCGAGGACCCCGTGGGCGAAGGGGGGGACGCCCGTCAACAGGCTCGCCAGGGCCGGCTGCGTGAGCGGCGACGGGCTGGTGGCGTCGGCGAACGCGACCGAGGTCTCCGCGAGCTGCTCGAGGGCCGGACCCGGCGGCACCTGCGACCCCACCCCGTCGAGGGTCACGAGCAGGAGCGGCACGGCCTTGCTGGGCGGAGGGGGCGGCGAGCGACACGCCGAACCCAGCGTCACCGCGATCACCGCCGCGCGGAGTAGACTCCGGGCTCCCGGGAGAGGTGTCGGATGTCGCAGGACCTGTCGCAGCGCCTCGCCTCCGTGGAGCTGTTCTCCAGGCTCGACCCCGAAGAGCGGGCCCAGCTGGCGGTTCTCGGACGCCTCGAGCACTGGCCGCGGGGCGCGGTGGTGCTGGAGGAGGGGGAAGTCGGACCGAGAATGATGGTCCTTCTCGCCGGAGAAGTCGAGGTCTCGCGAGAGCAGGGCGTGGTGCTCGCGACCCTGGGGCCGGGCGAGTGTATCGGAGAAACGAGCCTGCTCCTGGACGTTCCCCGGTCGGCCACCGTGCGCGCACGCACCGATCTCACCGGCTTCTCGATGGACCGGGCCGCGTTCGACGAACGCCTGGAGGCCGGTGACCCGGCCGCGCTCAAGGTCGCCCTCGCGCTGGCGCGCTCCCTCGCCCGCAGGCTGACCCGGCTCAATCAGGTGGTCACGGCGTTGCTCCGACAGAACGCCGAGCTCGAACAGCAGTTCGTGCAGGCGCGCATGGAGCTGTTCGACGCCTGGACCGGCGTCAGCCCAGACGCGTGACCTCGGTGAGGTGGCGCACGACCACGTCGGCCAGGTCGGCGAGCCCGCCGCTGCCCTCCGGGTCGTAGCCCACAGCGAGCACCGACGCGGCGCGCGCGGCCTCGAGGTCGAACCGGAAGTCCCCGACCATCGCCACCTCCGCGGGGGGCAACCCCCACCGCGCGACCAGGTGCAGGATGCCGTCCGGGGACGGCTTCGGAGGTGCCTCGTCGCGACCGATCACCACGGACTCGTCGAACCAGCGGTCGAGCGCTGCAGCGCGGAGCGTGGCCAGCGCGGTGGCGCGCGTGTTCCGGGTCACGATGCCGACCACCACGCCGCGCTCCGTGAGCGCTTCGAGGACCTCCGGCGCACCCTCGAGTGCGGTGGCACGCGCGGCCAGCGCCCGCTCCCACCCGTCGACCCGCGCCAGCAGCGCGAGCCGCGCGGAGGGTTCATAGGTCGCGATGCCTTCGAGGATGGGCAGGCGCGAGGGGAGGCCGAGCTCCCGCTTGAGCGCGGCGTAGTCGTGCTCCGACCGGACCAGCGTCCCGTCCAGGTCGAACACCACCCCCCTCACGGTGCGCACCCGTCGGGAGCCACCCAGGCCCGCTTGGGGTACGCGGCGCCCCAGCCCGCTCGCGCGGCGTCCGCTTCCTGTTCGGTGGGCCAGGGATCGGGCGCCACGAACACGTACCCGGGCGTCAGCAGCGAGAAGTCCGCGCTCGTCCAGAGCGACAGCGGCTCGGGGAACCGCCGCTGGATCCGCCGCCGGCGGGGCTCCACCAGGCCCGCGTCGCTCTCGTCGTCCTGCCCGAGGATCAGGAACCAGCCGTCCTGGCCCGTCCAGCGCCACGCGCCCTCCCGGGCGAGCCGCGCTGCGGCCGACCGCCCGTCTTCGGCCGAGAACGTGGATCCGTCTTCGTGCCACACGGTCTGGCCAGGCGCAGAGACGCAGGCGCCCGCAGCGTCGAACATCCGGTCCCGGGTGGCGACGATCATCGGCTTGCCGTCGCGGGCCTCGACCAACGCCACCAGCGGGCCCGCGGCTTCGGGATCGAGGGTGCGGGGCGGGGCGGGCTCCACCAGGACCTGCTCGGTCCAGCCGGTGCGCGTCGCCCGGCGGACGGCGAGCTGCGTGTGGACGACTGCGTCTCCGACGTGGTCCTCGATCCGCAGCAACCGGACGTCCGTACCCGCCCCCGCCAGCAGCACGTCCTCGCGCCACCGTGCCTGGTCGGTGCAGTCGCCCACGGGCGTGCTCTCGTCCGGGAGGACGCGGCCCGGGCGATACACCGGCCCGTCCGCGCCGATCCCCACCGTGAGGCCCGCGCGGCGCCGGACCAGCGAGCACCCGACCTGCTCGATCCTCACCACCACGAGGTCGTAGGCCGAGTACGTCGGCGCCTCCCACTGCTCGGCCCGCTCGACGACGAGGTCGGCGCCCGGCGCACACACCACCTCGAGGAGGCGCGCGATGCCTGGATCCTGCTGCGCACGCGCCACCCCCGGCACGAGCCAGGGGTGGGTCACGGGGACCCGGCGTGGATCCACCCGGGCGTCGAGGACGATGCGCGTCGCCTCGGCCGGATCACACACCACCGACGCGGCGGACGCTCCGCTGGTGAACAGGTTCACCACGGGCCCACCGAGAGCGCGACCCCGAACGGCGCGGGCCCCGGGCCGAGCGCCAGCGGGGGAAGCTCGCGCGGGAGCCAGACCACGTCGCGCCGGCCCTGCGATCGGTGCCACACGGCGCCCACCCCCAGACCCACCATCCCCCCCAGGCCGGCGCCGACGAGCGAGGAAGCGGTGACCGCGTCGCCGTTCTCGGTGGCGAGCCCTGCGACCAGGGCCCCGGCTGCGCCGCCGAACACACCGCCCGCGTCGGCCACCCCGAGCACCAGCGGCGGCACCCCCACCGCCGGCGAGACCAGGAGCCCACCCAGTCCGAGGCCCACGTCGGACGCCACGAGCGCCACCCCGAGGGGCTCCACGCCGGCGAGGTCCCCCGCCTGGTAGCCGACGTACCCGCCCCAGATCCCCAGCGAGGTGGCGCACAACGTCTGCGGGACGGGGACGTCGAGCGGGAGGTTGGCCGCGGTGGTGAGCACCCCCGCCGCCGCCGCCGACACCAGCACCGCCCCGGTGGCCCGGTCGTCGGGAGCCCCCGAGAGCTGGGTGAGGGCGACCGCGTTCCAGCCGGCCCACACCGTGGCGGCGCCGGTCAACACGGCGTCCCGGTCGTCGATGGGGTCGGGATCGACGAGCGCGTACGCCGTGCCCGCCAACAGGCCGAGCGTCCCGCCACCGAGCCCGAGCCCCGCGCGGGCCTGCGGCGACAGGTCGGCGGCGAGGCTCCCGCCCGCGCCCAGCGCACCGCCGAGGGCAGCGCCGCTCAGCGCGCCCACCAGCAGGTCCGGGGGCGGGTCCGCCCAGGCGGCGACGAGACCCCCGGCTGCGGCTCCGCCGAGGCCCCCAGCGAGAGCGCCGAACGACGGGTGCTCGGAAGCGACGAGGGCGCTGCCCGCGAGCCCCAGGGCGGCGCCCACTGCGACGGGCCCCAGGCCCTGCGGGGGATCGAAGCCGGGCGAGGCCAGGTGTCCGAGGAGGGTACCCCCCGCGAGGCCGAGCCCCGCTGCGAGGGACACCTCCGGATCCGGCCGGCCCTGCGCGGCTGCAGTCGCGGCAGCCGAACCTCCGATCACCGCGGCGATGACGCTGGCCTCGACGGCGTCGCGCCCGGTGCCCGGATGGATCCGCGCGGCCGCGGCCGAACCCACGAGGCCGACGGCGTCTCCGCCCAGGCCGACGAGGAACCCGGTGGAAGGGTCGCCGTCGCTCAGGCCGGACCCCACGAGGTACCCGGACGCTGCGCCGAGGGCGCCCGAGGTCGCGACGAGCCCGGCGTCTCCCGCCTCGAGGGGCCACGCGCGCCCGTAGATCCAGCCCGCCGTCGCGCCTGCAGTGGCGCCTGTCACCGCGCCGATCTCCCACCGCTGCGTGCGCCCGAACCAGCCGGCGGTGGCCAGCGCGTACCCGAGGGACACGCTCGACCCGGTCGCGAGCCACAACGCGCCGTTCTCGACGGGGGGGAGCTCGCCGGGCACGGCGTCCGGCCAGCTCCGCTGCAGCACCCGGATGACCGCCTCGCGCACGGGGGCGGGCAGCCCCGGTCGGCGCACCAGATCGGCCAACACGTCGCGCGAGGCGCCGTCGGGGATGCGGGCGAGCGCCTCCACCGCCCCCACCCGCACCGGGATCGGCAGCTCGCGGCTCTCGACCCACCCCGCGAGCTCGGGCATGGCGCCGGGGAACCGGGAGACGGCGAGCGCCGCAGCGATGCGGACGTCCTCGTCGCGGTGGGTGCGCACGGTGTCGACGAGGAGCGCCTCGGCGCGGGGGTCGTTGGTCTCGGCCAGGCGGCGGCAGCCCTCGATCGCCGACCCGCTCTGCAGCAGCACGAGCGCGTCCAGCAGCGTGCGATCGGGTCCCTCCACGCGATCCACCCACGCCACCAGCGCCGCCGTGATCTCGTCCACGGCCTCGGGGTGCTCCGCCGCGAGCCGCAGGCACACCTCGACCTCGGTGCCGCTCGCCGCGTCCGCGCAGCGCCGCGCCGGAGAACCCTCGTCGACGGGGTCCTGGGCGGCGGCGAGGCTCACTGGGAGCATCGACCCTCCGCGTACGGGCGGATGCGTACCCCGGTGGCGCTGCCGGGCACGTGGATCGTACACGGCCACGTGAGCTCGCCCTCCGTGACCGTCACGTGCACGGTGCGGTTGGCGGGGAGCTCGAGGACCGTGGGCCGCGCGCCCAACACGCCGTACTCGGTGCTGGCGGACAAGCCGGGAGACAACACGAAGCGCACCGGGACCAGGCGGACCGGCGGGGGTTCCGGCGGTGCGGGCGCAGGGGGAGCGGGGGCCGGCTGGACGCGGGCGGGCGCTGGCGGTACCACCACCTCGGCGACCACGGCGTCCGCTCGGGGCGCCACCACCACGGCGCGGGTCACGGGCTCTGGTGCGACGGGACGCGCCACGACCTCGGCGGGCAGCGGCTCCCTGGGGCGCTCGGGGCCGTGGAGCCTGGGCACGAGCAGGAACGTGGCTGCGGTCACTGCCGCGACGAGGATCCACGCCGCGCGGGCCCCACCGGGACCGGTGCGGGGCGCGACGGGCGCCTCGGTGGTGGGGAGCGGGGACTCGTGGACGACGGTCGCGGAGACCGTGGGGTCGATCGGCTCGGGCGGCGCGGGCACCACGCGCTCTGCGGCCCATTCGCGCAACCCGGGAGCGGGGAGGGTGGGCAGGAGGCCACGGCACCGGTCCACGACCCCGCGCCCCGTCAGGCGGTCGGTGGCCTCGAACCGGGTCATCTCGAGCACGAGCGAGGCGAGGGGCGGCGGGAGGCCCTCGACGGCGGCGGCGAGGTCCTCGGCGAACAGCGCGGGGACGAGCCGGGGACGCGCCACCGCCCGCCCGGAGCACAGCTCGGCGAGCGTGATGCCGAGCGAGAACACGTCGGAGCGGTGGTCGGCGACGGCGGACAGCCAGCGCTCGGGCGCCATGTAGCGCGCGGTGCCGTACTGCTGGCTGCGGGTCTCGACCTCACGGGCCTCGAACGAGGCGCGGGCCACGCCGAAGTCCATGACCTTCACGCCGCCCCGGGTGGTGACCATCACGTTCGACGGCTTGATGTCGCGGTGCACCACCCGCAGCGGTCCCGCCTGGCCCGGAGGAACCGTCTCCCAGGCAGCGTCGAGCGCGTCCGCCACGGCCTCCACGATCTCGACGGCCACGCGGGGAGGCAGGGCACCGTTCGCGGCGACGAGCTGGCCGAGGTCGGTGCCGTCGATGGGCTCCATGAGGATCGCGAGGTTCCCGTCGATGCGCGTGAGCCCGTGGACCCGCACCACGTGGTCGTGCTGCAGCAGCGCCAGCAGGCGGGCCTCGTCCTTGAGGCGCGCGATGAGGTCGAGGTCGCGGCTCCACTCCGGCAGCAGCTGCTTCACCGCGACGGTCTGCTGCCAGTCGTCGTCGTCTCGCAGCGACGCGAGGTGCACGGTGCCGTGGGCGCCGCGACCGAGCGTCCGCAGCAGGGTGAAGGTCCTCGCCATTCTGCGGAAGGTACCCGCCGCGGGGGCCGTGAACAATGCAGCGCGAGGTGCCACTGGGGGGGTGATCCCCTGGTTACCGGTTACGACGTGGTGGAAGTGTCCTCGGAGGCTCGCGTGTTGTTGACGACCCTGCCCCTGCTCGCGCCCATCTGGATCGGGGCCCCTGCGGCGTTCGCCGAGGACGATGTCGTTCCCGCGCCCGAGGACGAGCTCCCGATCCCGACCCTCACCCTCGACCGCATCCCGCCCCGCTACAGCTACGAGATGGCGCTGCACGTATCGTACGGCGAGGTGGCGTTCTTCCAGGACACCGTGCCGCCCTGGATCGGCTTCGGCATCCGCGGTGGGTGGGGCAAGAACTGGGGTTCCCAGCGCCTCGGCCTGTCCGGCACCTTCGCTGCAGAGGGCGAGATCGGCCTGAACACCTTCCTCTCGGTCGAGCCCGCGGTCACCTGGGACATGGTGTCCGCCGGCGAAAAGGGCGGGATCCAGCTCGGCGCGAGCGTGGGCCCCGCGCTCGGGTACACCGTGAGCAACGTCACCATCGACAGCCAGTCCGGCTTCGTCGTTGCGCCCACCGCCGCCTTGCGGCTCGGCTGGTCGCAAGGATGGACCCGGGTGGGTCGCCGGCTGTTCGTGTTCATGGAGCCGAAGGTGCGCCTGGCCTCCGATGGCTTCGCGCCGAGCGTGGCGATCGGCGTGGGCTCGGGCGGCGGCCGGTAACGCTGCCAGTCCCCTCCGGACCCCCTGATCCTGGCCGGGTGGTGTCATCTCGTGACAGCGCCAGGGTGGCGGGCGCCGCGACCGGAGTTATCCCGGAAGGGTTTCCCAGGAGGACTCCTTGAACCGCATTGCAACCACCCTCGCCTTCGTCGGCCTCGCCGCGTGCTCCGATCCGGAGCTCGAGCAGCGGATCAAGGACCTCGAGGCCAAGATCGACGCCCTCGAGAAGCGCGGCCCCGCCGCTCCGGGCGCTCCGGGCGCCGCCGCTGCCGCATCCACCGCCACCCCCGAGCAGGAGCAGGCCGCGGCCGCCCTCCTGAAGTCCGCCACCGAGGCGCTCGACGCCATGGACTTCGACGGCGCCCGCGCCAAGGTCGCCGAGATCAAGTCCGGCTACGCCGACACCCGCGCCGCCAAGGCCGTCCAGCGCCTCGACGACGACCTGCAGATCATCGGCAAGGACGAAGCGCCCTTCAAGGTCGAGACGTGGTACCAGGGCTCCGAGGCCGACCTCAAGGGCAAGGCCACCCTGTACGTGTTCTGGGAAGTCTGGTGCCCGCACTGCAAGCGCGAGGTGCCGAAGCTCTCCGAGACCTACACCAAGTACGGCAAGGACGGCTTCAAGGTGGTGGGCATCACCCGCCAGACGAAGAACATCACCGACGACCAGGTGAAGGACTTCATCAAGGAGACGAACGTCAACTACCCGATCGCCAAGGACTCGGGCGAGGAGATGTCCCGGTACTACGGCGTGCGCGGCATCCCGGCGGCCGCGGTCGTCAAGGACGGCAAGGTCGTCTGGCGCGGGCACCCGGGCAAGGTCACCGACGAGCTGATCAACAAGTGGATGGCCGGCTCCTGAGCCTGGCGTCTCCCGCTTCCCTCGCCCGTCAGTCGAAGTCGACGGGCGTGGGCGGCAGTGGGTGGGCCTCCAGGAAGGCCCAGACCAGCTGGTTGCCGTCGAAGTCCTGCGCGACCTTCCCGATCCTGCGCTCGGCGAGGTAGTCCCAGCCCGACGGCCAGGTGTGCCCACCGCCGTCGATCCGGACGTGTTCGGTGTCTGCGTCACAGTCGACCCCGCGAAAGCGCGTGCTCCGGGTTCCGTCGTCCTGCGCGTCCGGCATCGTCTCTCGGGTCATGTCGTCGAGATCCGTGCCGTCGCACCCGTTGCGCTCGAGCCACCCCGCCATGCTGTCGGGGACGGACACGAAGCGCCCGCCGGTCCCGTCGTCGCAGAGCCGCTCGGAGATCGAGCCGTCGTAGCCCCAACACGGGTCCTCGGTGCCGTGGACGTGGAGCACGGGCACGGCACGGGACGGAGCGCAGCCCGGCGTGGCCTGCACCTGCGCGGCGCCGGCGATGGTCGCGATCGCCGCGACGACCTCGGACCGCTCACACGCGAGCCGGTGGCTCATCGCGCCGCCGTTCGAGATGCCGGTCGCGAAGACCTGGTCGTCGTGGGTGACCACGGCGCGGCGAACCTCGGCCAGGAGGTCGTCGAAGTAGGCCACGTCGTCGCTGTCGGTCGCGCAGGCCTCCCCACCCACGCAGCGGAACCCGTCGCGACCGCCCCCGGCGTTCCAGGAGCGCCCGCCGAACAGGCCCCGGCGACGAACGCCGTCGGGCATCACGAGCGCGAAGCCCTCCCGATCCGCCAGCGCCGACAGGCAGCCCGGGTCGTCGCGGTGGCCCTCCGGGCAGCCCGTGCGGACGAAGCCCTCCTTGTTCCCGCCGCCGCCGTGGAACCCGCACGACGGGGATGGGGGTCTGGGCGTCGTAGTCGGGCGGCAGGCGGAGCAGGTAGTTCCGGTCGTCGTACCCGGGGACCAACCACTCGGTCTCGGTGCCGCCGACGAGGTGATCGGGCGACGAGGCGGAAGGGGCGCGCTCGACGCCGGCGCACGCCACGGCGAGGAGAGCAACCGGCACGATGCGGTGGACGGCGAGGCCCATCGGCCCTCCTGGAGCCTCCATCGTACCCAACGGGCCGCGGGATAGCTGGCGGCATGTACGTGCCTCCGCTGTTCGCCCTCGACGCCGCCACCGCGGTGGACTTCGTCCGGCGCCACCCGTTCGCGACGTTGTTCACGGCTGGCGCCCTCGGTCCGTACGCGAGCCACGTGCCGCTGGTGCCTCGCGGCGATGCTCTGGTCGGGCACCTCGCGCGAGCCAACCCCCAGTGCGGCGACCTCGGGAACGGCCTCGCCCTCGCGGTGTTCGCGGGTCCCCACGCGGCGGTGGACCCGGCCTGGTACGAGCACCCGGCGCGCCAGGTGCCCACCTGGAACTACGTCGCGGTCCACGTCCGCGGGCGGGTGGTGGTGCTGGACGACGCGCGCGCCGCGCTCGAGGCGCTCACCAGCGCGACGGGGCTGCAAGACCCCGTGTCCGACGGCACCCCCGAGCGGGAGCGGCTCGTAGAGGGCCTGGCGCGCGGCGTGGTGGCGTTCGAGCTCCGGGACCTGACGTGGGAGGGCAAGGCCAAGCTCTCCCAGAACCGGACGCCGGCGGACCGGGAGCGGGTCCGGCTGCAGCTCGCCGCCAGCGAGGATCCGGTGGCGCGCGCGGTGGCGCAGTGGATGTCCAGCGGCGCGCAGGGCTAGTCGATCTCGAGGCGCTCCGCCTGCGAGTGCAGCGCCGCCCAGCGCTCCGGCCAGGCGCTCGCCAGGTGGTGTTCGCGGCCGCTGCGCAGGGCGCGGAGCAGCAGCCGCCGCGCCTCGATCACGTCGCCGGCGGCTTCGTAGACGAGCGACAGGTCGCCGAGGGCCAGCGCCACGAGGTCCCCGCAGTCCGGCTGCCGCTCACCCAGCGCGACCGCCTCCTCGAGGAGCGTCCGCGCAAGGGGCCAGTCCTCCGTGCGGCACGCGGCTGCGCCCGCTGCCCAGCCCGCGGTCACCGTCGGGCGGGTGCGCCGGTGCTCCTTGTGGCTCCGCAGCGCCTGTTGCCAGGCGTCGAGCGCAGCCTCCGTCTGCCCCAGCGCGTCGAGCGCGGCCGCCCACTCCATGAACGCGTACGCCAGATCTGCGCCGGGATCGAGGTCCCGGACGAGCTCGATCGCCCGCTCGACCCGCTCCACGCGCTCCTGGGGCTCGACGACGGCGCCGAGCAGCGCCGCAGCGTCGAGCACGGACTCGATCGCGCGCGCGTCCTCCGCCCAGGCGAGGTACGCCAGGAGCTCGTCGCGGGCAGCGCCTGGGGGGCCCTCTTCGAGCGCGAGCCGCGCCACTGCTGCGCGGTACCGACCGAAGGCCGGGGTGTGGGTGGGGTCCGCCACGCGCCCCGCGAGCTCCAACCCCCGCCTCGCCTCGTCGCGCTGCTGCATCTTGAGCAGGCACCGCGCGAGCATGCTGCGGGCCACGACCTCGGTGGGCCGGTCCCGCTTCTCCTGGGCGCGCTGGACGAGGTCTTCGAAGGCGCGGCGCGCGGCGGGGATCCGCCCGTCGTGGAACGCCTGATCTGCCTGCGAGACGAGCGCGGCGAGGGTGGGGACGAGCTGCGGCATCGCGCGCAGTCTACACGTTCCCCACCCCCCGTGCGGACGGATCAGCCGCCCTTCTTGCCCTTGCCGGCCTTGCCGTCGTCGGCGCCGTCGGCCTTGCCCTTGCCGGCCTTGCCTTCGCCCCCGTTGCGGGCTTCCTTCACGTCCTTCGGGAGGCAGTCGCCGAAGGTGTTGCCCCAGGAGTTGCGCTCCCAGGTGGTGACGGCCGCGATCTGCAGGTCGTTGAGCAGGTCGCCCTGGGGCGTCATGACGCCGTTGTACTTCACGCCGTCGACCACGAGCTCACCCTGGAGGCCCTTGATGACGATCGTGGCGTGGTTGGCGCAGTCGCCCATCAGGTCCTTCTGGCCGACGAGCGGCGGGAAGGCGGGGGGCGTGCCCTTGCCCTCGGGGCCGTGGCAGGTGGTGCAGGCGATGCCGCCGTCACCGGTCGTGTAGACCTTCTCGCCGAGCTTCATCAGGAAGTCGTGCTTCTCTGCGTCGGACATGCCGGAGATGTCGGCGTCCTTGTTGATCGGGTCCACCGGAGCCGGGGGCGGCTCGGGGGCGGGCGCCGGCGCCGGCTTGGGCTCGGGCGGCTTGGGGGTCTCGCCGGAGCAGGCCGCGAAGGCGAGGGCGAGAAGGGCGATGCGCATGAGTTCCTCCACACGGAAAAAGTCGGCGACCACGGGCCGAGGGGCTGAGGTTCTATCGACACAGGGTCCGCAGACCACCGCAACGGATGGTGGCAGGACCACGCCCGTCAGGGGAGCAGGCGGTCGCCCGTGTAGCAGCGCGAGTCCCCGTTCGCGAGCAGCGCTGCCGCGACGGGCAGCTCCGTCAGACGGGAGGCCTGCCAGTCGACCCCGAGCCCGCCTTCGACGTGGAGGCGGTCGACCAGGACGACGAGCACGCCCTCCTGGTTCCAACCGTCGAGCGCCGCCGTGGCCAGCGACAAGTCGGTCCAGGCCATGGTCTCGACCGTGGTGGTCTCGAGCTCGGGCGGAACCGGCGAGTCGCCCATGACGTCGGCGAGCACGGCGATGTAGCCGGGCGGGAGGTTGAGGACGGCGTCTTTCGGCTTGAGGGTGACGGTGGTGCCGACGGCGAGGAACTTCACGCCGCGCTCGCGGGTGGCGAACAGCTTCGTGTAGGCCTCGAACGGGAAGCCGTAGCGGTCCTCCCAATTGGTGGCGGCGGGCAGCGCCTCGAGCGAAACCTTCCCCGCGGAGAAGTCGTCGAGGGCGGGCTGGAGGTCGCGGTGGACGGCCTGGATGGCGACGGTGACCGGGCCGCGGGCGGACAACTTCGCGACGATCGAGGCGGCGCGCGACAGATCGGGCAGGGTGCCGCGGCGCTCGCCGAGCACGAGCACGGACGGGGAGGGCACGGCCGTGAGGTCTCCGACGGAGACCTTGGTGCAGCCGGCGCCGGAGGCGAGGGGGGCGAGGGTCAGGAGCCACATCCGCCGCTCCTAACCCGTCAGCGACGGCGGACGTAGTCTTCGCTTCGCTGCTCGGGGGCCGGGGAGCCGACGCCGTCGATGCGGCGGATCTCCCGGAGCTTCTGCTCCACGCTGGCGCGGGTGTCGTCGTCGAGCATGAGCAGCGCGGCGTCGATGCCCTTCGCGGTGCGCTCGGCCTGCGCGGAGCGCTCCTGGAGGCGCCGCACCTGCACGTTGCGGATGAAGTACAGGACCGCCATCACCCCGATCCCGACGACCAGCACGCTGATCACGCTCTGCAGCGTGCGCTCGGTGCGGCGCGTGCTCTCGGAGACCGTCTCGCTCACCTGGCGGGCGATGAGCTCGGTGATGCCGCCCACCGAGCTCTCGATCGGCATCAACATGTTCTCGGTGACCGTGGCCTGCAGGGTCTCGCCGACGGCCGGCGTGATGTCGTTGCCTTCGCGCATGGCGAAGTAGACGGACTCGGTCAACAGGTCGGTGAGGGCCTGGCGCGTGTCGTCGTCGCGGAGCTCGCGGCGCAACGTCCCGATCGCCTTGGCCACCACGCGGTCGACCGTGGACTCCAGGCTCTCGCCGAGCTCCCCGCGCATGCCCTCGGACAGGGCGTGCACGATGTCCTTCTGGACCATCTCGCGCAGCTCGGGGCTGACCTCGGTGCGCAGCCCGTGCCCGGCGCGGCGAGCGGCGACCAGGATGAGCTCGTCGATCGTCTGTTCGAGCCTCGCCTTCTGCTCGGCGTCGATGTCGGTGGCCCCGGAGCTGAGGCCCTGCCCGAGCTGGTGCCCGAGCTCGGTGAGGAGCTCGCGCTCGAGGACGCGGTCGAGCGTGCCCTCGACGCCGCCGGAGCGGCCTTTGCCCTGTACTTCGTCGAGGGCGCCGGCGGTGATGCCGGAGCCGATGGTGTATGCGCAGCCGACGAGGAGCAGGAGCATGGGAGAGCAGCATACCTCCGCGAGGACTACGCGGCCCCGCCGCGCAGCCCGCGCCAGCCTGCGTCCGGCTTCGCGTGGTCGCCGTACTTGCCGGCGGCGTAGTCGGTCGCCATCTGGGCGAGGGACACCACCGGCACGTTCCCGGCCTGGCCGGCCTGCCCGAACTGCCGCATCCGCTCCTCACACACCTTCTGCATCGCGGCGCGGGCGGGCTTGAGGTAGTCGCGGGGGTCGAACTTGTCCGGGGTCTCCGCGAACACCTTGCGGATGGCGGCCGTGATCGCGAGGCGGTTGTCGGTGTCGACGTTGATCTTGCGCACGCCGGACCGGATGCCGCGCTGGATCTCCTCCACGGGCACGCCGTACGTCTCCTTCATCTTGCCGCCGTACCGGTTGATCTCGTCGATCAGGGCCTTCGGGACCGACGACGAGCCGTGCATCACGAGGTGGCAGTTCGGGAGCCGGGTGTGGATCTCCTCGATGCGCTTGATCGCGAGGACGTCGCCCGTGGGCTTCTTGGAGAACTTGTACGCGCCGTGGCTCGTGCCCACCGCCACCGCGAGCGCGTCGATGCCGGTACGGTTCACGAAGTCGACCGCCTGGTCGGGGTCGGTGAGGAGCTGCTCGAGGGACAACTTGCCCTCGGCGCCGTGGCCGTCCTCCTTCTCGCCCATGCCGTGCTCGAGGGACCCGAGGCAGCCGAGCTCGCCTTCGACCGAGACGCCGAAGCTGTGGGCGAGGTTCACGACCTCGCGCGTGACGGCGACGTTGTACTCGTAGGACGCCGGGGTCTTGCCGTCGTCCTCGAGGGAGCCGTCCATCATCACCGACGTGAAGCCCATGCGGATGGCGCTGATGCAGGTCTCGGGCGAGTTGCCGTGGTCCTGGTGCATCACGATCGGGAGCTCGGGGTAGAGCTCGGCAGCGGCCTGCATGAGGTTGCGCAGGAACACGTCGTTCGTGTACCCGCGCGCTCCGCGGCTCGCCTGCACGATCACGGGGCTCCGGGTGGCGCGCCCGGCCTCCATGATCGACTGGATCTGCTCCATGTTGTTCACGTTGAGGGCGCAGACGCCGTAGTCGTTGGCGGCGGCGTGGTCGAGCAGCGGTCGCAAGGGGATCAGCGGCATGTCGGGCTCCGGTGCGGAGCGCCGACTGTACCAAAGGTGGTCCCTGCGTGCCGCGGCCTGAGAGCCCGTGGCGGGTAGGCCGCGGAGCGGCCTCGCGCCAGGGCTCCTCCCCTGCCCGTGCCCCTGCCCGTGCCCCTGCCCGTCCCCGACCCGCTCGTCCGGATCGGGGTGGTGCTGTGCTGGGCTGGTCGGCTCGCTGCGTAGCGGAAGACCACATCCTCGTACGTCTTCCGCTCGATCTTGCGGGACGACATGACCCCGGTGCAGTA
This sequence comes from Myxococcota bacterium, assembly GCA_044356535.1. Taxonomy (GTDB): domain Bacteria; phylum Myxococcota_A; class UBA796; order UBA796; genus JACKER01. The sequence goes on from JBIKWC010000038.1 coordinate 21,819, forward strand.
GCCGTACACGAGCAGGGCCAGCATCATCGCGGGTCGTAGGGCCGCTCTCCGCGCGGATCCTTGCTCTGGATCGGTTGCTCGATGGCCGACGCGTCGAGCTCCCAGACCAGCTCCAGGACGAAGCGGGCGAGGTGGTCCTCTGGCAGCCAGTCTCCCGGGTTGGGGGGCATCAGGTACGGCTGGTCAGGGGTCCACGAGCGGTACGACTTCGTGCCCGACATCGCGCCTCCAGCGCGAGCAGATCACGCGTGGCCACCGCCGTCGATCCTGGCCCGAACGCGCTCGCCCTGGCCCTGGACCAACGTCACCAACATCGCGATCACGCGCTGCAGCAGGTCGAGCGACGCGTCGATCCGCGGCGCTTCGGCCAGCCCGAGCCGCTCGCAGACCAGGATCTGGCCCGCGCACTCCGTCGCCGACCGCTTCGCCATCCGGTAGAACCGCGCCTTCTCGGCCGGGACGAACTCGCCCGCCCGCTTGGCGATGTTGAGCGCGACCGAGTTTGCCGCTCGCCGCAACTGGTCGCGGATGTACCCGCGACCCTCGGGAAGCTCCTCCGCCAGCTCGTCGATCACCGCCACCGCCTGGACCGCGTGGCCGAACACCTCGAGCCGCTGGCAGTCGAACCGCACGCTCCGTGCCATCGCTCCTCCCACTACGCACGTACCAGCGGGAAAGGCCAGGATCTGTCCGACTCGTCAGCTGCTCGGGGACACGGGCACGGGCACGGGCACGGGCTGGGGAGGAGCCGCGGGGCGAGGCCGCTGCGCGGCCTACGCCCCACGGGCTCCTACGGAACGAGCTCCGGGTACTGCCCGTACGCCCAGGTCCGCGCGGCCTCCGGGTTCGACTGCAGGTAGCCGAGGGTGATGGGGCGGGTATCGTCGGCGGTGGCCCAGCTGTTGTAGCGGGGGTCGGCGTCGATGTACGGGTCCAGGAACATGGACAATGCCACGAACTCGTCGGCGAGCGCGAGGTCGTCGACGAGGTTCGCGACCTCGACGAGGCGCGCGGCGTAGTCGCGGCGGCAGGACGGGACCTCGGTGCACCAGTTCCCGAGGCGGCCAGAGTAGAAGCCCGGGCCGAGGCCGGGTGCGGCGTAGTCCCACGTCCACTCGGCGCCCGCCGGCAGCAGGCTCACCTTGTGGTTGTCGCCGTCGACGTACACGCGCCAGTTGTTGATGGCCATGTACCCGTCGGTGTGCATCGCGACGTTCTCCCACGCGAGGTAGGAGAGGAGCAGATCGCGGTCGAGGTGGTCCCACATCTCTTCCGCTCGTTCCTCGTTGCCCGGCAGCTCGGCGAGGCGGTCCACCTCGAGCAGCGACTCGACCGTGAGCGGGTCGGGGGGCACGGGCCCCTCCTCGAAGTTCCAGTCGGCCGGGCTCGACCCTGGGGTCCCGAAGTCGCCGCCACCCCAGCCGCCGCCCGACGCTTCGTTCGGCTCCATCACGACCCCCGTCTCGACCTGCGTCGGGTGGGAGTACTCGACGAAGTTCTGGTCGTGGCGCTCCACGATCATGTAGATGCCGTAGTACAGCGGCCCCACGTAGACCTCGGCGTAGCCGACGCGCGGGGCCATCAGCCCAGCGGCGCGCGCGAGCTTGTACGTGAGGTGGTCGCGGCAGCGCGTGGGATCGAGCACGTTGCCGTTGTGGAGCTTGAACGCGCTGAGACCACGGAACCGGGTGCCGGGTACCCACTCGTTCATGTCGACGATGAACGCGGGCTTGCCGGTCATCGGCGCGTACGAAGCCGAGCCCTTGAGCTTGAGGCCCACGTCCGGGTAGTACACCCCGTCGATCAGGACCTCGGTGTGGACCTCGGGGCGCTCGTAGTTCGAGAGCTGCTGGTACGCCTGCTGGGTCATCGTGAAGTCGATGCGGTGCACGACGCTGGTGCCGAACCAGGTCTCGTCGGCGGAGTTGAGCGTGGCCGACGCGGTCTCGGCGTTGTCGGCGCCCGGCGTGGACAACGCGGTGAGCACGAAGTCGCCGGTGAGATCGGGGATGCGCATCAAGGAGACGTCGTTCGGCACGTCGTCGATGGGGATCTCGGCCACGACGGTGGTGCCGTCGACCGCCACGATGAGCTCATCGTTCTCGCGGTCGATCGCGAAGCCCGTCCACACGCCGTCGCCACCCTGGTCGTCGCCGAACCAGATCAGGAACTTCTCGCCGGGGCGAACGTTGCCGTCCCGCGACTTGCCCTCCCAGAACCCACCGCTGTCGGTCCGGAGCTGCAGGCGCTCGAGCGCGAAGGGCTCGTCCCCGGTGTTCACGAGCTCGATCCAGTCCGGCATCGAGCTGCCGTCCGGGCCGTTGATCGTGGACTGGTTGCCCGGCATGATCTCGTTCACCACGAGGCTCGCGGGCGGGAGCGGGGGCTCGGTGTCGGTCTCGGTCGTGGCGCCGGTGTGCTCCTCCGTGCCGTCCGTGGTGTCGTCGGTCGTGCCTTTGTCGGTGCCGGGCCCGTCCTTGCCCTCGGGACCCGAGCATGCGAAGGCGAGCAGCAGCAGCAGCAGGGAAGGGGACCGGTTCATCGAGGTGCTCCGGGGGCGGCGGTCCGCCCAGCGTACCCCACCCATGCCCCGGCCGACACCGAACCGTCACATGACGCCGTACTCGGGACCCTGGCCACCCTCGGGCGGGACCCAGGTGATGATCTGGTACGGGTCGCGGATGTCGCAGGTCTTGCAGTGGACACAGTTCGCGAAGTCGACTTCCATCTCGACGCGCCCGGAGGCCGCGTTGGGACGCATGTTGTAGACCTGCGCGGGGCAGAACTTCGTGCAGGGGTTCCCGTACTCCTCCTTGCAGGTCGTGGCGCACACGTTGGTGTCGACGATCTTCAGGTGCGCGGGCTGCTGCTCTTCGTGCTGCGTCCCCGAGTGGTACACGTCGGTGAGCTTGTCCACGAGGTACTTGCCGTCGAACTCGAGCTTCGGCAGGGGCCGGGCGGCGTCGGCGCGGCCCATGTGCTTCCAGTCGGCCTCGAACGCCTGGATCTTGCCGGGACCGAACGCGTACTGGATGCCGGTGCGCACCATGCCCGCGAGGAAGCCGTCCTTGAAGTTCGCGTGCATGTTCTGGGCGGGCTCCATGTCCTTGCGGATCCACGAGGCCTGCACCCGGTCCTGGTACGTCTTGAGCGTGGCGGCGGAGACGTCGCCCTTCACGAGGGACTCGAACGCGGCCTCGGCGGCGAGCATGCCCGACTTCATCGAGAGGTGGATGCCCTTGATGCGCATCGCGTTGAGGAACGACGCCGAGTCGCCCACGAGCATCGCGCCGTCGGTGTAGAGCTGCGGCACGCTGGCCCAGCCGCCGATGGTCACGGCCTTGGCGCCGTACTTGACCACCTTGCCCTGCCCGATCTTCTCGCGGATGTACGGGTGGGTCTTGAGGTGCTGGAGCAGGGCCTGGGCGTCCATGTGCGGGTCGTGGGCGTCGAGCGCCACGAGCAGGCCGATACAGACCTTGTCGCCGCCCAGGCTGTACACGAACGAGCCCCCGAAGGTGGCCTGATCGAGCGGCCAGCCGAGGGTGTGGACCACCCAGCCGTCCTTCACGGTGCCGGGCGGGAGCTCGAGGATCTCCTTCACGCCGATCTCGTAGATCATAGGCTGCTTGCCGGCGTCGAGCTCGCGGCGCTGGATGAGCTTGCGCGCCAGGTGCCCGCGCGGGCCCTCGCCGATGATCGTGACCTTCGCCTTGATGTCGATGCCGGGCTCGAAGTTGTCCTTGTGCTTGCCGTCTTTCGCGATGCCCTTGTCGCCCGTGCGGACGCCGACGCACTGGTCGCCCTCCCACAACAGATCGGTCCCGGCGAACCCGGGCAACACGGTGACGCCGCGCGGCTCGAGCTGGGTGGCGAGCCACTGGCAGAACCGGCCGAGCGACAGGATCGGCTTGCCCTCGTTGTGCAGCTCGGGCGGGATCCAGGGCAGCGGGAGCGCCTTGTCTTCCGTGAGCATCACCATCTCTTCGCGCTCGACGAACCGCTCGACCGGGAAGTCCTCGCGGGTGCGCCAGTCGGGGACGAGCTCGTCGAGGGCCTTCGGGTCGAGCACGGCGCCGGACAGCTGGTGCGCGCCCACCTGCGAGCCCTTCTCGACCACGAAGATCTGGAGGTCGGACAGCGGCTCACCGGGCTTCTTGCCGCTGGCCACGTCGGCGTTGTGGCGCTCGACGAGGTTCGTGAGGTGCAAGGCACCCGACAGGCACGCGGGACCCGCTCCCACGAAGAGGACGTCACAGGGCATCTCGTCGCGCGGCATGTGTACTCCCGTCGGCGCGCCTCGGAGGCGCAGGAGGGGCCGATAACACGGGCGTCCGCGACCCGGGCCCTTGCAAAACTGACGGCGTCGTCATAAACATGGATCGTGGAGGCGGGACCGCACCAGTCCCCGCCGCTGGAGGTCGCATGCTCGGGTTCCCGATCGGTCTGTTGTACGCCAACGCCGGGGAGTGGCTCTTCCACAAACACGTGCTGCACGGGCTGGGCAAGCGGCGCGAGAGCTTCTGGTCGTTCCACTTCCACGAGCACCACCAGGAGAGCCGCCGCCACGGGATGCTCGACGAGGACTACCACCGGCCCCTCCGCGGGTGGCACGGCCAGTCGAAGGAGGCCCTGGCGCTGGCCCTCGCGGCCCTGGCGCACGCGCCGCTGCTGCCGGTGGCGCCGGGGTTCACGCTGGGGGTCTGGACCTCGATGGGCCTGTACTACGCGCGGCACAAGCGGGCGCACCTCGACCCGCAGTGGGCGCGCGACCACCTGCCCTGGCACCTCGACCACCACCTGGGCCCCGATCAGGACCAGAACTGGTGCGTGACGTTCCCGTGGTTCGACTGGGTCATGGGGACGCGGGTCCCGTATGCGGGCACGGAGCGGGAGGCGGCGGACGTCGCGAAGCGCGAGGCGCGGGCGAAGACCCGAACGGCCCCCAGCGTGGCCGCATCGAAGCGGCCGGCAATGGCCCAACACCTGGAGGCGTCGGCACCGTCGGCGCCTTGACCCGCTCACACTGCCCCCGCCCTGGGTGACACCCGAGACGACCGCTGGTGTCCATGCGTCAGCGATCCCTCGGAGGTCAGAGCGATGTCGAACAAGCCCGCACACCACGGCATCACCGGGATGACCTGGATCGTGATGGCGTTCGCCTCGGGCGCGTGACCCGATCCGCCACGCTGCCCCTACCCCAGGTCGCGCGGCGAGCGAGCTCGCTCACACTCCAGGAACGCGGCGATCGACAGCGGCGGATCGTCGGGCGGGTACACCTCGCCCAACACCGGCGACTCCATGCGGTCCGGGCGGAAGTTTCGGTAGTCGGCGCGCTGCTCACACCAGGCCGCGACGGTGAACTTGCCACCCCAATAGTAGATCGCGAGCGGGCGCACGACGCGGTCGGTGCGCACGGCCGCTCGGTCCGTGTACCCGAACGCGAGCCGGCGCCCCGTCGCGATGGCCCGGCGCACCACCGCGAGGTGCTCGGAGCGTCCGGGCGGGGCGAACGCCCGGGGTGCGAACAGCTGCGTCCGGCCGAACGCATCGCGGATCGGCGCCGGCAGGGCGCCCTCGAGCCTCATTCGGAGCGTCGTGGCTGCGAGCGCGAGCTCGGCATCGGCCTGCTGCTCGACCATCCGGATCCCGAGGGCCAGCGCCTCGATCTCGTCGACGGACAGCACCATCGGGGGCAGTTCGAACCCACGGCCCAGGCGGTACCCCACGCCAGCCTCGCCCTCGATCGGCACGCCCGCGTCCTCGAGCTCCCTGACGTATCGGTAAACGGTCCGGACCGAGACCCCGAGGTCCTCCGCCAGCGCCGCTGCGGTCGTCGACCGGCGGGCGCGGAGCAGCATCACCAGCTGGAGCAATCGATCCGCCCGTTGCACGCCCGAGGCCTATCGGGCCGAAGCCGAGAGGCCCACGGGGTGACCTTCGGGGTCGGCGATCACCGCGACCGTCACGCCGTCCGGCAATGCCACCGGCGGCATCAGGACGCGCCCGCCCTGGCGCTCGGCGCGCGCCACGGCAGCGGGAACGTCGTCGACCTTGACGTAGAACGTCGTCCAGCCCGGGCCCTGCGGGGCCTGGCCCACGCCGCCCGGCAACCCATCCCATCCCGGCTCCGTCGCGACGTACGGCGGACCCGGCAGGCGCTGCAGCCGCCAGCCGAACAGCTCCGCGTAGAACGCGCTCAGCGCCTCGAGGTCCCGGCCCATCACCTCGAACCAGCTCACGTGACCGATCTTGGGTTCCATGGTCGCTCTCCGCCGCGGCGGGGTTTTGTGCCGCGGACGATGGCAACCTCGCCCGGGCTCCTGCCAGCCTCCGTCAGGAGGGTTCCGACCTGCTGACACCCCCTGTCAGCAGCCGATTCGTCTGGCGCGAGCGGCGCAGGATTGGGCGGCGCCGGGGTCGGCGATGCAGCTCGACCATGGCGGAGACATTTGTTCTACCCGTCCCCGGCGTGGTGATGTAGAACGGAGCGGTGTCGGTCGACACGGGTGGTTCCTCCTCGGCATCACGCTGGGACTCGATGGGGCTGACGCGGCCACCGCGACGGCCACACTCTGACCAGGAGGGCCCGTGGGCACCAAGCGCTTTGCGGAGAGTCTCCAGGGTCCCGGCTTCGTGCTCGGCCGGTGGACGTGCACCCACACCCACGATCGGCCCGGCGACGAGCAGTCCCTGGGCGCGCCCTTGATCAACGTGGTGCTCGACGGGCTGTTCCTGCGGCACGTCGGGCGGGTCACCCTCGTCGCCGACCCCACCGTCGCCATCGTCGCGCCCGCCGGCGAGGTGTGGCGATCGAGCCACGCGCCCGGGTGCCGCGGCGATCGTGGAGTGTACGTGGTCCTCGACCCCGATCTCGGGCCGCGGTCCGCCGACCGGCTCCGGCGGCTGTCGGCGAGCGACAGCGCCGCGTGGGCCGTCGCCGGGTCCGACGTCGGGCTCGCGACCGCGCTCGTCGCCGACGTGATCGACGGCGCGGCCCTCCCCGATCGGGAGCCGGCGTGGATCACCCGCGCGCGGCGCCTGCTCGCCGCCCACCTCCACGACCCGCCGCCGCTCGAGGTGCTCGCGGAGCAGGTGCGCGCCTCGCCGTGGCACCTGTGTCGAACCTTCCGCGCGGTGACCGGCCTCACCCCCAGGCAATACGCGGAGCGTCTCCGGTTGCCGCGGCGTGGGGGCGGATCGAAGACGGGGCGGTGAGCCTCGCTGATGTCGCGTTGGAGCTCGGGTTCTCCTCGCACAGCCACCTGTCTGCGCGGTTCCGGGCGGTGCTCGGCCGGTCGCCGCGCGGCGCAAGAAGCTGACAGCGCCCGCTCGGGGCCCGGGGCTACCAGCTCCCATGTGGTGGTTGTTCCTCGCGTGTCGCCCCTCGTCGCCGGTGTCTGCGGCGCCCTCCGCGTCCCAGTCGGTGTTGGTGGTCTCGTCGTACTTCGGCGACCAGATCGACCTGTTCGATCCGGCCAGCGGCCAGCCCGTCGGGAAGATCCGCGGGCTCGACGGGCCCCAGACGGTGGTGGCGGGCCCGGACGGGGAGTGGATCGCTTGCAGCGAACTGCAAGACGCGGTGGTGCGGATCGATCCTCGGACCGGAGAGGTGGTCGGGACGTTGGTGGCGGACGATCCGGTGACCCCCGCCGACGAGACCGGGGGGCTCGTCCACCCGGACGCGGCGGTGTTCGGCCCGGACGGCAGGCTGTACGTGGCGTCGTTCGAGACCGATCAGGTGCTGGTGTACACCGCGGACGGCGTCTTCGCGGGCGTCGCGGTGGAGGCCGGGGCCGGTGGCCTCGACGGCCCGGACATCGGCCTCGGCTTCGATCCCGGCGGGAGCCTGGTGGTGCCGGGCTGGACCTCTCACCACGTCCATCGGTTCACCCTGGCGGGCGAGCCGCTGCCGGACCTGGTGGGGCCGGGGCACGGGCTCGAGGCGCCCCGCGACGTGGTGTTCGACGCCCGCGGCCACGCCTACGTCAGCGGCTTCGAGAGCGACGGGGTGCTGCGGGTGGACGCGGTCACCGGGGCCATCACCCCGTTCGCCGCGCTGGCCGGCGCGGCCGGGCTCGCGCTCGATGAACAGGCCGGGGTGCTGTTCGCGGCGAGCGGGGCGGACGACACCGTCCACGCGCTGGCGCTCGACACCGGCGAGGACCTCGGGATCCGCGTCGACGCGCCCCGCATCGATGGGATCACCTCCGTGCGCCTGTTGTCGTTGACCCCGTGAGGAGAGGAGGACAGATGCGACGTGTCGCGTGGATGTGGGTGGTGGTGGCCTGTGGTGGAGCGGATCCGATCGCGACGCCGCCGCCGGGGGAGAGCACCGAGCCGACGGAGTCGACGCCGACGGAGTCGACGCCGCCGGAGGACACCGGGTGGGAGTGCAACGACTGGTACCCGTGCCAGGACTGCGGCGGGATCGGCTGCAGCGCCGAGATCACCGCGTGTGCGGGCGACGGGGCGTGCGGCCCGGCGCTGAACGCGTGGGCGGCGTGTGTGCTCGACTGCGGCGATCCGCCGGTGTGCGCGGCGACGTTCACCGCGAGCGGGGGCGCAGCGGCGAGCGCGCTGCTGGCGTGCACGGAGGCGTCGTGCGCCGCGGAGTGCGGGCTGTGAGCCCCCGGTAGGCGCGCACCCCGAACCTCCCACGCCAGCGCGCTGCTGATCGGCCCAGTCCCGACTTCAGAACGCACCGACGGTCAACCCCAGCGCCACCGACGGACCGCCGTACGCGGGCGTGACGATCGTGTCGAAGCCGACGATCGTCGACCACCGCGCCGCGACGTAGGGCCGGACGTGCTCGCCGGCTGCGAACGAGGCGCGCAGTCCCCCGTCCAGCCCGACGCCGAAGCTCGAGTCCCGGCCACCAAAGAGCTCGTTCTCCCACGCCGAAGGCTTGCGGCCGTCCGGGGTCACGCGGTCCTCGCCGTGCAGGTAGAACCCGAAGCCGCCGTACCCGACCAGGAACGGCGCATCCAGGTGCCACCTCCCGAGGTCCGTCCCCGGCGCCACCAGGATGCCCGTCACCCCACCGTCGGAGCGGAGGTTCACGCTGGACGACCCATCGTAGTCGGCGTCCACCGCGAACGTCTGGGGGTTGATGGGCCCCGGCCGTGAGTAACCAGCAACACCGACCCGCAGGTGGTCGTCGAACAGGCTCGCGCCCACGCCGATCCCCGGGCCGTGGGAGAGGTGGCCGGCCAGCCCCATCCCGCGCCACTCGAGATCGACGTACCCACCAACCGCAGGCTCCGCGGCCGCGGCAACACCAAGAACGAACGAGATCACGACGCCTCCGACAGACAGGGGGTTCAGAGCCACAGCCAGTTGCGGGCGACCCGTGGGACGAACCTGACGCTCACCCCGGCCCGGGTCGCGTACTTGCCGCCGTCACCGTCGTACCCGTACAGGCCTCCGGTCTCGCCATGGAGCGCGAACTGGAGGCCATCGGTGGGGGCGAAGACAAGCCCGGCGTTCAGGAGCTGACCGAGGCCGTCGGGCGCGAACGAGGGATCGAGCTGGAAGTCCAGGACGTTGTCGAAGCCGAGCCAGACCGCGGCACCCTCCGCCACGGTCAAGGTCGCACGAGGCCCGACCTCGGTGAGCAGGGCCGTGGAGCGATCGTCGGGCCCCTGCACCTCCCTGGCGGACAGCCAGCGGGCGCCCACGTTGGCGCGGAGATCGAGCCGCAACCGCTCCGTCCGCACGAGCGGAACCGCGCCGTGCGCCAGCGCTGATGCGGCCGAGCCGTCCTCCACGGGCCAACCATCGATCCATGCCTTCGACACCTCCGCCCACCGCACCTCGGCGCCGATCGCAGACCCGGACGGGGATCCGAGCCTGCCCGCCAACGCCCCGCGAACGTCCGCCCCGGACACGGACGGCGACGCGAGGATCGCGCCCGACACGGGCGCCGCCGCACCGATGCGCACCCACAACCCGATTCCCAGGACCATCGCTGCCTCCGATGGCGGTGGGTTATCGACGCAATTCCAGCGAGATTAGGGGCGGTGTGGTGCCATCAATGATGCAAGATCGACACGAATGAAGGTGGACGACCTGGACCTGTTCCTCCGGGTCCTCGACGCCGGCAGCTTCACGCATGGCGCCAAGGTCGCCGGGATCGGCCCCTCCGTCGCGTCTCGGCGGATTGGTTGCCTGGAGGCCGAGCTCGGGACCCGCCTGTTGCACCGGACCACGCGCGCCGTTTCGCCGACCGAAGCTGGCCGGGACTTCGCCGAGCGGATCCGCCCTTCCGTCCTCGCCCTCCGGGACGCCGCGCTGGAGCTGGTCGCCGGGGAGGACGAGGTCTCGGGGACCGTGCGGATCGCAGTCCCCGGAGCGCTCGGGCGCCGACGGGTCGCGCCGATCCTGTTCGACCTGGTGGCTCGCCACGAACGGCTTCGGGTGGACCTGCTGGTCAGTGATGCGCGCGTGGGGCTCGTGGAGGAGGGGATCGACCTCGCGGTCCGGGTGGGTCTGCCCCGGGACTCGAGCCTGGTCGCGCGCAAGCTCGGGGTGTCGCCGCAAGCGTTCGTCGCCGCCCCCACGTGGGTGGGGCGCGCCGCCACGCTGGGGCCCGGTCTGCGGGTGGTCCTCCGATTGGAGCCGGGCATTCCGCAGGACCTGGCGCAGCTCGGCCTGCGCGGCGACTGGACCGTGGCGCTGGCCAGCGACGACGTGGAGACCGTCGCCCGCGCGATCGTGGCCGGCATCGGAGTGGGAATGCTGCCCGAATGGCTCGTGGCCGACGAGCTGCAGTCCGGGGCACTCGTGCGCCTGCCCGCACCGTTCGAGGTCCCGCCCGCGCAGATCGTCGCGTTGCTGCCTTCTGGCCGGCAGACCTCGCGGCGGGTGCGGGTCGTCCTCGATGCGCTGGTGGCCGCGTTCCTTTGAGGCCCGCTGCGATCGGCGGAGCTGCGTCAGCGGAATCGGTCGGGTCCGCCGCTCACGAGCCCCGCTCGCCCTCCGACAGCCGGCCACGTTCACCGTCTGCGATCGACAGCGCTCCAGTCGCCGTCGCTTCCACCAGCGACACCCCGCCGCGCCGAAGCTCCACACGTGCCGCCACCTCGTCGGCGGCAGCGGCCGCGGCCCCCCGGAGCTCGCCGGCCACCCGCCGGAGGGCCTGCAGCGCGCTGCCCCCGCCCCACGCCCGCGCTGCCGCCACCAGCTCCGCCGTGGGCTCCGCCAGCGCGAGAGCGGCGGCGCCGTCCCACGCGTCGTCGCCGGGCGGCAGCTTCCCGGCGGACCGCAGGACCTCGCGAGCGCCAGGGTCGCGCGCGAGCGCCGCCCGCAGCAGCGCCGCGTCCCCCAGGGCCACCGCTGCCGGCACGGCCACCGCCGCCGCCGCATCGGTCGCCCGGGCGGCGAGCCAGGCGGGGTCGGCGTCGCCGGCGTCGATCACCGCGAGGAGCGCGCGAGCGCGAGCGCTGGGCACCGGGTCCGTGGCGGCCACTGCGCGCGGGTCCCGCGGGTCCTCCGCGAGGGCGCGCAGCGCGTCGAGCGCCGCCGCCACCGCTGCGGTGGGGTCCCCGGTGGTGGCCGGGCGCTGGAGCCGCGCCGCGTCGAGGGTGACGACGCTCCCGGCGACCTCGCCGCCCAGGGCGACCAGCCGGAGCACCGCGGCCCGGGTGGCGCCGGACCACCACGCGGCGGGGATGCTGGCCACGGCGGCGTCGAACGCGGGGTCCCCCGTTCCCGCTGGCGGATCGTCCGGCGTCCGTCGGGCCAGCGTGGGGGACGCCTGCGCCGGGCCGATCGAGCCGGTGAACCCGAGCGTGACGTTGGCTCCGGAGCGGGTCACCCGGGCCTCGATCGACACCGACCGGCCGTCGACGTCACCGGTGGCGACCCACGCGGTGGGGCCCTTGGCGGTCGGCTCCCACCCGAACGCAGCCAGCCCGCGGCCGGCTTCGTGGGCGATCCGCGCCGCGCGCCGGTCGCGCCCCCCACCGATGGCGTCCGCCACCAGCGCCGCCAGCTCCACGGCAGACTCCAACCACCCCATCCCGCCCCCGGGCGTCGAGTGTACCGCCTGACGGTTCCAGGGCTCGTGGGACCGGTTCAGCGGTCCGCGCTCGCGAACCTCCACAGCGCCCGCTCCACCTCGTCCTGGTCCAGGTACGCCAGGTAGCAGCAGATGCAGGTCAGCGAGAACGTCCCCACGGGCAGCGTCAGGTAGAACAGGAGGTGCATCAGCGCGCCCGCCAGCAAGAGCGGTCGGCGGAGTCGGGGCACCCACACGCCGAACGCCAGGAGGTACTCGAACACGACCACCCCCACCGCACCCACCGCGAACACCGCGGTCATCACCGGGGGGAATGGGTACGCCGACCCCCACCACCCTTCGATGAACAGCTGCGTCAGGCGCGTGCCGTCCAGGAACGTCTGGTGGGACTTGTCGAAGGCGCCCCAGAAGTACACGGTCGAGAGCTGCACGCCGATCAGCCGCAACGGGATGGGGCGCTCCCGCGACGGGCTGCGCGGCTCGAACCACCGATCGAGCGACAAGGTGGCGCTGTTCGGGGCAGCCGCGAGGAGCGTCGTCACCAACGCCAGGAGGGTGGTGTGGTGGTGCCCCCAGCTCTCGTCGTACCCGTTGCGACCAAAGTAGAACACCATCACGAGCTGCACCGCTGCGCAGGCGGCGGTGGCGAGGCGGCCGTAGAGACCGAGGAGCATGAAGGCCGTCGAGACGAAGAACCAGGTGGACAGCGTCAGGTGCGTGGTCTCGAGGCGTCGGAACGGCAGCAACGACGAGCCGTACTCCGACCACAGCAGCAGCGGAATGGCGATGCGGAGCAGCCCCGCGCCCGCGGGGCTCGTCGGACGCAACAGGGCCGTCATGGCCGCCCACACAGGTCGACGTCAGAGGCCAGCACTTGCGCCCAGCGGCCACGTTTCCTGGGCCTGCCGCACCACGCGTCGGCGCGGACCTCTTCCCCGGTGACCCTGCACAGCCGGGCCCCTTCGTCCATGACCTCCCGGCGAGACCGCTGCCACCTGCCCTCGTTGCCCTCCGACTCCGGGCGGGCGAGCGACGCGAGCGACCCGTCGTCGGCCAGGGACCACCAGGTGACGGCACACACGTTGGCGCCACGACCGGAGTACATCTGCCAGGCCTTGGTGCCCCACGGCACTCCCTGGTGGAACACCTGCTCCGTCACCGGTCCCACCTGCATCCACACCACGGACGCCACGGCGAGGCCCGCGAGCGCCATGTTCCTGGCGGACCACTTCCACTCGGATTCCAACGCTCGCCCCTGTGCCCCGCACGCTATCCCGCCCGGGTGGAGAACCGGCGAGGCGACGCCACAGGCGTTCGACGAGGTCTACGGCTTCCTGCCTCCCCACCCGGCGCCTGACCGGAGGTGACCGCGTGGCGGTGGCCCAGGACGCGCGAGCTGACTGGCATCGAAGCTACATTTTCTGCGGGACGCAGAGGTGCGCAGAGGACGTCGCAGAGGTTCACAGAGCGGGCGGTCCGAGGGGCGGAGCGCACGAGGTCCGCCCGTGGCCGCCTGACGTTGGCCGGGTCCAACGGCGTGCTCCGGGGAGAGGTTTGACCTGGGGTTGCGCCGACGGCGGGAGCTGGAGGAGCCCCACGAACCAACGCCGCGTGTTCACCGGGTGGGCGTCAACGCCGCACCGACCGCACGACTCGTGCCACCCACCAGCCCATGCTCAGGGAAGCCGGCGATGCAGCGGGACCATGGCGGAGGCCCTTCTCCTACCTATCCCCTCCCCATCGTGGTCAATCGGTTCATGGTCCCTCCTTGGACGCGGGGTGGGAGTCAGCGCGAGCCCTCCACCAGCCACCGGCCGAGCCGAAGGAAGGCCTCCTCCGCGGACTCGCCGGCGAGCATCTGCTGCACGTCCGGCGGCAGGCGCGCGACGTCCACGTTGGGGGTTCGCCAGGCTTGGGTGACGCCCAGCAACAGGGCGAACAGCCCCATGGCCAACTCGACGCTTTGCTCGACCGGGCGCCCGAGGGCCAGCGCGGTTCGACGACCTGCGACCTCGACCAACGTGGCCGCCAGGCGCTTGCTCTCGGTCAGGCTGTCGACCGACACGTGGCTCTCGATGACGCCGGGCACCCGGGGGGCGAGCTCCAGGAACAGTGGACGTCGCGTCGCCGAGGTGAACACGGCGCGCAGGTAGTCGTCGATGGCCATGGCGGGCGCGGTCCTCTCGGCGAGGTCCTCGAGCCAACCGCGCGTCTCTTCCAGGTACAACGCGAGCAGCAGCTCCTCGCGGTTCGGAAAGTAGAGGTACAACGAGGCTCGAGAGACGCCAGCGGCCTTGCCGAGGGGCGCCAGCGAGAAGCTGTCCACCCCGGCGGCCGCCAGATGTACACGCGCCGCCTGCAAGATGTCGCGTCGGCGCTCCTGTTTCTGCGTGTCGGAGCGCGCGCGCTGGAAGTCGTGATGAGGCGGGTCGCGTTCCATTTCCGCTCGAGGTGGTTGACAACTGACGAGGTGTCGGTAACCTCTCGCACGGGGCCCACGCCAGTTAACCAACAACCTGTCAGCTATCGGGCCCACGGAGGATCGACGCGCCGCACGACGTGGTGTGGGCGGTGCTCACCGACTTCGCGTCGCTGCCGCAGTGGTCGTCGGGGCTCCAGGGCCTGGAGGGCGACTTCCGCGAGGGGGGGCAGGTCAAGGTCGTGTTCCGCGCGTTCGGGCGGGATCAGACCTACCAACACGAGCTGAAGTTCTTCGAGCCCGGCGCGCAGTTCGGTTGGTCGGACTTCGCGACCGGGGTCTTCACCGATCGGCACGTGTACCGGGTGGAGCCGCTGCTCAACGGCCGCACGCGCTTCGTCCAGAGCGACGAGCCGCAGGGCGCGGTCATTCGGTTCCTCGGCGGGGTGGTCGCTCGGCAGACGGTGAGCCTGTACCAGGTGTTCAACCGCGAGCTCAAGGCGAGGGCGGAGGAGGCGGCTCGCATGAAATGAACCCGTGCGCGCGGAGCGCCGGAAGCTCGGCGCCCTGCTGCTGCGCGCCCACGCCGAGCTCCGCCGCGGGATGACCTGGATCCGTTGGCACGAGGGCGACGTCGACGAGCAGGCGAGGGCGTACGGGGTGGGCATCGTGGTCGCGACGCAGAACCCGATGGACCTGGACTACCGGGCGTTGTCGAACGCGCCCCTCACGCGCGCCGAGCTCCGGACGGCGCTGGCCGCTCCGCGGTGACACTTCGGTCGTCCTGGGGGGGGTGCCCTCTCTGCGCTCTCCCCGCGCTCTGTCCAACGGACAGCGTCGACCGAGCAGCCCGGTGGATCGCGCAGAGAACGCTGAGAGCGCAGAGAGGTTGTCGCCCCTCGCCGCCAACGCCAGGGAGCCGACTCGAATCGCCCAGTCAGCGCGCCGCGCGAGTGCGGTGTGGGGGCCTGGAACAGCACGCTCGCGACGAGCTGCACCACCGCGTCCCCCGTGGGTGGGGTCCAGCGCCACGTACCGGACATCGGTTAGGAGAAAACATGGCGATTCGAAGCGTCCAGGTGCAGGTCATGGTTCCGGTTCCGGCGGGGACGACCGAGGCGGACGTCGGCCCCGAGCTGCTTCGGCTTTGGCTCATCGAACAGGTCCGCCTGCGGCGAATGGGGGTAGGCAAGGCAGCGGAGCTGTCGTGCCTGCCGCGCGCTGACTTCATGCAGTTGCTCGGGGTTCATGGCGTTCCCGTGATCGACCACACCGTCGACGATCTGGACCGGGAGCTTGCCAGGTTCAGCGTGTGATCGTCGTTACAGACGCCGGACCCCTGATCTACCTGGCAGGCGCCGGTCAGCTCGAGCTCCTGCGAATCCTGTTCGGGCGAGTGGTAGTGCCCCATCTCGTTTACGAAGAAGTCACGGTCGCCGGTCAAGGACGGGTTGGCGCAGCGGAGGTAGCGGCTTCGGCGTGGCTTGTGGTGGAGCGGGAAGAAGCAAACGCCGATTTGCTCACGTTCCTGGACGAGGGCGAGGCGTCTGCCATCCCGCTCGCAGAGCGACTTCACGCAACGCTGCTGGTGGATGACTCCAGCGCTCGATCGATCGCGGAGGCACGCGGGCTGGCGATCATCGGCTCGTTGGGCGTGCTGTTGATGGCGAAACGGCAGGGGCACCTGGCCGCGGTCGGCCCGACGCTGGACCGAATGGAGACACTCGGCATGTTCGTGTCCGTGGCGTTGCGACAACGAGTTCTGCAGCTCGCCGGAGAGTAAGCAGGAGTCTGAGCCGCGACTCCAACCCTCTCCCCGGTGGGGAGAGGGGGCAGGAGTTCCGCCCGCCCCCCGTGGTCCGTCCGAGGGGTCCAGGTCCCTCGGTCAGCGCGCTGCGCAACCCGTCGACAGCGTGCTGTTCCAGGAACCCACGCCGCACTCCCCCCGGGCGTCGGAGATCAACACCACCTCGCCCCCCGTCGGTGGGGTCCAGGTGCCGAAGGCCAGGTTCACCTCGTCCCAGCCCGTCGCGTCGAACGCGCCCAGGTGCTCCGCCACCGGGAGGTACGGCTGCCCGCGCACGCTCTCGTCCGTGTCCGTGACCACCAGGTCCACCGCGACGTCCTCGGTGAACGCGCCGTCGCCCGTCTCGAACGCCAGGCGCATCGGCACCGTGACCTCGCGGGGCACCGTG
>JBIKWC010000259.1:0-10408 GCA_044356535.1 Myxococcota bacterium
CGACTTCTCGTGACGACGCGGATGGGGAGCCTGGCAGGTGGTTCTTCAAGGGAGGTCCCGGACGGAGGCGACAGTGCCCCGTGACAATTCCTAGCAAATTCCGGACCACGGACCAGCGCAGTCATCATCGAGGAAGGAGCGGCGTCAGCGCGCAGCGGCGCGATCGAAATGCCGCAGCCCGGTGACCCAGGTGTCCCCTCGGCGTCCCGATGACGAGCGGAGGAGGCCGCGATAGACGGCGCCCTCATGGCCTCGCCCACCCCGCCGCGCGTCTCGGTCACGGGCATCCTCGGATGGGTGTTCCTGACGACGTCGACTGCGGCCCTGGTGCTCGTGGCGGCAGCGGTGACCCTCGTGGGGACGCCGTACTGGCTCACGAGCCCCCTCGAGCGCCCGGACCACCCGCTGCACGCAACGTTCGCCCCCGGCGCGCTGCTGGGCATCCTGCTCGGGATCATCGGCACCGGGCTGATGGTCGTGTTGTTGATGTACAGCGTCCACAAGTGGATCCCGTTCCTGCACGGGATGGGCTCGAGCCAGTTCTGGATGCGGTTCCACCTGCTCGCGGGCATCGTCGGTCCGCTCTACATCGTGCTGCACGGCGGCCTCAAGCTGCCGTCCGGGTTCATCGGCATCGGCTTCTGGTGCATGGTGTTCGTCGCGGTCTCCGGCTTCTTCGGGCGGTACCTGTTCGGGTACTTCCCCGCCGCCGCGCAGGGCCTCCGCGACGACCTCCGCGTCGAGGTCGCCCGGCTCGACGAGACCCGCGCGCAGCTCGTCACCGCCACCCGGGACGGCGACGGCGCCGCGATCGGCCGCGCCGTGACGCTCGCCCGCGACCTGCGCTTCGAGCCGCGGGGCCTCAGCGAGCTCGTGGTCCTCGACGCCGACGTGCGACGCCGGGCCGACCTGATCCGGGTGCTGCTGCACCGGGCCAACCTCCCCCGCCGGGTCCGGAGCGCAGCGGAGACCACCCTGTTGGCGCAGCTCGTCGCCCGCCGGAACCTCGCCGGCTTCGACGTCGCGCGCCGCATCCTGCGGTATTGGAGCCTGTTCCACCAGCCGCTGGCCTTCGCGATGTACGCCATCTCCGCGATCCACATCCTGAACGCGCTCTTGTTCGGCCGGGTGTTGTCCGTGTTGTTCGGTGGTCTGTTCGAATGACGGAGAGCCTGCCCGCGCTGTTCTGCGTGGCGTTGATCGGCGTGTTCTTCGTGTTCCCGGCCTGGCTCTACATCTTCGTCACCGAGCGGCGGAACCGGGTGGAGCGCGAGAAGGCGGTCGAGGCCGGCCGGCACGAGCCCGTGACCATCCAGCCCTACGTCGACCTCGGGCTCTGCATGGGCGCCGGCGCCTGCGTCACGGCGTGCCCCGAAGGCGTGCTTCGGCTCATCGACGGACAGGCGGTGGCCGTCAACATGTCCGCGTGTATCGGCCACGGGGTGTGTGTCCCCGTCTGCCCCGTCGACGCGATCGAGCTCGTGTTCGGCTCCGAGAAGCGCGGCATCGACATCCCCGAGGTGGGCGCCGGCTTCGAGACCAACGTCAAGGGCCTGTACATCGCCGGAGAGCTCGGCGGGATGGGCCTGATCGCGGCCGCTGCCGAGCAGGGCGTCCAGGCCATGCAGGCCGCGGCGAACGGGATCCAGAAGAAGGCAGGCCGAAAGGACGTGATCATCGTCGGCGCCGGCCCCGCCGGGCTCGCTGCGGCGCTCGTGGCCAAGCAGAAGGGCCTCGACTACCTCCTGGTCGACCAGGGCGAGGTGGGCGGCGTCGTTCGCCACTACCCGCGCAAGAAGCTCGTCTTCACCCGCCCGATGGTCCTGCCCCTGTTCGGGAAGGTGAACCTCAAGCAGCTGTACAAGGAGGAGCTCGTCAAGCTGTTCGAGGACATCGTCGCGAAGTGCGGGCTCGAGGTGTCCGCGAACGAGCGGGTCGACGGCGTGTCGAAGCTCCCCGACGGCGGGTTCTCCGTGAAGACCGCGACCCGCACCGTCGAGGGCCAGCGCGTGATCCTGGCGCTCGGGCGCGGCGGCACCCCGCGCAAGCTCGACGTGCCCGGCGAGGAGCAGGAGAAGGTCTCGTACTCCCTCCTCGAGCCCGAACACTTCCAGCACGAGCACATCGTGGTGGTGGGCGGCGGCGACTCGGCGGTCGAGGCGGCGATGCAGCTCGGCGAGCAGCCGGGCAACAAGGTCCTGTTGTCGTACCGCGGCAACAAGATCAACCGCCCCAAGGAAAAGAACATCAAGCGGCTCAAGGACGCCGTCAAGAAGGGGCTCGTGGAGCTCCTCCTCGACTCCCAGGTGAAGGAGGTGGGCGTCGACCGCATCGTCCTCGACCAGAAGGGCGAGGCCATCACCCTGCCGAACGACCACGTGTTCGTGTTCGTGGGCGGGGTGTTGCCCACGAAGTTCCTCGAGTCCGCCGGGATCCGGATCCGGAAGCACTACGGGAAGCGCATCACGGACGCAGACGAGGAGAAGAAGGAGCGGAAGCCCAAGGACAAGGACAAGGACAAGGCGCCGGACCCCGTCGTCGCCGCCGCGCCGCAACCCGCACCCCGGCCCGCACCCCCGCCAGCGGGGAACTCGCTGCCTACGGCCATCCTGTCCGAAGGCGGCGCGAACGACGAGCTCACCGCCCCGCGAGCCCGCCCCGAGGACGCGGCGCAGTCCGGGGAGGAGACGGTGCCGCGCGCGCCGCCGCTCGAGCTCGCGCCCCTCCGCGAGGAAGACACGAACCCCCCCGGCACGCCGCGGCTCGGTGATCTGCAGACCGCCGTGCTCCCCGACCTGCGGGCCGAGGACGTCCCGGCCTCGCCCGAGTCCTACGACGAGACCCCGGTGGCCTCGGCCGAACCCGAGGCGCCCGCGGGTCGCCGCGAGGTCACCGAGATCAAGCCGCTCCGCCGCGTCTCCACGCTGGGCGCCGATCGCGGCGCGCCCGAGCCCGAGCCCGTCGCGCCCGAGCCCCCACCCGGCCGCGGTGCGACCCCGGCCGGCGCTGCAGGTCGCGTGGTCGCCGGTCCTCCTCCCCGCCCCGCGGCACCACCGCCCCCGGCGGAGCCCGGCCCCACCGGGTTGTCGCGCGGCATCTCCCGCGCTGGCCGCGGACCGGGCGCCACCCGCGCCCCCGAAGCGCAGGGTCCTGTCGCCGAGGTGCGTCCGGAGGGCCGCAAGACCGACCTGCCGTCCGGGAAGGTCCGCCTCCCCGACCCCGTGCCTGCCCCCACGCCCGCTGCGCCGGCGCCCTCTGCGGTGGACCCGTTCCTCCAGGCCGCCGAAGCGCAGCTCGCCGCCGGGCAGTTCTCGGAGGTGCTGCAGCTCGCCGCCGACCTGCGCGGGCTCGTCGACCGCGCCGGCAGCGCCCTGTCCGACGGCGATCGGCGTCTGGCCGCCCGCCGGGTGGCGGAGCTCGAGGGCCGCGCGCACCTCGGCCTCGGGGACTGGGAGGCGGCGCTTCCGGCCCTGGACGACGCCGTGGCCCTCGCGCGGGTGGAAGGCGGCGCAGCGCTCGCCGTCGCCCTGCGGGACCAGGGGCGTGCGCGTCACCACGCGGGCCGCCACGACGACGCCCGCCACGCCCTCTCCGAGGCGGTCAGCCTGGGCCTCGTGGGCGAAGACCGCGCCGCCGTCCTCCGCCTCCTGGGGGACCTCGCGTTGCGCGCCGGCTGGCTCGACGACGCCAACCAGAAGTTCGAGGAGGCAGGCCGGTGTGCGGTCGACGGTCAGGGCCAGGCCCGGGCTCTCCGCGGGCGCGCCCACGTGGCCGCCGTCCGCGGCGACTTCGCCGAGAGCCTCCAGGTGCTCGAGCGCGCCGCTGCGCTGCTCGGCGCGGACGGCCGGGGTGAGGTCCACGCCGGCATCCAGGCGCGGGCGATCGAGCTCGAGACCGCCATGGGGATGTACGGGCTGGCCTACCAGCGCGCCGTCGACCTCGTGGACACCACCGCGAAGCGCAAGCTCGTGGACCAGCAGGCCGAGGCGGTGTCGCTCCTGGCCGAGGTGCTGGCCCTCCTCGGCATGGCGGGGGAGGCCTCCGACGCAGCCAGCCAGGTCGACGGGCTCGCCCGCCACCTCGGTCCCCGGGGCGCCGAGGCCCGGATCCGCGCTGCCCGCGCCGCCTGCGAGGTCGGCCGCGCCGACGTGGCCCTGCGCCTCCTCGAGCCCGTCGACAACCTGAGCGAGGAGGTCGTCGACGACCTCGAGGGCCAGCACCTGGCGGTTCGCGCCCGCGCCCTCGTCCGCCGCGACCCCACCCAGGCCCGCGAGCTCGCCAACCGCGCCCTCGCCCGGCCGAGCCCGCAGCTCGTGATCCGCTCGGCGCGCATCCGCCTGGACGCCGCGATGGCGCTGCTCGAAGCGGGCGCCCAGTCCACGGCGCGGGGCGCGGTCAAGCGCGGCCTCAAGGACGTGCAGGGCGCAGGCACCCGCGGCCTCAAGCTCGAGCTCCTGGTCGCGATGTACCTCGCCGAGCCCGATCACCGCGTGGTGGAAGCCGTGGCCCGCAGCGCGCTGAAGGTGCTGGAGGCCTTGCCG
Source organism: Myxococcota bacterium (assembly GCA_044356535.1). Classification (GTDB taxonomy): domain Bacteria; phylum Myxococcota_A; class UBA796; order UBA796; genus JACKER01. The sequence goes on from JBIKWC010000259.1 coordinate 4,542, forward strand.
GACCACTGCGCCCGGTCGTTCCGCACGCGCGGGGTCATCGCCACCGCCCTCGAGCGCTGGGAGGATCAAGGCGGCGGCGGTTAACGGAGCCCTCGGAGGCGCCCGTGCCCGACTTCGTGTTCCACGAGATGTTCCCCGTCCACCCCGAGGCGCCCTGGCGCAAGCTCGACGGCGACTTCGTGAAGGTCTCGTCGCTCGGGGGCCAGCCGGTGCTCGAGGTCGCGCCGGAGGCCCTCACCCTCCTCGCCCGCGAGGCGTTCCGCAGCATCGAGCACCTGTTCCGCCCGGGGCACCTCCGCCAGCTCCGCGCCATCTGGGACGACCCGGAGGCGTCGCCGAACGACAAGTTCGTGGCGTATACGCTGCTCAAGAACGCCGTGGTCTCGTCGGCGATGGTGCTGCCGTCCTGCCAGGACACGGGCACCGCCATCGTGATGGGCAAGAAGGGCCACCGCGTGTTCACGGACGGCACCGACGAGTCGGCGCTCTCGAAGGGCATCTTCGACGTCTTCACCACCACGAACCTGCGCTACTCGCAGCTCGCCCCGCTCACGACCTGGGACGAGGTCAACACCAAGACCAACCTCCCCGCGCAGCTCGACCTGTACACGGCGCAGGGCGACGTGTACGACTTCCTGTTCGTGGCGAAGGGCGGCGGCTCGGCGAACAAGACCTTCCTGTTCCAGGAGACGAAGGCGCTCTTGAACCCGAAGGCGATGGCGGCCTTCGTCACCGAGGCCCTGAAGAAGCTGGGCACTGCGGCCTGTCCGCCGTACCACCTCGCCATCGTCATCGGCGGCACGAGCGCGGAGCAGACGCTCAAGACGGTCAAGCTCGCCTCCTGCCGGTACCTCGACGAACTCCCCACGAAGGGCTCGCCCGCGGGGCACGCCATCCGCGACGTGGAGCTGGAGGCGCAGATCCTGGAGCTCACCCGGACGAACGGCACGGGCGCGCAGTTCGGCGGCAAGTACTTCTGCCACGACGTGCGGGTCATCCGCCTCCCCCGCCACGGCGCGTCGTGCCCGGTGGGGATCGGGGTCTCGTGTTCGGCCGATCGGCAGGTGCTGGGGCGCATCACCGCCGAGGGCATCTTCGTGGAGCAGCTGGAGACGGACCCGGCGAAGTACCTGCCGGAGATCGACCCGGACAAGCTGGGCGGCGACGTGGTGAAGATCGACCTCTCCCGCCCGATGGACGAGGTGCGGCGCGAGCTGTCGAAGCACCCGATCAAGACGCGCCTGTCGCTGTCGGGGCCGCTGGTGGTGGCGCGGGACATCGCCCACGCGCGGCTGTGGGAGCGCCTGGAGCGCGGCGAGGCCCTGCCCCAGTGGTTCAAGGACCACGCGGTGTACTACGCGGGCCCGGCGAAGACCCCGGCGGGGATGGCGTCGGGCTCGTTCGGGCCGACGACGGCGGCGCGGATGGACCCGTACGTGGACCGGTTCCAGGCGCTCGGGGCCTCGATGGTGATGTTGGCGAAGGGGAACCGGAGCAAGGCGGTGACGGACGCCTGCCAGAAACACGGCGGGTTCTACCTGGGGTCCATCGGCGGCCCGGCGGCGGTGCTGGCGCAGGACAACATCCGCAAGGTCGAGGTCCTGGACATGGAGGAGCTCGGCATGGAAGCGGTGTGGAAGATCGAGGTGGAGGACTTCCCGGCGTTCGTGGTCGTCGACGACAAGGGGAACGACTTCTTCGCGCCGGCGCGGCCGCCGATTCACGATGGGAAGGCCGGGTAGGCCGACCGTCGCCGCTGCTGTACGATACAGCTGGATCGAACAGCGAGGTGTACATGTCGTGGTCCAGCGCAGACGCGCGCGCCAGGCTCCCCACGCTCCTCAAGTCGCTCGACGACGGACCGCAGGTCATCACGGTCCGGGGGCGGGAGGTCGCCGCCGTGGTCGACATCGAGGAGTATCGGGCGTTCGTCCGGTGGCGGGAGCAGGGCGCATCGTCCGTCGGAGGCGCGCTCGACGAGCTGCGGTCCATCCTCGCGGACAGCGCGTACGAGCTCGTCGTCCCAGAGCGCCGCGATCGTGCGCAGCCGCTCGCGGAGGCCCTCGGTGAGCTTCCTCGTTGACACCAACATCCTCTCGGAGCTCGTCCGTCCCCGACCCGATTCGGGTGTGGAGCGGTGGGTCCGCAGCCAGGACCGGCTGTTCGTGAGCGCGGTGACGGTCGAGGAGATCGCCTTCGGTCTCGCGTGGCGGCCCCACCCCCGGATCGCAGCGTGGATGAGCTCGTTCCTCGAGCGGTCGTGCGAGGTGCTGCCGGTCGACGGCCCGGTGGCGCGGCACGCGGGTCAGCTCCGGGGCCAGCTCCGGGCTGCGGGGCAGACGCGGACCCAGGCCGATCTGCTGATTGCCGCCACGGCCGCAGCGCGCGGGATGACGGTGGTGACCCGCAACGGCACCGACTTCGCGGGCTGCGGAGTGGCGATCCTGGATCCGTTCTCCAGCACATCGAAACGGGGGTGAGTCACGCCGAGACCCGCCAGCGTGACCAGGCCCGGGGGACACGGGGCAGGCGGGACGCGGCAGGAATGTCGCGCCGGGGGGAAACACGACGTATACCCGTTGGCCCGGAAGGTGCAGCGCCCGACCCAGGGGGAACCATGGTTCGTCGCCTCTTGGTCCTGGTCGCGGTCGGTGCCGGCGGTTGTAGTGAGTACGGCGTGCTCGTTCCGACCAAGCCGGAGGTCGCCCCGGTGACGGAGCCGACCACCGCGCCCTCGGAGCCAGAGCCCACGACGGAGCCGCTGCCGCCTGCCCTGCACACAGGCCTGCCCGAAGACACCGGGACTCCCGAGGCCCAGGACTCCGCGACGGAGCCGCCTCCGGTGGACTGCTACGAGCCCGCGTACGGCTACGCGACGAGCCCCTCCGTCCGCCTGTTCACCACCGACGCCACCACGCCCGTCGTGGTCTCGCTGGTGTTGTCCGACACCGGGTACGACGACACGTACACCCTCGACGCTCCGGTGGCCCTCACGCTCCGCGACGCCTGGGCCACCGCGCCAGGGACAGCGGACGTCGTGGGGCCGTTCGCGTGGGACGCGGAGCTCACGTTCGGGCTCGACGTGCACGACACCGGCGATCACTGGCAGTCCGGGCCGGCGAGCCGCAACGCCGACGGCGTGGCCCACGTCGCCGTGACCTACGAAGGCGACTGCTCGTGGCTCATCGGGTTCGAGGACCTGTTCGGCGGCGGAGACCTCGACTACAACGACGTCGTCGTGCGGGTCGAGGGCCGGTTGCGGATGGTCCAGTAGGCGCCACGTCGAGCTCGACGATGCCCAGCGTCAGGGAAAGGAAGTTCGAGGCTACGGGGCGGGCGCGTCCTCGAACCCGAGCACGGCCTGGACCTCGTCGGCGATTCGCTTGCCGATGATCAGCTGGGCGGCCGGATCGTAGTGGTAGTAGCCGCTCAGGTCGTCGGTCGCGACCAACCGCGCGTGGGGGTCTTCGTCGACGACGCGCTGCTGCGCGCTGGCCACGCCGGGGCCGAAGCCGAGGCTCTGCGCCCAGGCACCGATCTGGACGACGATCACCGGGAGCGCGGGATCGCCGACCTCTCCTCGAACGTCGGCGAGCAGGTTCCGCAGGTTGGCCTCGTAGGTGGACGAGTCGCGCTCGTCGAACGAGTCGTTCTCGCCTTGGAACCAGATGAACGCCGCCCAGCGACAGTCCTGCTCCGCGCAGATCGGGTTCACGCTGGCGGGGTCCTCCCCCAGGGAACCGATCTTCTCCTGCAGCTTCAGGTACTCCGGGCCGACCTCACCCCCGGACGACGGGCTCCGCCAGTCCGTGCTCAACGTGGTTCCACCCTTGGCGACCTTGACCAGCGACGTGGTGGGGTTGCCCGAGGCAGCCCAGGCGTGGCCCAGCATCAGCTCGGGTCCGAACGGGTAGCCGCAGTTCAGCGCGAGCGGGGCGACCGGCGCGCGGTTGAACGAGCAGAGGACGTCCGGGAGGGGCTCGGTCACGTCGCGGCCGAGGAGCCCCTGGTCGCGGAGCAGGATCAGCGCGGTGGTCTCGAGCTCGGCCAGCTCGGGCGTGTACAGGTAGCTCCCGTCGATGGCGAAGTACCAGGCCTCGAGGGCAGCGCTCAGCCGCAGCGGAAGGTCGTCGTCCGAGCCTCGGCCGAGCTCGGTGAGCAGCGTCGCGAACAGCGCCCCGTCGACGTTGCCCTCCATGTTCGACTGCCCGGCGAGCAGGACCATCGGCGTGCTGGGGGGCGTGCTCGGGGGCGCATCCTTGCGCGGGGGCTGCGGCTCCGAACAGGCGGCAGCGAGCGCGACCGCCAGGAGCCAGGCAGGAGCCCAGGAGCAACGAGCGGCCATCATGGTGTCTCCAACGCGAAGAAGGGAGGCAGCCCCTCCGCTTCCGGGTGAAGGTACTGAAGGGTAGCACGAGTCGTGCGCTGGGTGCGGCGTTGACGCCGTGGACGTGAGTCCGGGTCCAACGTCGTTCGGGCCTCCGGGTGATGGGGGCGAGCGCCCACGGTGTCCCACCAACAGGGCAGCGATCGCCGCGGGGCGCGCCTCGCGGTAGGTGGTCCCGGTGGGAGGACCGATGGCAGGCACCTTCGGAGACCTGTTGGCCAAGGCGGGGCTGGTGGCGGGCCCGTCGACCCCCGAGCCCGTCCCGCCCAAACCCCCCGCCGCCGAACCGTCCGGTCCCGCGCCCCTGCCGAACCGGCTGGCGGTGCGGTATGGGAAGAAGCAGGGATCGAGCGGGAAGGCTACCCGGATCTCTGGGTTGACGACAGGCCACGCCGCAGTGCTCGAACGGCTGCGGGCCAACCTCGGGGTGGGAGGTCGCGTCGACGGCGACGAGGTGGTGCTCCAGGGCGATCAGGTCGAGCGCGTCGCCCGGTGGTTTGAGAGCCAGGGCGTGGCGAAGGTCCAGCGCTGACCGGGAGGAGCGCCGCCGTCCCCGCGACGCTCGCCGACCCGGAGAGGCACCCGTACCCGGCGCCGCTTCGGTCGCTGGGCTTCGGCTCTCGCGATCGGGCCCTTGATGGAATCTTGATCGACCCAGCCCAGGCGTTGACGAGGCCCTGACCTGCGTACCTGTAGAACGGGGGGGGAGATGCGGCCGAAGTGGCGGATGGCACCGACCCGAACGATGCCGACTCCGACGACGGCGGCGTCTCCGACGGCCAGGAGCTCGTCGACGGAACCGACCCGCTCGATGCGTCCGACGACCAGGACGACTCCGACGGCGACGGCGTGCTCGACCCGACGGAGGCCGCCGACGGCACCGATCCGGCCGACGCCGACTCCGACGACGACGGCCTGACCGACGGCGACGAGGCCGGCCGCGGCACCGACCCGCTGGAGCCGGACTCCGACGACTCGGGTGTCTCCGACGGCGACGAGGTCGCGGACGGCACCGATCCCATGGACCCGGCGGACGACCAGGACGACTCCGACGGCGACGGCCTGACCGATCCCGAGGAGGCCGCGCTCGGCACCGATCCGCTGTCCGCCGACAGCGACTCCGACGGCCTGTCCGACCTCGAGGAGCTCGGCGACACCGATCCCCTCGATGGCGACTCCGACGACGACGGCCTGACCGACGGCGCGGAGCAGGACCTCGGGACCGACCCGATGAACAGCGACTCCGACGGCTCGGGCATCTCCGACGGCAACAAGGTCACCGACGGCACGGATCCGACCGATCCGAGCGACGACCTCGACGACACCGACGCCGACGGCCTCTCCGACCCGGCCGAGGCGGCGGCGGGCACCGACCCGACCGACGCCGACTCCGACGACGACGGCCTGACCGACGGCGACGAGGCCGGCCGCGGCACCGACCCGCTGGAGCCGGACTCCGACGACTCGGGTGTCTCCGACG
>JBIKWC010000039.1:0-38359 GCA_044356535.1 Myxococcota bacterium
GTCGGAGGCGTCGAGGCCCGGCACGTCGGGGCCGTGGACGAAGGCCGAGAGCCGCTCCCGCTCGAGGTCGTCGGGGACCAGGGCGGTGATCAGCGCGTCCAGCGCGGGGTCGGCGGGGTCGCGCTCGCGGCGGCGCCAGGCCTCCACCAGGGCCAGGCCGATGCGCACGAAGTCCGGGTGGGCCACCCAGAACCCGCGCAGCCCGCGCTTGAGCTGCGTGGTCACGTCGCGGACGAAGCCCACCATCGAGACCGCGAAGCTGGCGGGGTTGCCGTCCTCGAACAACACGCCGTACATGCCGCCGATCGTGATGGCGCCGGTGGGCCCGAGGTCCGAGACGAGGCGGCGGTGCGACGCCTGGATCCGGTCGATCACGATGTTCGGATCGGCCTTCACGGGGATGCGGTAGCGCGGGTCGCGCCGGAAGAGCCGCGCGGTGCTCGCAAGGAAGTCGTGCCAGCCGAGGCTCCCGCCCAGGAAGTACGGCGCGAGCGCGTTCGCCATCTCGCGGATCCGGAAGATGGCGCGAGGGTTCTCGAACACGAGCAGGATCCGGACGTGGCCGGCGACGTACCCCGGGTCGCGTGCAGCGACGGCGCGGTCGGTGGCCTCCAGGAGCGCGCGCAGGTACGCGGCCTCCTCCTCGTTCTCGAGCTTCGGCACGTACAGGACGAGCGCCTCGGGGATGCGGCGCTGGTGCCACACGTGCGACACGAGGTCGTACAGGTGCAGCGGCACGGGCTGGTCGTCGACGAAGTGGGTGCCGTCCGGGAGCGCGAGCCCGGGGACCCGCTTGATGGGCCGGGCGCGGCCCGTGTCGGCCATGCGCAGCGTGCCGCGGACCGGGTCCGGCGCGTCGAGGGTGCCGTCGAAGCAGCGGCCGAGGTTGCGCGCCGCGCGCAGGAAGCTGGCGAGGATCGGGGTGCGGCTGTCCTCGTCGTCCGCGCCCCACCGCGGCACCTGCCCGGACGCCGCGACGAGCTCGGTCACGACCGCAGGCTCGTCCGGGCGGCGGCGGTGCAGCGCGTTCATCGCGTGGACACACATTCGCGCGCTCTCGGGGGGCCCGAACAACGTCACCTGGTCGCCGGCGAGGAAGGCCGGGACGGGCACGGCGCCGACCACCGCCGGGGTGGGGTGGGGCCCGAGGAGCAGCCGGCCAGCAGCGTCGCGGAGACCCACGGGGGTCTCGTAGGCGGGGTCCAGGAACGCGCGGGGGCGGTTCCGCTCCACAGCCGCCGCCGTCCACCCGTCGAGCGTGGCCCGGTCGCGTTCGCGCTGGGCCAGCACCGAAGCGAGGGCGGGCCCCACGGCGCGGAACACCTCGGCGACGCAGCCGAGGGCGTCGTCGGTGTCGAGGTCGGCGAACTCGGCCCGGAGGTGGGCCGCGACGCGTACGCCAGGCACCCCGGGGACGTCGACCGCCTCGGCGAGGAGGTGCGCCCGCAGTCGGGGGGGAAGGAACGCGTCGTAGGCGGGCACGTGCACAGCGGCCTCCGGCTCGGAGCGGGGCCAGGGTACGCCGTTCTCGGCCGCGTCGCAAAGGGAGGCTCACGCCGTGGTGGTCGCCCACCGGCTCTGCCACCAGCCCCGTAGCCAGGCCATCCACCGGCCGACCGCCGGCACGTCGCGCTCCAGGAGCGTCAGGCCCGCCACGATGGTCAACACGCCAGGGCCCGGGAGCACCAGCATCGCGGCGCCCGCCAGGACCAGCCCCACACCCATCACCGATCGGTACCGAGTCATGTCCGGACCGTACCCACCCGACCCGGGGGTCCGGCGTCACGCTTCGTCTGGCGTGGTGCACGTTCTTCACACTATCCTTGGGCATGGTCCTCCTCGTCGCTGCTGCCGCCGCCGCTCCCCTCGCCGACCAGGACGCAGAGGCCCTCTCCGCGCCCGCGTCGACCGCCGCGGAGCTCGACGTGGACCCCGAGCCGATGGTGCAGGTGCTGGGCGGGGACGAGGCCGCCGAAGGCGACTGGCCGCCCGTCGCCGCCTTGTCCACGGACCTCGGGTTCGCGTGCACGGGCACCCTGGTGACGCCGAACCACGTGCTCACCGCCGGCCACTGCGCCTACGGCCTCGCGGAGCTGCGGATCGGGAGCACGCGGCTCGATGCAGGCGGGGTCGTGCGCGGCATCGCCGGGGTGCAGGTGCACCCGGACTCGTACACCACGCTGGACCTCGCGCTCGTCGAGCTCGACGCCCCCGTCGACGACGTGGAGCCCGCGGTGCTGGCCGACGGCTGCCTCGGGAACGTGTACCAGGACGGGCTCACCGTCGCGATCGCCGGGTTCGGCGCCACCGACCCCCAGGCCCGCGACTGGCCCGACCAGCTCCTGGTGGCGGAGACCACCGTGCGCGACGCCGACTGCTCGGCCGTCGACGCCGGCTGCAACACGCCCGTCGCCCCGGGAGGAGAGCTCGTCGCAGGCGGAGACGACGTGGATTCCTGCGCAGGTGACTCCGGCGGGCCGCTGTTCCTGCCGGGGCGCGGGGCCGGGCCGGTCCTCGTGGGCATCACCAGCCGCGCCGCCCTGCCCACCACGCGCCCGTGTGGGGACGGCGGCATCTACGTCCGCGCCGACGCAGCGGCCCGCTGGCTGCGCGACGACCTCGGGTTGTCGCTAACGGCGGCGTCGTGCGACAACACGGCGCCCCGGGTCGAGCCCCCGTCGCTGGCGCTCGCGCCCGCAGGTTTGTGGTCCGGGACCCTCGAGATCGACGACGACCCTGGCCAGGGCCACGCCCTCGTGGTCGTGACGACGCCAGTCGGCGTGCGCGCCTGGGCCGTGGGCGACACGTTGTTCGTCGCGGCCGACCCCCGGTTCGTCGGCGCTGCGCGCTTCGAGGTCGAGATCACCGACGACGGCGTCCCTCCCCTGTCCACCCGGACCCGCGTGGACGTCCTGGTCTCCGGCGCTCCCCGGGCCGCGGGGTGCACGACTGCGGGGGCCCCGGCGACCTGGGGCCTCCTCCTCCTCAGCGCCGCAGCACGACGCGGCCCTGCGGCACGTCGTCGAAGCGGGTGACGCGCCCGTCGGGCCACGTGACCTCGACGTGGTCGATGGCCTCGGTGTGGGTGCCGAGGCCCAGGTGGACCCACGGCCCCTGCCCCGACGTGTAGTGCGGGTTGGCGTGCACCAGAGCCACCTGCGGCGCCGACGAGGCCGTGCGGTACACGCGGACCATCGCCCCGATCGCGAACGGGTTGGCACCGGGCTGGCGCAGCTCGAGGTGCAGCGCGTGGCCGGGTGGGCCGACGAGCTCGTAGTACGCCATGCCTTCGAGCCGGGCGCTCAACACGAGGTCCTCGTCGCCGTCTTCGTCGGCGTCGAACGGCAGGACCCCGCGCCCCAGGCCCTTCCACGTGAAGTTGGCGCGACAGGTCCAGTCCTCGAACGTGCCGTCGCCGCGGTTGTGGTACATCCCGCCCGGCGCGTCCCGGTACAGCAGGCTGTCGAAGCCGCCGGTGAACACGAGGTCCTCGGCGCCGTCGAGGTCCCAGTCGAAGAACGCGGTCCCCCACGCCCACTGGCCTTCCCGCACGCCCGCTGCGTCCGTCGCGTCGATCCAGCCGCCCTGGTTCCAGCCGTACAGGCGGTTGCCCGAACACAGCGACGCCGGGTTCGAGGAGCAGCCCGCGTACGGATCGGCCCAGATCGAGGTGAGGAACCAGTCGAGGTCGCCGTCGTTGTCGGGGTCCCCGAGGTCGGCGCCCATCCCGTTGTCGTCGGTGAACACGGACTCGTCGGGGGTGAGGACGAAGCGCCCACCCACGTTCTCGAGCGTCGTGGTCCCGTTCCAGTCGGCGATCGCGAGCATGTCGGGGTCGCCGTCGCGGTCCACGTCCGTGAACATGCCGCTGAACACGGCGCGATCCCACAGCGCGTCGACGCCCCAGGTGACCGTCTGGTCCACGAAGTACCCGCCGCCCGTGTTGACGAGCAGCCGCGAGCGCGTGCGCCGACCCAGCGCGAGGCCGTCTTCCCAGCCGCCGATCATCAGATCGAGGTCCCCATCGCCGTCGAGGTCCGCCGCCGAAGCGCCGAACCAGTCGCCGCAGCCCCCGGCGTCGTCCACCAGTGCCACGCCGCGCTGCTGGGCCTCCTCGGTGAAGCGGGCGTCCCCGTCGTTCATCAGGAGCTGGACGGGTTCGCGGCCGATCGTGCCCACCACGAGGTCGAGGTCCCCGTCGCCGTCCACGTCGATGGGCGACGCGCCGCTCGCCCGGATGGGGGCGAGGTCGAGCTCGGACGCGGTGAAGCCGCCCCGGCCGTCCCCGCGCATCAGCTTGTGACGCACGCCGGTGCCGGCCACGAACACGTCCTCGTGGCCGTCGCCGTCCAGGTCCGCCACGGCCATCCCGCCGCCCAGGGAGTCACGCAGGCAGCTCCGCACGCCGTCCCAGGTGCGACCGAGCGCCGTGAAGCCCCTCGCCTCCGACCGATCCACCCACGACCGCACCGGATCCACCACGTCCGCCAGCCGGCCGTCGTTGTCGTCGCAGTCGCCCGGCGTGCGCGTCCAGCCGGTGCCCGGATCACAGGCAGACACCGTCGTCTCCGGGTCACCGAACCCGTCGTTGTCGACGTCGAGGTACCAGCTCACCAGGCCGTCCTCGTCCACCTGCCCGTCGAGGTCGTCGTCCCGGTTGTTGCACAGGTCGGCGCCGGGGGGTGGTTCGGTGTCGGCGGTGTCGCCGGAGGCCGGGGGCTCCGTCCCGTCCCGCGGCGCCCGGCCATCGGGCTCGCCCGGTTCACAGGACGCGAGGACGACGAACCACAAGGGAACTCCTGCGCTCAGGGCAGGGGCAGCTCCATCCGCTCGCGCAGCTCGCCCCCATCGAACGGTATCACCACCTCCCGCGCTTCGGAGCGACACTTGTCCGGGCACACGCCCGAGGGCCAGCACCCCGCCGCCGACGACGGGCAGTCCCCGACGTCCACCACCAACTGGTGGCGCCCTGGGGCGAGCGACCCGAACCGCGCCGTCGACCCGTCCACGGCCCCCACGACCCCATCCAGGCGCGCCGTGACGGCCACCTTCTTGCGCCGCTTCGCCTTGCCGCTGTCCCGCGTCGCTGCCGGGATGTCGACCGTCAGGGTGCCCGTGCCGGGCCGAACGGGGACGACGAGGCTGGCGGCACCTGCGCCGGCCTGGACGGGTACGGTGCCCGTTCCGCACGCGGGAGAGCAGTCGGTGCCCGGGCAGCCTCCGCAGTCGGCCCCCGCCACCCAGACCACCTCCTGCGCCGTCAGCGGGACCTCCGTGAACCGGACCACGCCGTCCACCGCGGAACGGGACTCGCCCCCGAGCGTGGCTGCGAGCGCGAGCCCCGCCGGAGCCCCCAGGAACTGCACCTCGACCGAACGGAACTCCGCGGCGAGCGGCACCGGAAGCGGCGCCACGACGGGTTCGACGAGCGAGTCTCCGAGAACCCACCACGCCGTGCCCGCGATCCCCAGGAGGACCGCGATCGAGCCGGCCGCAGCGGCCACCCAGCCCAGCGACCGCGTGCGCGGCGGAACCGTGATCAACAGGCTCTCCGGGCTGACCGGCCGCGGCGTTGGCTCCCCGCGGCGGTCGGAGATGGGTCGCGTCTCCTCCGACTGCTCCGGGAGGGCTCGAAGCCGGGCGTGCAGCTCCTGCGCGGTCTGCGGGCGCTCGACGATGTCCCGCGCGGTGAGCTCGCGGATCAGGGCGCGAACGGGCTCCGGGAACCCTTCGCCGGGGTCGAGCGGTGGCGCCACCTGCTTGTGCATCATGACCTGCAGGAGCTGCTTCTTGACGGCGCCCTGCCCCGACATCGGGAAGGCCACCTGACCCGTGAGGAGCTCGTAGAACACCACACCCATGGCGTACAGGTCCCACTGTACGGGGTCCAGCCGGTCGGGCTCCATCCACTCGGGAGGCGCGTAGGAGACCGTGCCGAAGCTGAGCCCCTGCTCGGTGATGCGCTCGAGGTTCGTTTCGGTGGCGAGGCCGAAGTCCACGATCCGGACGTAGTCCTGGGCGTCGACGAGCACGTTCGCGGGCTTGAGATCGCGGTGGCGGACCCCGCGGGCGTGCAGGTACTCGACGGCGGAGGCCATCTGGAGGAGGTAGCGGCGCGCCTGGGCGTAGGGCAGCGGCCCGCGCGCGATCACCACGTCGAGGGGCTCGCCCTCCACGAACTCCATCTCGAGGTAGGGCGGGTCGGCGTCGACCCGGACGTTTCGCACCCGGACGATGTTCGGGTGGTCGAGGCCGGCCAGGATCTCCGCTTCGCGCACGAACCGCGTGGAGGCCTCCGGGTTCGACCGGAGCGAGCGATCGAGGACCTTGAGCGCCGCGAAGATGCGCTCCGTGGAGGCGTTCCGACAGCGGTAGACGGAGCCCATGCCGCCCGTACCGAGCCGCCGCTCCACCACCCACCCGTCGATCCGGTCCCCTGGCTCCACCTTCCGCTCCCCTCAGATGGCGCACTCCGCGCCCGCATCGTCGTCTGCGGCCTGCTGCTCGTCCAGCAACACGGCGCACTCGTCCTGGACCTCGGGATCCGCGCCGGTGTAGGTGAGCGTGAGCTCGTCGCAGTCCACACCCGTGTCCTCGGCGTGGCAGGTGCACATGTAGTCGACGTAGTCGTCGCACGGCGTCACGGGCTCGCACGCGAACAACATGAGCAGCAGCGTCCCCATCCCGCCCTCCGGGCTCGTTCTATCATCCACGGGTTAAGCGGCGCGCGTGGAGCTGCCCACCGCCCTGTCCATCCGCGGACTCTCCCACCGGTTCGGTGGGCGGCACGCAGTGCGATCGCTCGACATCACCGTCCAGGAAGGCGACGTGTACGGCTTCCTGGGTCCCAACGGGGCCGGCAAGACGACCGTCATCCGCTGCGTGCTGGGCCTCCTCCGCCCGTCCGAGGGGGAGATCCGCATCTTCGGCGCCACCGGCACCGAGTCGCGGCGGCGGGTCGGCGCCATCGTCGAGACCCCGGCCTTCCACGGCTTCCTCACCGGGCGCGACAACCTCCGGGTGGCGGCAGCGTACGCCGGGCTGGCCGGAAGGCACGCCGAAGAGGAGGTCGCGCGCGTCGTGGAGCGCGTCGGCCTCGCCGAGCGCGCGGCGGACCTGGCCGGTGGGTACTCGCTCGGCATGCGACAGCGCCTCGCGATCGCGCGGGCCCTGCTCGGTCGCCCGAAGCTCCTGCTCCTCGACGAGCCCACCAACGGCCTCGACCCGCAGGGCATGCGCGAGGTCCGGGATCTCGTGCGGTCCCTCGCCCTGCACGACCAGATCACCGTGTTCCTGTCGTCGCACCTGCTGGGCGAGATCCAGGCGATCTGCAACCGCGTCGGCATCCTCACCGAGGGCCAGCTGCGCGCCGAGGGCCCCGTCGCCGACCTGCTGGCGCAGTCCGCTTCCCCGCGGGTCTGGGTCGAGCTCGGCGCCGACGCTGCTGCCGTCGAGGCCGCGCTGCAGGGCGTCGCAGGCATCGCGATCGAAGGTCCCGGCGCTGAGGGGCGCGTGCGCGTCGCACTCACCGGGGTCCCGGTCGGCGACCTCGTGCGGAGGCTGGTGGAAGCGGGCGTGTCCGTGGAGGCGGTGGTGCCCGAGAAGCGCAACCTCGAGGACGTGTTCCTCGAGGTCGTCAGCGGAGCGGCCCGATGAGTCTCCTGTACTGGGCGGAGCTCTTGAAACTGTGGGGGCGCCCGGCCGCCCGGCTCGGTCTCGTCGCGCTCGTCGCGCTCGGCGCCGCCGGCCCCCTGCTGTTGTTCCTGGCCAGCGGCACCTCCCTCTCGGTGAACGGCGAGAACGTCGCCGAACGGCTCGATCTGTGCGCCGCCAACGGGGCCGCGTGGTCGTGGTGGCTCCGTGGCTTCTACGTGGCGCAGACGGTCCTGCTGGTCCTCGCTTCGCAGTCCTTCGCGGGGGAGCTCACGGCGCACACCCTGCGCGACGAGCTCGTCCGGCCGGTGCACCGGTGGGCCGTGTACACCGCGAAGGTCGCGGCGCTGGCCACCTTCTCGTTCGCCAGCACCCTCGGGTCGCTCTGCGTCGCGATCGCAGCGGGCTTCGTCCTGCTGCCCGCGAGCGGAGACGCCAGCTGGGCCGCGGTCTTCGCGGGCGCGGGAGCCACGTGGTTGTGCGAGTCGGCGTTCGCCGTGTTCGCGCTGACGGTGTCCGTCGTGACGCGCTCCGTGGCCGGTGGGCTCGCCACCGCGCTCCTCTTCGTCCTCGTCGAGCGGCTGGTGGGCTTCGGTTTCACGCTGGTGTCGTGGGTCTTGATGTCCATCCCCCCGGAGCTGGCGTCCGTTCCGCCCGGGATCGAGCGCCTGCTGGGCGCTGCACCCTTCCTCCCCTCCGCCGGGTGGACGGCGTGGGAGGCCGTCTCTCGTGGCGAGCCGCTCGCGTGGCAACACTGGGCCGCGCTCCTCGGGTGGACCGTGCTCTCGGGCGCCGTGGGACTGCGCCAGTTCTCGCGGACCGAGGTCCCGTGACGATGCCGACCCGCGACCCGAGGTAGGCTCCCGGCGGAGCAGCGCGGGCCACGATGGCACTTCGAGACGAGACACCGTTGCTGTTCGACCGATACCGGGTCGACGGAGTCCTCGGCGAGGGGGGCCAGGCCGTCGTATTGCAGGCGTTCGACCAGCGGCTCGCCGTGCCCCGAGCCCTCAAGGTGATGTTGCCGACCGCCGCTCGGCGGCGCACCCAACGCGAGCGGTTCGTCTCGGAGGCCCAGCTCCTGGCCCGCATCGAGCACCCGAACATCGTCCGGGTCTACGATGTCGACGCCACGGGGACTGTCCCGTACTTCGTCATGGAGCTCGTGACGGGCGGCTCCCTCGCCGACCGCCTGCGTCGCGGGGTGTTGCCACCGCACCTGGCCGTCCAGGTGCTCGAGCAGCTGTGCGCCGGGCTCGAGGTGGCCCACGACGCGGGGGTGGTACACCGCGATGTGAAGCCCCAGAACTTGCTGATCGCGCCAGGGGGGCTGTGCAAGCTCGTCGACTTCGGCATCGCCCGGTTCGAGGATCAGGCCCGCACGCGCCAGGGGATCGCGATGGGGACCGACGGCTTCATGCCGCCCGAGCAGGTCGCGGACGCTGGCGCGGTCGACCGGCGCGCGGACCTGTTCGGGGTCGGGATGACCGCATACGTCCTGCTCACCGGACGGTCACCCGTCGAGTGGCTCGGTGGGGAGCTCGCCGGCATCCCCGCACCGCTCGTGCCGGTCATCGCCGCGGCGACCGAGCAGGACCGGAGCCTCCGTCCGGCGAGCGCCCTGGCGCTGGCCGAGGCGCTGCGGGCAGCGGTGGAGCAGGTGCCGGCGGATCCACCGGGGACCACGCTCGTGCTGCCCTGGGAGCCCCGCCGCACCACGGACGACGAGCTCCGGACGACGCTCGACGAGGTTCGTGCGTGGTTCTCCGCGCCACCCCTCTCTTCGCTCCCCCCGGTCACGCTGCTGCCGCCGCCGTCGCCGCCGGCCGCGCCCGCCCCGGCGACCCGCCCCGCGACCTACCAGATGTCGCGGCCCGCTGCGGGATCCGCCACCGCGGAGCGCCCCGATTGGGTGGCGGAGGTCCCCGTGGCCCCCACGGGCTTCGAGGTGCAGCTGGACCACCAGGAACGCCAGCTCTCCGTCGAAGCGCGGACCCGGCGGGTGCAGGGCGACGACCCGACCGCGGCCGAACAGGCGACGAGGACCCGGAGGCTGGGGCTGCTCGTCGCCGGAGGCGTCGTGTTCCTGATCCTCATCGGAGGGTCCGTCGCCTGGATCCGGTACCAGACCCAGCAGACCCAGCGCGCGATCGCTGTCGCGAGAGTGGACCTCGCGCGGGCGGTCGCCGGCGAGCTGGCGGTGTTCAGCACGCTCGAGCAGCTCGGGGCCGATCCGGGGCCGCTCGCCGAGCTCCTCGCTGCGTTCGAGGGCGCCCGTACCGACGCAAACCGGGCGCAGGGGTGGCCGCCCGCATCGTGGACCACCTGCAGTCCGAGACCACGCGGCTCACGGAGCCGGGCTCCGCTCAGCGGGCGACGCTCGAAGCACATCTCCTCCCGCTGCGGAACGCCGAGTCCGCCTGGGACCGCGTCGAGGGCCCGCGTCAGCCGAGCAGGTAGAACACGAGCGCGGTGCTCGCCACGGTCGTCGGCAAGGCGATCGCCAACGCCTGGCGCGCCGCCCGCGGCTGTTCGTTCCACCACCAGGCCGCCAGCACCCAGGCCGGAAGCGGGGTGAACGCGAGCGATACGAACAACAGGCCGAGCCGCTCCCGGGTTCCGAGCCCCGCGTCCGTGGCGAAGTGCGCGCCGATCGCCCGGCGGGCCTGCTCCAGCATCCGCTCCGTCGGGCGGGTGACCTCCCCCGACGCCACCCGCCCACGGACCCGCTCGAGTTCGACCTCCGAGAGGTGCTCGGTGCTCAGGAGCCAGGCCACCAGCAACCCCTCGCCCTCGGGCCGGTGCCCACACGTGGGGCAGACCTGGTCGTAGCGCAGGCGCTCGCCACCACACCGGACGCAGACGGCCTTCATCCGCACACGACCTGTTCGACCGGGGCCCCGGAGGCGTCGAGCGCCGCGGTCCAGAACTGCAGGACCTCTTCCGGCACGTGCTCCGCCACGATCAACACGTCCGGCTGCTCGACGTACGCGTCCGCCAGCCACCGGACCGCGTCCACTGCCGGCCTCCCGAGCCGTCGCCAGGAGCGGAGCTCCGGCCCGAACGCGAGGTCCACCCTGCCGTCCACGCTCACGAGCTCGGGCGTCGGGAGCGAGAACGGCGGCGCAGCGGCGAGCGCCCGGACGGAGGCCCACCCCGACCGTTGGCGTGCCTCCGGAGCCAGCGACGCACGCAGCAAGCGCGCTGCGAGGTCCGCCGGGTCCTCGAAGGGATCACCGACCCGCAGCCTCCGCCCCAGCTCGGGCAGGAGCTCCGTCAGGAAGGCGGGCCGGTCCTTGCCGCTCGTCTCGAACGCGACCTCACCGAGGCGCAACGCAAGCACCGAGGGGGACGCAGACGTGTGGTCCCGGGCGAGGAACCAGCCGAGCTTCACCGTCAGGGGAGCGTCCGTGGCGAGGGCCTGGGCGAGGCGGGGCTCCCGGATCGCCGCCTCGCGGAACCGCCCGAACAGGGTTGGATCGAGCCCGAACTGCAACTCCACGGTGACCGTGCGCTGGCCCCGCTCGACGACCCGGCCGACGCCCGCCGCCGAGAGGCCGCCGAGATCCGGATCCTGCGCGTCCCCCCCGACCTCCGTCGCGGCTCCGACCCAGCCGAGGCGCCGCGCCGCCCCCAGCAGCCGCGACCGGTCGAGGGCGGCGGATGCCAAGGCACACGCCTCCGCGATCCGCTCGACGTCGGGGCACCGCTCCACCCGGTCTGCCACCTCGAGCGCGACCGGACCGCCGGAGAACCCCTCGGCCACCAGACGCCGCAACAACAAGGAGTCCTCCTCCGCTGCCGGGCCGTAACCGGCCTCGCCGGCGCGGGCGGGTCCGGCAGCCAGGCGGGGATCGGCACGGAACGTTGCACCCTGCTTGGCGCCCGCCGGGGCCTGGGATAGCTCCGCGTCCCTCCCGGAGCCGGGCCCGACAGGCTCGGCGACCGCCTGGTCGGCCCACCGGAACCCATCGAGGACCCTCCCGCATGGAAATCATCCCCGATCCGCTGCACGCGTTGCTCCTCGTGCTCCCGTTCGCGGTCACGGCGTTCGTGGTCAACCAGGTGCTGTGGCAGCCGCTCCTCGCCTTCCTCGACGAGCGCGACGGGCAGACGCACGGGGCCCTGCACGCCGCCGAGAAGGCAGATCACGACGCGTCCGCCGGCGCCGCCCGCGTGGAAGCCCGCCTCGTGGAGGCGCGCAATGCCGTGTCCAGCTCCCGCGCCGCCGCCCGGGCCCGCGCCCACACCCGCGAGACCGAGATCGTCACCGACGCCCGCCGCACCGCGGACGAGCGCGTGACGGCCGCGGTCCGCGAAGTCCAGCAGAGCCGCGTCGCCGCGACCGAAGCCCTGCATGCCGCCACCCGCGACCTCTCCGCCGACATCGCCTCCCGGGTGCTCGGTCGGAACGTGGCGTAGGAGATGCCGATGCTCGCCCTGATCCTCACCTCGCTGGCGTCTGCGGCCGAGCCCGCCCACGGCGCGGCTCCGGCAGGCCACGGCACCGAAGCAGCCGGCCACGAAGGCGGCGGCGGCCACGGTGGTCACCACTACTACACCGACGACGACGACCACGACGGCGTCGCGAACTGGATGGACGCCACCACGGGGTCCGAGCCGAACACCGAGACCTACGTCCTGAAGGCCGTCGGGCTCCACACGCTCAACCTCCTCGTGTTGCTGGCGGTGGTCGGGTACTTCGTGCGCCGGCCCTTCCTGGACTTCTGGGCGGAGCGCGCGCTCGGCATCCGCAAGGAGCTCACGGACTCCGCGCAGAAGCGCGACGAAGCCGTGCGTCGCCACGACGAGATCCTGGCGCGCCTCGCGAAGATCGAAGGCGAGGTCACCGAGATGCTCGAGACCGCCGAGTCCGAGGCGAAGCGCGAGGAGGAGCAGCTCGTCGAGCGCGCCCGCCGCGAAGCCGCCCGCGTGGCCGAGCAGGCCGAGCGCAACATCCGCGACGAGGTCGTCCGGGCTCGGGCGAGCCTGCGCAACGAGGCCGTCGAGCTGGCCGTGAAGCTCGCGGAGACCACGCTCCGCGCCCACACGAGCGACCAGGACCAGCAGGCGCTCGCCCGCGCGTTCCTGGCCTCGGTCGACCAAGGAGAGCGCCGTGTCTGACGTGATCGCCCGCCGGTACGCCCAGGCCGCCGCAGAGCTCGCCGAGGCAGACGGCATCCTCGAGGCCGTGGGCCGCGAGCTCGACCGCTTCGCCGCGCTCCTCACGGCCGACGACGGAGCCCTCGGTGACGCGCTCTCGAGCCCCGTCTTCACCAGCGAGGAACGCAAAGGCGTGCTCGACGCGCTCCTCCCGCGGATGGGGCTGAGCCAGCTCACCGTCAACCTGCTGCACGTCGTGAACGACAAGCGCCGGTTCGCGCTGGTGCCCGCCATCGCGCTCGCCTTCCGCGGCCTCGCCGACACCCGCGCCAACCGCGCGCGCATCACGGTCCAGACCGCCACCCCGCTCGACGCCGCCCTCGAGCGCGACATCCGCGAGATGCTCGGCCGCGTCACCGGCAAGCAGGTGATCCTCACGTCCGAGGTCCGTCCAGAGCTCATCGGCGGCGTGGTCGCCCGCGTCGGAGACACCGTCTACGACAGCTCCATCCGCACCCGCCTCGAAGAGCTCAAGCGGGCGCTCCTCCAGGGTCCGATGGCCCAGGCCTGAACTCCCCTCGCACCGGCCACCGCCGGGGGGACACGCCACCGGCGAACCAGTTTCCAACAGCATTTCCGAATCCGAACCGATCAGGGAGCCCTCCGTCATGGACATCCGCGCGGACGAGATCAGCCAGATCCTGAAGAGCCAGATCAAGAACTACGAGACGCGCGTCTCCGTGACCGAGACGGGCGCGATCCTGTCCGTCGGTGACGGCATCGCCCGCGTCCACGGCCTGCAGAACGCCCTCGCCGGCGAGCTGGTCGAGTTCCCCGGCGGCGTGGCCGGCATGGTGCTCAACCTCGAGGAGGACAACGTCGGCGTCGCGATCTTCGGGTCCGACCAGAACATCCATGAAGGCGACGTGGTCAAGCGGACGGGCCGCATCGTCGACACCGGCGTCGGCCCCGCGTACATGGGCCGCGTCATCGACGCCCTCGGCAACCCGATCGACGGCATGGGCCCCATCGAGACCGTCGAGCGCCGCATCGTCGAGACGAAGGCGCCGGGCATCATCCCGCGCAAGTCCGTCAACGAGCCCCTCCAGACCGGCATCAAGGCCATCGACGCGATGACCCCGATCGGCCGCGGGCAGCGCGAGCTCATCATCGGCGACCGGCAGACCGGCAAGACCGCGGTCGCCATCGACACGATCATCAGCCAGCGCGTCTTCAAGAACGACCCGAAGAACAAGGTCTTCTGCATCTACGTGGCCATCGGCCAGAAGCAGTCGACCGTCGCGCAGGTCGTCGAGAAGCTCCGCCAGTTCGGCGCCCTCGAGTACACCTGCGTGGTCAGCGCCCCCGCCGCGAGCCCGGCCCCGATGCAGTTCCTGGCGCCGTTCACGGGCTGCACGCTCGGCGAGTACTTCCGCGACAACGGCCAGCACGCGCTCATCATCTACGACGACCTCTCCAAGCACGCGGTCGCGTACCGCCAGCTCTCCCTGCTCCTCCGCCGCCCGCCGGGCCGCGAGGCGTACCCGGGCGACGTGTTCTACCTGCACAGCCGCCTCCTCGAGCGCGCCGCCAAGATGGGCGACAAGATGGGCAACGGCTCGCTCACCGCGCTGCCGATCATCGAGACGCAGGCCGGCGACGTGTCGGCCTACATCCCCACGAACGTGATCTCGATCACCGACGGCCAGATCTTCCTCGAGTCGAGCTTGTTCAACGCGGGCCAGCGCCCCGCCATCAACGTCGGTCTGTCCGTGTCCCGCGTCGGCGGCAACGCCCAGATCAAGGCGATGCGCGAGGTCGCCGGCACCCTGCGGCTCGACCTCGCCAGCTTCCGCGAGCTCGCGGCCTTCTCGCAGTTCGCGTCCGACCTCGACGCCGCCACCCAGAAGACGCTGGCTCGCGGTGCGCGCCTCACCGAGCTCCTCAAGCAGGCGCAGTACGCGCCGTTCCCCGTCGAGCAGCAGGTGCTGCAGCTCCTCGCCGGGACCGCCGGCGTCCTCGACGACCTCGAGCGCTCGAAGGTCGGGGCCTTCACCAAGGCCATGACCGACCACTTCCTCGCGAACCGTCCGGAGCTCCTGGCCGAGATCGTCGAGAAGAAGACGCTCAAGGGCGACAAGCTCCGCGAGCGCCTCCTCGAGGAGATCAACAAGTTCAAGTCGACCTGGAAGTGACGCGATGCCGTCCCTGAAGGACATCCGGACGCGCATCTCGTCCGTGAAGAAGACGAAGCAGATCACGAGCGCCATGAAGCTCGTGGCCGCTGCCAAGCTGCGCCGCGCCTCCGAGCGCGCCAGCGCCGCCCGTCCGTACCGCGACCAGCTCGAGAGCGTGCTCCGCCGCGTGGCCTCCGCCGCGGGCGAAGAGCTCGACGAGCCGCTCCTCAAGCCGCACGAGGAGGTCAAGAAGGTCCTCGTCGTGGTGCTCACGAGCGACCGCGGCCTGTGTGGCCCGTTCAACAACGCGCTCCTCCGCAACCTCAACGACTGGCTCGCCGCCAAGCGCGCCACGGGCTGCGAGCTCGAGATCCGCTCCTACGGCCGCAAGGGCCAGGCGGCGTTCAAGCGCGCGAAGATCGAGCTCGCCGAGCAGATCACGGACTACGCCCGCACGCCCAAGATGGAGCTCGTCACCCCGCTCACGCAGAACGCGGTCGCGGGCTTCGTCGACGGTCGGTACGACGAGGTCTGGCTCGTGTACAACCGGTTCGTCAACACCCTCGTGCAGAAGCCCACCTACGACAAGGTGTTGCCGCTCACCGTGGAGAAGGCGAACGCCGAAGAGCTGGGCACGGCGGGAGTGGAGTCGAACCTCGACTACCGCTACGAGCCCACCGCCGCCGAGATCCTCGGCCAGCTGTTGCCCCTCTTCCTCCAGACGCTCGTGCTGGGCGCGTTCCTGGACACCGAGGCCGGCTTCTACGCCGCCCAGATGACGGCCATGGACAACGCCAGCCGCAACGCCTCCGACCTCATCGACCGCCTGACGCTCGAGTACAACCGGGCCCGTCAGGCCGCCATCACCAAAGAACTCATCGAGATCGTGTCGGGCGCCTCGGCGCTCTGAACCGTTCGAACGAATCAGGAGACCGAATCATGTCCGAAGCCGCCGTGAACATGGGCCGCGTCACCCAGGTGATGGGACCCGTCGTCGACGTGGAGTTCCCGCCGGGCCGGGTGCCGGAGATCTACAACTCCCTCAAGCTCACCAACGCCCGCATCGACGACACCGCGGACAACCTCACCCTCGAGGTGGCCTCCCACCTCGGCGGGAACGTCGTGCGCACGATCGCCATGGACACGACCGACGGCCTGCGCCGCGGCCAGGACGTGCGCGACACCGGGAAGCCCATCGCGGTGCCCGTCGGCCAGGAAGTGCTGGGCCGCATCTTCAACGTCGTCGGCAAGGCCGTGGACGAGCTCGGCCCGGTTGACGCCACCAAGTTCTGGCCGATCCACCGCCCCACGCCGACGTTCACCGACCAGTCGACCGCCGCCGAGATGTTCGAGACCGGCATCAAGGTCGTCGACCTCCTCGCGCCCTACACGAAGGGTGGCAAGATCGGCCTGTTCGGCGGCGCCGGCGTCGGCAAGACCGTGACCATCATGGAGCTCATCAACAACGTCGCCAAGGGCCACGGCGGGTACTCCGTGTTCGCCGGCGTCGGCGAGCGCTCCCGCGAAGGAAACGACCTCTGGCACGAGATGCAGGAAGGCGGCGACCACGCCGTCATCTTCCCCGGCGACTACAAGCGCTCGAAGGCCGCGCTCGTGTACGGCCAGATGAACGAGCCCCCGGGCGCCCGCGCCCGCGTCGCGCTCTCGGCGCTCACGATGGCCGAGTACTTCCGCGACGAAGAAGGCCAGGACGTGCTCCTGTTCGTCGACAACATCTTCCGGTTCACGCAGGCCGGCTCCGAGGTGTCCGCGCTCCTCGGCCGCATCCCGAGCGCCGTCGGCTACCAGCCCACGTTGTCCACGGACATGGGCGCGCTCCAGGAGCGCATCACGTCCACGAACAAGGGGTCCATCACCTCGGTGCAGGCCGTGTACGTGCCCGCCGACGACCTCACCGACCCCGCGCCCGCCACGACCTTCGCGCACCTCGACGCCACCACGGTGCTCTCGCGCAAGATCTCCGAGAAGGGCATCTACCCGGCCGTCGATCCGCTCGACTCCACGAGCCGCATCCTCGACCCGCAGATCCTCGGTGAGGAGCACTACAACACCGCCCGCTCGGTCCAGCAGGTGCTCCAGAAGTACAAGGAGCTCCAGGACATCATCGCCATCCTCGGGATGGACGAGCTGTCCGCCGAAGACCGCGTGACCGTGGCCCGCGCGCGCAAGATCGAGAAGTTCCTGTCGCAGCCGTTCCACGTCGCCGAGGTCTTCACCGGCAAGAAGGGCGCGTACGTCAAGACGGCCGACACCATCAAGGGGTTCCGCGAGATCCTCGAGGGCAAACACGACGACCTCCCCGAGGACGCGTTCTACCTGGTCGGGACGATCGAAGAGGCCATCGAGAAGGCCAAGACCCTCGCGAGCGCGTGACCCATGGCCCAGCTTCACGTCACCATCGTCACCCCGGAGCGGAAGGTCCTCGACGCCGCTGCGGCCGAGGTCTCGCTCCCCGCGTGGAACGGTGAGCTCGGGGTGTACCCGGATCACGACCAGCTCCTCACCCTCCTGCGGGCGGGCAAGTGTACGGTCGTGGGCAGCGACGGCCCGGCCTCGTTCGTGGTGGGCCGCGGCTTCGCCGAGATCACGGGCGACGCGGTGACCATCCTGACGGCCTCGTGTGTGGCGGTGTCGCAGATCGACGCCGGCAAGTCCCGCGCGCAGCTCGCGGGCGCCGAGGAGGCCCTGGCCGCCGCCGAGTACGGCACCGAGGCCTTCCGCCAGGCGGAGATCGCCCTCGAGCACGCCCGGGCCCTCACCGAGGTGTGAGGTCCTCGATGTCCTCGGACGCGCAGTCGTCCGGGGCATGGACAGGGTTGCAGCGCGACGGGGTCCCTCCGGGGATCTCGACCACGTAGGGCCGGCCCTCGAGGGCCACCGGCGCGTCCGTGCTGACGAAGTGCGCGCCCGACGCCAGCGCCGCGTCTCGCGTGGTCGGATCGTTCGCGTCCACCTCGACCATGTCGGCGTCGGCGCGGGTCCGCACCAGGTGGTGCAGGCCCACGACCTCGGGGATCCGGGGGTCGGCGCTGTCGTTCATGGTGTGGACCGCGGCCCACGGAGCGCGGGTGTCGCCCATCGCGTCGGGGAACAACACCCGCTCCGACAGGTCTCCGGAGACGAAGGCGGCGCGCCGGTCTCCGCCGTCGTGCAGGACGAAGAGCGCCTTGCCGCGCAGCGCCCCGAGCGGGGGCCAGCCGTCGACCTCGAGCGCCGTGCGGAGGTCCGCGTGGTCACCCGTCACGAGCGCGGGCGTGACCAGGCGTTCGCGCGGCCACACCGAGAGGAGCTCGTCCTCGAGCGCGTCGAGGCGCGCGGGGCCGGTCTCGGCGTCCCAGCCGTCCTTCGTCTCGATCAACACGAACAGCGGGTGGTGGTCGGGGTGGAGCGTGGACCAACCGAACAGGTCCGCGGCGCAGTCCGTGAACCGCTCGCAGGTGGTGCCCTGGTCGATCAGGGGCAGGTGGTACACGAGGTGCCCGCCCGACGCGAGGTCCCACGAGACGTCGAGCTCGAACTGGCGGACCCCCTGCGCCTCGAGCTGCTCGGCCAGCGGGGCGTGTTCGTACTGCAGCGCGGGGACGCCGTTGGTGACGAGGTGGTAGCTGTTGTGGGTGCCCAGGGCCTGCAGGTCGGCGAACGTGAGCACGTCGTCCAGCGGGTACTGCGGGGGACCGGGGACCTCGGGTTCCTGACAGGCCAGCAGCCAGAACATCCGCCCAGCCTACCAGAGGCCATGTCACACGGGTTCACGCCCGCCGTGCGGCGCCCGCGCTAGTGAGGGTGCGTCCGGAAACCGGACGAGGAGGTCGACGTGACTCGGTGGACGATGGTGCTCGCGGTGTTGGGGTTCGGGGCCTGTGGTGGGGAGGAGGGCGACAAGACGACGACGACCTCCGAGAACTGCACGACGGAGTGGTCGTGTGAGAACAACGTGTGCGAGTGCGCGGACGGCAGCTCCTGCGCCGACGAGACCGAGTGTGACTCGGTGTGCGAAGTCTGCGATTGACCTGCTCGGACGGCGAGGGCAGCATGGGCCGTGGTCCTGCTCGCCCTCGCCTGCCGACCCCCGGCTTCACCGACTCCGCGGGCTCGCCGATGGGGCACACCGGGCAGCCGGTCGAACGAACCTGGAGCGATACCGGGCCGCTCCCGGACCCGGGTACCGGGCCATCGCCCCCGCGTCGCCAGCCGGTTGGGCCGACGCGCATGGACGTGTCGTCATCAACGGCGCGCCGGCGGGAAACGCCTGTCTCGCCCACTGCAAAGGAGTGTCGATGAACACCAGGCTGTCGCTCCGCTCGCGGGCCGTGCCCACGCTCGACACGCTCGACACCGTCGACCGTACACGGCTGGGCCCTCACCTGCGGGCGTGGCGTTCGCTCGCCGACGTTGAGTTCTTCGACGTGATCGACGACTTCGGCGCACACCTGTACGACCTCTGCCTGTACCGCGGCGAGGATGGCACCGTGTATGCCCCCGGCTCGCTCGACGTCGTCGCGGGCTTCTCGCAAGGGTCGGCGTGCGAGTCAGATGACGAGAACCTGCTCGAGGCACTCGACCTCGCGTTCCTTCGGCGGCCTTCTCACGGCAGCGACGGTTAGCGGCGACCTCACCCTCGTCGTTGCCGGACCCGCGCTTCTTCGACGGTGGCGGTGACGCAACGAGGCCGGCTCAGGGAGCGCGAACCGCGCGCACCAGACGAAGCCGCGATCCCTGGTCGCGGTTCACCAAGACTCCCTTCCCGGTGCCACGCCCCACCGGGAGTGGTTCGTCGTGGGTCTCGATCACGTGACCGTCGACGACCGAGATCAACCCGAGCCCGTGCGCGAGCTCGACCACCACGGCATCGTCCAGCACCGCCTGGAGTGGTCGTGCCGACCCCAATCCGGGTCGACGACGCCGGCGTTCTTCTGGTGACCTTCCACCGCAGCTTCCCTGTCGACCGATCGAAGCACGCGACCGCCGGAGATCAGGACGGGGACGGCCTCGTCGACCTCGCGGTCGGCTGTGACGACGACGCACCCACGTTGTCGATCGTGTCCGGGGCGAGCATCCGCCTGGGCACCCCCGCCGTCCTGGCCACCGTGACGGACTCGTACGAAGGTACCTTCGTCGCCGACCACGACGGCGACGGGGCTCCAGAGCTGGTTCTCGCGGCGCCCTCCGGGACGGGCTGGTGGCTGCGGCGCTCCGAGACCCTGTCCGGAACCACGGCGCCGGCGGACGGCGCGGTGACGATCGAGGGCGCGACGGGAAGCGTCGGTGGCGTGGACGCCGATGGTGATGGCCGCGCGGAGCTGGTGTTCGCCACCGGGCTGTTCGGCCAGGGCAGCGGCCCCGGGACCCTCACGACCTCGCCCTGGTGCCCGACGGGGACACGGTCCCGCTCCATCCCTGGATGGGGCATGTGGGCAGGGCCTCCGCGCAGGTGGTGCTGGTGCGCGCGGCGGACCTGCCGGGCGCGGTCACCATCACGGCTGCAGCGGGCGCCGTGGTGCCCGTGGGGCCGTGGGCGCTGGGCGTGGGGGGCCCCGAGACGCGCACCGTCGTGGTCTGTGACCTCGACGCCGACGGCCGCCCCAGAGGTTCTCACCGACAGCGAGCTGTGGTCGGGCGCCAGCCTCGCGCCCGGCACCCTGCCCCAGCCCAGCCCGGAGCGGGCGTCCCAGCTCACCTGCCTCGGCGACGTGCTGGTGCGTCTGGTCGACGTGTACTGAACCGCTCAGGGCGCGGTTTCGAGCGCCACGAGCGCGAGCTCCCGCCCACACACCGCCGCGAGCAGGAACTGATCGGATCGCCAGGCCAACGCAGGCTCCCCACAACGCCGCCCCGGCAGCGGCACCTCCGTCTGCCACTCCCCTTCGACCGGCACCACCAGGATGTCCAGCTCGTGGTCGCGAGCCACGGCCACGAAGCGCCCGTCGGGGTCGAGGGCCGGTGGCGCGCGCAGCGGCAACCGCACGTCCGCCGCGAGCACCCGGCGCTCTGCTCCGCGCCCGGCGACGACGGTGCAGGCGTCGCCCTGGACGTCGAACCACACGACCCACCCGTCGGCTGCGGGGTTCGGCCGCAGCTGGTCTCCGGGGCCCCCCGCCACGAGGGTCTCCACCCCGCCCGCGAAGGGGACCGACCACACGTCCCAGCCCTGCACGGACTGGCGCTGGAAGTACACGGTGTCGCCGGCGCGGGAGATCCGAGGTGCGACCTCGTGACCAGCGGTGTTCGTGAGGTTGCGGATGTTCGCGGTCTCGGTGTGGCGAACCAGCAGGTCGGCCTGCTCGGTGCCCACGAAGACCACCCCCCTGCCGTCCGGGCTGTCGCTCGGTTGGCTCAGGTCGCCACCGAGGTCCGACCATCTCACGAGCTCGCTCGCCCGGCTACCCCCTCCGGCCTGGTAGTAGATCCGCGAGGCCCCGCCCGCGGAAACGCCCTGGAACAGGACGTACCCCTCTCGCATCCACGTGGGATGGAACACCTCCTGGATGGCCGGTCGGCCCGGCAGGAGGACCCGCGACGGAGTGCCCAGGCCTGCCTGCGTGACCGGCCCCACCCACAGGTCGAGCGCGCCATCGCTCGCGTCCGCGGTCTCGAACGCGAGGAACCGGCCGTCGAACGACCACACGGGGTTGGCCAGGTACCCCTGGCGCGGACTTTCGAACACCTGCAGGACCTCGGCCTCGCCCACCCGGAACGGAGGCCGGAACGACCGCGGCCCTGCAGCGGGCGCGGGCTCCGGTGGCGGAGCGTCGACGACCACGGGCTCGGGAGGTGCGGGGGCCACCGGGTCTGGTGGGGGTTCCGACGCCGTCGTCCACGCAACCGCGAGCACCACCGCCGCCGCCCCCAGACCGCCCAGCGCGAGCAGCCACCGCGCCTGCCCCCGGGGTGGGTCCAGCTCCCGCGCCCGGACCACCGCCGACCACATCCCCTCCAGCGGCGCGCGGCGGCTCGGCGACACCTCGCGGTGGAACAGCAGGATGCGGGTTCCCCCGGACTCGGGTGACAACGTGAGCTCCACCGTGGAGGCGCGTCCGGGATCGTTCCACGCGATCACCAGGTGGCGCGGCTCCTCCAGGTCCACGAGCTCACACGGGACCGGGCCCTCCGGGCCCCGCGCGACGAAGCGGTGGCCGATCTCGGCGCGGAAGCCGTCGAACGGCAGCCAGCGCGCAGCGACCGCCGGCGTCACCACCGCGGCCCAGACCTGCGCGGGCGGGTGGCGCACCCACCGGTCGACCCGGAGCCCCGTCATCGGTCGCCCGCCTCGTCGAGCACGTCTTCGAGGCGGTCCAGCACGCCGTCCCAGAAGGGGGCGAACGCCTGCACCCAGGTGCCGACCTCCAGCAGCGGACCCGCCTGCAGGGAGTACAGCCGCTGGCGACCCCGCCGGCGCTCGGACACCAGCCCGGCCTCGCGGAGCACGCGGAGGTGTTGGCTGGCCGAAGAGCGCGTGCAGCGGCGGTCCCACAACGCGGCGGCCGGGAGCTCTCCGTCGCGCAACCGGGCCAACATCGCCCGGCGGGTGGGGTCGGCGATCGCGCGAAACACCAGCTCCGACAATCGCCCCCCCATGGTTAAGCAACTGCTAACACATTGGGGCCTGGGCGCGAGGTGGTATGCTCGCCGTCTGGAGTGCCGATGCCTCCCCTGGAAGTCCCCGTTCCTCGTGGCGCTGGTCCTGGCTGCGGCAGCTTGTGGCAACGAGAACAAGCTCGGCAACGGCGTCGACAACGGCTTCGGTGACGACGACGACGACGACGACGACGACGACACCACGCCCACCGTCACCACGGACGACACCGGCTGGATCTGGACGACAACCGACACCGAGGACACCGACACCATCGGCACCGGGACGGGCACCACCGGGACCGGCACCGGCACCGGCACCGGCGGCGGAGACACCGGAACGGGCACCGGGACCGGAACGGGCGGCACCACCACCACCACCCCGCCGACCGGGGACGAGGTGTGTGACCTCGCCGCCGCGACCGGGCTCGCCACCGCGCTCGACCCGTACCAGATCCCGGGCGACGGGCGCGTCGTGTACTGCCACTCGAGCGCCGGCAACTCGTACAACTACGTCGAGTCCGACATCTCCTCGTGCCTCCCGCACATCAACCACAACTTCGACATCTTCCCGTCGACCGGGTGTGACTCGTGAGGCCCTGGTTCCTGCTGGCCTTCGGAGCGTGCGCGGGCGACGACGGGAAAGGCACGGCCGGCACCGGGGAAACCGACACCGACACCGATTCGGACACCGACACCGACACCGATTCGGACACCGACACCGACACCGATTCGGACACCGACACCGACACCGATTCGGACACCGACACCGACACCGACACCGACCCGGTCCCGGTGACCACCACCGGGGGTGGGTGCGAGGTGGTGGTGCCCGCCACCGCCACCGTCGTGGACCGGGACACCCCCCTTCCCGGCAACGACGAAGCCTGGATCTGCCGCAATGCCACCGGGTCCGCCATCGGTGCCAACGGCGTCTACTACGTCGACGAGCGCGGCTCGCTGGTGGTGGGCGGCGACGACAACATCGTCTTCGCGCGCCAGGGCACCGACCTCGCCGTGTTCGGGACGAACAACACGGTGTACCTCGAGGACTCGTCCGACCTGCTCGACGAGGGCACGGGGACCGTGGTCGTGGCCTGCAGCCCGTTCTCGTTCGACACCTCCGTGGCGCCGAGCCCCGGCTGCCGCTGAAGGCGCTCCTCACCGCGGCGTGGCGAGCTCCACGCTGTCGAGGATGACGAGCTCCACGCGCCGGTTCTGGGAGCGGGCCTCCTCGTCCTTCTGGGGCGTGAGGGGACGCGACAGGCCGTAGCCGCGCGACACCAGCCGCTCGGGCTCGACGCCGCGCTCCACCAGGGCCACGCGGATCGCCAGGGCGCGGGCCTCGGAGAGCTGCTGGTTGTAGGCCACGCCGCCCTCGTCCGACGTGTGGCCCTGGATCTCGACCAGCGCGGCCGTGCGGTCCACCACCAGGCGACGGGCGACGTCGTCCAGCACCACGGCGGCGTCGGGGCGGATCTCGGCGCTGGCGACGTCGAACAACACCGGCCGGGTCAGCCGGATGAGGCCACCCGTCACGGTGGTTCCCGTCTCGTACAGCTGCACCTCTGCGCGGGTGGGCGCCCCCGGACGCACGGTGACCAGCGTGCTCCCCGCGCGGCCCTGGTCTTCGGCGACCACGGTGAAGCGCCCGGGCGGCAGGGTGAGCTTCGCGGTCCCGTCGGCGCCCACCGTCACCTCGCGGGCGACTGCGTCCTCGCCGTACGCCGTGAGCCGCGTGCCAGGCGTGGCACCGGGGACCACGACCTCGACCGCCGTCTCGGTGAACGGCACGACGACCGTGTTCTGGTCCTGCTCGCCCTTCTGGAGCGTGACCGGGACCTCGACCGGCCCGTAGCCGGGACCGGGCGTGAGGGTCACGACCGCCTTGCCCTGCGGCCGATCGACCAACGCGAAGGTGCCGCCGGCGGAGGTGGTGCCGACCGCCACCCCGTCGATCGCGACCGGCACGTTGGCGAGCGGCATCCCCGCTTCGTCGCGCACCGACAACACGAGCTGTGCGTCGTCCGGCTCGACCGCCGCCAGGGTGAGCGCCAGACGCGTGAGCCCGGGGGCCTCGGGGAGGGTGACGGACGCTTCCGCGACGGCGTAGTCCGGGTGCGACGCCAACACCCACCAGGTCCCGGGGCTCGTCGAGAACGAGACCTGGCCACCGGTCGACTCCCGAGAAGGCACGGGCGTGGCGCCCGCGAGCCCGACGCGGGCGCCATCGAGGGGACCGTCCGGGCCCGTCACGGTGACCAGGAGCGACCCGGCCGCCCACGGCAACGTGACGTCGAGGGCCTGCACCTCCGCGAGCTCGAGCTCCTGGTGATCGGGCAGGTGCCCCTCGGCCACGATGTCGAGGATCGCGGGCCCCGGAGCCAGGCCCTCGAGGCGCACGCGGCCCCCAGGGGTGCGGCCCGTGGACATGCCGTCGACCGACACCTCGGCCTCGACCGGAGCACCCTCGGGATCGTGGACCACGAGGTCGACGGTGGCGGTCTCGTCTTCGACCGGGGCCATGCGCAGATCGAGGAAGTGGCGGCGCCGTTCGTCCGGCACCACCGTCACGTCGTCCACACGCAGGCCCAGCGTCTCGTGGGACGTCGCCAGCTGCCAGGCCCCCGGCGGCAGCACCGTGCGCAGCTTGCCATCCCCGCCCGTCTGGCCCGACGGGGTCTCGGAGGGGCCGGAGAACGCCACGCGCGCGTCCACCGGGGCCCCGGCGGGGTCGCGCACCTGGACGTCCACCACGCCCGGCGTGTACCAGATCACCAGGTCCTCGCGCTGGAGCGGCGCAGCGAGCTCGGTCTCCGAGCGCGTGGGCACGAGGAGCTCACCCCGGGCCTCGAGGAACTTCTGGCCGGGCGACAGGCCCTCCAGGCGGACCCGGCCGTTGGTCCCGGGGACGCCGATCGGCTGGCCGTCGACGAGGAGCTGCACCCCGGGCACCACGCCGCCGTCCACGTCGAGGACGCCGAGGTCGAGCGCGAGGCGCCCCCCTTCCGCAGGGAGGAGGGCGACGTCCACACGCAGGAGCTCCCCTTTGCGCTCCGGGACGCGGAGGGTCCGCGACTGGGGTGCGAACGCGTCCGCGCGGGTCCGCAGGGTCCACTCCCCTGGCCGCAACACGAAGAGCTCCTCGCCGTCGGAGCCCACGTTCCGGGACGGCAGCTGGGCCGCTCCGGAGAAGGTGACGCCCGCGTCGATCGGTCGGCCCTTCGTGTCGGTGACCCGCACCAGCACCGAGCCGGCGGGCCAGTCGAGCACGGCCCGCACTTCGTTGCGCCCCACCACGAGCGTCGCCGGGACGACGGTCCGCTCGGCGATGCGCGACGACCGCACCACCACCGCCACCTCGCCGGCAGTGAGCCCGTCCACGACGACGTCTCCGCCCGTGGCCGTCGTCCCGAGGTCGCGTTCGCCCAGGGCCACCACCGCGTCCTCGACGGGCAGCCCGTACCCGTCCACCACCGACACGGCGAGCACCACGGCAGGGTCCTCGAGCGGGGTGAGGACGGCGTCGACGCGGATCGGCTCGGTGCGAGAGGGGTCGATCACCACGGTGCGGAGCTGCTCCGCCATGCCGGGCGCGCCGAGGTGCAGGGTCCAGGTGCCCGTGGGCAGCTCCACGTGGTGCAGGCCGCCGCCGTCGACCGTGACCGGCCCGTGTGCGGAGAGCTCGTCGCCCCCTGCGCTCTCGACGTCCACGAACACGTCCGGCAGGGTCCCCTGCGGTCCCACCACCGACGCGGTGACCGGGACGGGCCGGCGCCGAAGGTGGACCTCCCAGCTCGTCTCGCCGTCGACCGTGAGCACCTCCGCAGGCTGGAACCCCGGGGCCTCGACCTGCAGCAGGCCCACCCGATCGGCGCGGGGAGGCAGGTGGGCGTTGCCTTCGGCGTCCGTCTCGCCGCGCAGGGTGCCCCCGGTCACGACGGCGCCGATCACCGGCCACCCGCGCTCGTCCACGACGCGCAGGACGGACGCTGGCGGCGGGACCACCGGCGGCGCCTCGACCGCGTCGTGCCCGAACGCCACGCGGGCGCCGACGCCCATCCGCAGCGCCGCAGCGCCCACGCCGCGCACCACGCCCGTGCCGACGCCGCCCGTGAGCAGGAACCGGTCCAGCGGCCGCACCCGGAACGAGGCCATCACCTCGGTCGGCACCCCGGGGACGGACCGACCGAGCGGCGCGCGCCCAGCGAGCTCGAGGTGCAGCGCGAGCTGCTCGAGGGGGGCCGCGGACACGTCGGCCACCCACGAGCCCGACACCTCACCCGGCCAGTCCGGAATCCCCGTGGGAACGCCTGCCGCCAGCCCCAGATCGAGCGTCGCCCCGAACGGTCCGCCGCGGAGGCCGCCGCTGGCCACGAACGAGCCGCCTACCCCCGGGTCACCGAGGTAGCGCGCGTCGGGACCGGTGGGCGCCCGGACCGACGGGACGAGGACCAGCCGCGGGCCGTCCTGGGTGGTGACCCGGATCGGAGCGGACAAGACGACGTCACCGGCGGCGAGGCCTCCGCCGGCCGTGCCCCCGCTCCCGAGCCACACCGGCGCCCGCGCAGCGATCGCCACCCGTTGGCTCACCGGCACCACGCCTCCGAGCGAGAGCCCGTAGAGGTCGTCCACGACCGGCCGATCCGTGACGGTGGGGCCGTCGGTCACGCGGCGCACCAGCGGCTCGTCGGCCGCCCAGCCGGTGAGCTCCACCGACGGCGCGCCCGGAAACTGCGCCCCCCACCCCAGCAGACCATCGTGCAGGGACGCGGAGTCGGGTGGCGCCGGAACGCCGGAGCCGTCGAAGCCTTGGGCGAGCGCGAGCCGAGAAAGGAGGTGCGGGAGCAGCATCCGGCGTACTCTACCTGCGGCCGGGGGGACGGTGGACGCGTTCGATCTCGAGTTCAAGGAGGTCGTCGGAAAGGGCAGCTTCGGAACGGTGTACCGGGCTGTGTTGCGCCGCCCCAGCTTCCGCAAGGACGTCGCTGTCAAGCTGCTCCACGACCGCTGGATGACCGACCGGGTGATCATGGCCCGCCTGCGCGACGAGGCTCGGGTGCTCGGCCTCGTCCGCCACCGCGCGCTGCCTTCCGCGGAGGGGCTGTTCTGGGTCGCCGACCGCCCCGCTCTCGTCACGGAGTTCGTGGAGGGCGTGACACTCACCCAGCTCCGCGTCCGCCGACCGCTCCCCGTCTCGGTCGCCCTCGAGCTCTGCGCGGAGGTGGCCAGCGCGCTGCACGTGGCGTGGACCACCCCGGGCCCCGACGGGCGCCCCCTGCACCTCGTGCACCGGGACATCAAGCCGTCGAACCTCCAGGTCACGAGCGCAGGCGAGGTGAAGCTCCTGGACTTCGGAGTGGCCCGCGCCGACTTCGCCGAGCGCGAAGCGGAGACCCAGAACCACCTCGTCGGGTCGCTGTCCTACATGTCGCCCGAGCGCCTGGACTTCATCCACGGTCCCGAAGGCGACGTGTACTCGCTCGGGGTGGTGCTGGCCGAGGTGCTGCTCGGCAAGCGGCCGGAGCGGACCAGCGCCGATCGCGCCAAACACGAGGCGTTCCTCCAGTCGCTGCAGAACACCCTGGCAGCGCTGCACGGCTCGTCCACGTCGCTCGTGGTATCGCTCGTCCGGGAGCTGCTCGCCTACGAGGCCTCCGAGCGGCCGACCGCCCGCGAGGTCGAGCGGAAGTGCCTCGAGCTCCGGCGTTCGGTCGGGGGTCCCCACCTGTCCGAGTGGGCCGAGAAAGCAGTGGCCGACGCCCGGACGACCCGGCAGGTGATCGAGGAGCCAACCTCGGTGGCGCTGCTCGGTGCCACACTCCCGGCGCGTCCGCCCGAGGGGCTCGTCTCCCTGCCCCCGACGGCGCTGGAGGCGGAAGAGAGCCCGACGCCCACCCCGCCCACCCCAACCACCCCGCCCGCGCCACCCACGCCGCCCCCGGCGACCCCCCTCGCGGTGGACGGCCCCGACCTCCTGCTCGGCGGCCCCACGGTGGCGCGATCCGAGGCTCCGGCACCTCCGCGAGCGCCGGCCGCGCCGCTGCAGCAGCCGCCCCCTGCGAGCCCGCGGTGGGGGCTCGCGCTCGCGCTCACCGGGGTGGGGCTCGTCGTCGCGGTGGCCCTGCTCGGACTGGTGCTCGGTGCCACCGGGCTGGGCGTCGGGTGGGTGGACGGTGTGGCGGAGGCAGACCCGCCTCTGCCTCCTCCTCCCGCCCAGCCGATGCCCGCCCCCACCCCGGAAGCCGCCCCGCCCGAGCCCGCGTCCCCGGTGCCCAGCGCCGTGCTCCCGACCCCGGCTGCCCCACCCACGCCGGGTGGGGTGCGAAACGTGACGCAGCCGGGTCCCGCCCCCGCGCGACCACCGAAGCCGGGGCCTGCACCGTCGGGCGGCTCGGGTGGCCCCGTCACCGCGGCCGCCTTCTCGGCGTTCGTGGGCAGCCACCCGGAGTGGACCCACGACGAGGCCATCGCCCGCAAACGTGCCTCGGAGCAATACCTCCAGGGGTGGACCGGCACCTCGCCCCCCGCGGGCGCCAAGGCCGTGACCCACGTCAGCTTCTATGCGGCGGTCGCGTACTGCGCCGCCCGTGGAGGCCTGGCTGGCCTCGACGCTCCGCCCACCACCTGGACCGAGGGGTCCGGTCCGTTCCAGGAGTGGCGCCTGACCCCCGAAGGTGCGCCCGCCTGGCGCCGGTTCGACGGGGTCGTGTCGACGGCCGTGCGGCGCGCCGACGCCAACGGGTTCACCGGGTTCCGCTGCGCGAAGTGAGGCGTCGGCGACGCAGGAGCGACACCAGGACCGGGAACAGGGGCACCGCCGCGGTCCCCTGGGCGTTGCAGCCGCAGGTGATCCCGGCGCCACCGACGAGGGCAGCGCGGGCGTCGAACCCCGTGCAGTCCTGATCCACCCCGTCCCCTTCGACCTCGTCCGCCCCGGGGAACACGTCCGGCGCATCGTCGTCGCAGTCGTCCGGGAACACGACACCGTCCAGATCCACGTCGTCGAGGTCCGCGCCGTCACAGTCCTGATCCACGCCGTCGTACGGGAGCTCGGGGTTCCCGGGGAACCGGTCGGCGTCCTGGTCGTCGCAATCCCCGCCCACGAGCGAGGCCTGCGCTGCAGGCATGCCGCACAGGGTCGTCGGATCGCCGGTGCCCACGCCGTCCTCGTCGCGGTCCCGGTACACGTCCACGAGCTCGGTGCGGTTGGCGTTCGTGTCGTCGCAGTCACCGTCGCAGATCCCGACCCCGTCTCCGTCGCGGTCCGGCGCGTCGACGGTGGTCGGGTCGCAGTCCTGGTCGACGCCGTCACACGCGACCTCCGTGGCGGTCGGGTACACGGACGCCTCGGCGTCGTCGCAGTCGAGCGAGGCGGGCCACCCGTCGGCGTCGTCGTCGATCACCACCACCGGCGCGTCGTCGTTGCCCCCGAACGCGCCGATGTCGGACCGGCTGCCGTCCTGGTCGACGAGCGCGGGGTCGCCGGCGTCGGTGGTGGGGCTGGCGAGCGGGGGGGCGAGGAGGGCAGCGTTACAGCTCGCCGGCGGAGGCGCAGGGAACAGCGGATCGGCGGCGACGTCCGTGGCGCGGAGGGCACCCACGAGGTCCGCGGTCTCGTTGCCCCAGAACAGCGACCACCCGCCCGAGAGATCCGCGGTCGGCACATCGACCACGGGTCCGCCAGCGGTGTTGTACGCGACCAGCGTGTTCCGGAGCGTGACCGCGGAGCCCACCGTGGACAACGCTGCCCCCGGGCCCGTGGCGGTGTTCGCGACGAAGTGGACCGACAACACGTCGACCGTCGCGCCGGACGCGGACACCAGGGCCGTACCCACCCCGTTGCTCACGAACACGTCGTTGCGGAGCACGAGCGCGCCGCCCACCACGTCGAGGGCGCGCTCCCCGCCGGTGCGGCACACGGTCGAGCTCGACAGCTCGAACCCGGCGTTGGCGGAAGCGACTGCCCCGCGCGGCGCGACGTTGCCGTCGAAGGTGGCCCGATCGAACACGCAGGGCGCCCCGTCGCAGGCCAGGGTGTCGGCGGTGGTGGCGACGTTGGCCAGGAACGTGGACGACGACACGGTCGCGGGCGTGGCGTCGAGGGCGAACACGGAGCCGCGGCCCGCGCGGTTGGCCTCGAACACGGAGGCGTCGACCGTGAGGCTCCCGCCCGCCAGCGCGAACACGCCCCCGTCTCCGGCCGAGGCGCCACGGAACGTGCTGCGCGTGGCGGTGACGTCGGTCCCGGTCGCGTGGACCACGCCACCGTCGCGGCCTGCGACCGCACCTTCGATCACCGAGTCCTCGAACACGAGCGTGGCCGACGACGCGTCGACGACCCCTCCGTCCCGGCCGAGGCCCGCAGCCTCCGCGCCCGTCACCGTGCACCCGAGCACCGCGAGCCGGCCTGCGTCGACCACGGCGAGCCGGCGGCCGTCACCCTCGATCGTGAGGTCGCGGAGCGTGAGGTCTCCGCCCGAGGAAACCTCGAACAACGACTGCCCGTTCGACCCCTCCAGGGTGACCTGGCCAGGTCCGGCGACCGACAGGATCTCGAGCTGGAACTCGATCTCGGCCTCCCGCACCTCGTAGTCGCCAGGATCGACGAGGATCCGGTCCCCGGAGGCAGCGTCGCGCAGCGCGTCTCCGATGTCGGAGTAGGGCTGGGCGGGACCCACGGCCAGATCGGCGGCGGAAGCGGACAGGCAGAACCACATCCGACCATTCAACCACGGGCGGCGCGCTACTGGCGGAGGCGCTTCACGGCGGCAGCGCGAAACGCGGCCTCGTCGCCAGACGGCGCTGGTCGGATCATGACCACCCGCGGCCCCGCGACCGCGACCTCGAACGTCTCGTCGCCCTGCGCCACGAGCGCCAGGCCGTCGGCCTTCACCAGCAGGCGCGCGCCCGGACCCACGGCCACCGCGTCGAGCGGGGTCCCAACGCCTGGCGCGAAGGGCGCATCCGCCTCGGACCCGAACCCGGCCGGGGCCGGCACCGCCACCGCGAAGTCGGGACTCGCGGGCGGGCACTGCCACGACTCGTGGAGGCGCCCGAACACCTGCCAGGCGCCCGCAGCGCGCCGCACCCCCCACGCGGTCATCGTTGGGTACGACAAGCAGTCGGACGCGGTGCGCACCACCTCCGCGGCGGCGACGAATGCAGGCTCGGCGGCAGGCAGCAGCTCCCTGATGGGGCGATCGGGGAGCGCGGGGTCACCCGTACGCGGGTCGAAGGCCTCCACCGACGGCCTGATCCCCACCAGATGCGCCACGTCGTCCGTGGTGTCGAACACGGATTCGAGCGACCACCAGTCGGTGCCGACGGCCTGCACCCGCTCGACCAGCCGTCCCGTCACGCCCACGGCGTGGGTCACCGAGAACGGCGGCTGGAACACCGTGCCATCGGGCGACACCCGGCGCAGGTCCTCCTCGTGGAAGGCGGCGACATCCCACACGACCACGTCGACCCGCCACCACCCGTCGGGGCGGGGGACAGCGAGTCCGGAGCCAAGCTTCTGGACGGCGGTGGGCGTGACCCACCACGTGGACAGCGCGCCCCGCTGATCCGACACCCCCAGCAGCACCGCGGGCTCCGCGTACGCCGAGGCGACGAGCGCGATCACCGGGAGCTGTCGTTGAGGGACCAGTCGTATTCGAACGTGGTGTGCGGGCAGCCCTCCCCAGCGAGCCGCTTGAGCACCGCGCGCTTCTCGCCCTCCGCGAACTGGGCCGCGACCTCGCACACGTTCTGGCCGATCGAGCCGAACTCGAAGTCCCGGTTGTACCAGTCGAACAGGGGGCTCATCACCACCGCGCCGTCGACGATGCGCACGCCGCGCTCGTCGTCCGCGACCCACCGCTCCATCTGGTTCTGCAGCTGATCGTTGAGCTGAGGCGTCCGGTAGAGCTCGTTGCGCAGCGGGGGACACGACCGGCTCGCGCAGTTGAGCGCGGCGTGATCGCGGTAGTCGAGCTCCTTCTGGCGGAGCCGCTCGTGCTCGATCTCGGCGAGCGAGAGCTCCTCGTTGTCGAGCTTGAAGTCGGTGGCGTAGAAGAACCCGAACCCGGACACGGGCACGATGCTCGGCACGTCCAGCACGGAGGCGGGCCGGCCGCGCACCAGGACCTGGAAGATGGTGAGCGCGTTGTACGCGTTGAGGTACTGGGCGTGCCAGTCCTTGTTGAGGCGTCCCTCCCAGGCGCCCTCGGTGCCGAGCCAGGCGACGTACCCGTCGAGCGCGGCGCGATCGGCCTCGAGGACGTCGTAGTCGACGTAGCCGTCGTCGGTGACCGCCTGCCGCAACAGCTTGCCCCACGCGCGCTGCGCGTCCCGCTCCGGGGCAGCGACCCCGGGCACGAGCGTCTCACGGCAACCGAGGAGGGTGAGGAGGACGAGCACGCGACGCCTTAATCGGCGTCGGTGGGCTCGGCACCCGGCGCGCCCGGCAGCGGCGGCAGGCTCCCGGGAAGATCGACGATCCCCGCCTGGATCGCCAGCGCGTCGGCGTTCCACTCGGGGACCACGGGCTCGACGGCCTCCGCGAGGTCCCCCTGGTACAGCCACCACGTGGAGCCGACGGCGGTGGACACGGACACGACCACGAAGAGGAGGAGTCGACGCACGGGGAGCTCCAGGGGAGGACGGCAGGGGGACGCGGAAGACCAGTGTACCCGGGGGGCGCCGAGGGCGGTACAGTCGGGCATGGTCAGGCGTGTCTCGTTCGTCGGCTGGTGGGTGGTGTGCCTCGCGTGTGGCGGGCTCGGAGGGTCCGTCGAGGCCGAGCTGGCAGCGCAGGGGATCACCGCGGAGGTCGTGGCGGAAGACCCAGCCGGGGGCTTCAGCTGGGTCGGCACCCGCGCAGACCAGTTCTGCACCGGGCACGCCGACCTCGGCACGGGCGTGGGTCCGGTGCGCACGGCCCCGACGCTGTCGCGCGAACAGTGTGATCCGCGCGGGGGGGCCCGCGAGCGCGCCTGGACCTGCGAGCACCGCGAGGACCCGTTCGCCTGCCGGGACGGTGGGCTGCTGCTGCAGCGCGCGGGGGATCCGGCGGCGTTGCCGCTGTTCGAGCGCGCCTGCAGCCTCGGAGAAGGCGCGGGGTGCAGGTTCGCCGGGGTCACGTACCGGACCGGCCAGCTCGGGGTCGCGCGCGACGACGAGGCTGCTGCGGACTGGTTCGAGCGCGGCTGCAACCTGTCGGACGACCGCGCGTGCCTGCAGCGCGGGCTGCTGCTGGCAACGGACCCGGAGCACCTCGGGTGCGAGACCAAGGCAGCAGAGTGGTACCGCCGGGGTGGCCCGGAGTCGAAGGACGCGTGGGCCCGCCAGCTGGCGCAGTGCCCCGGTGGCGACC
Source organism: Myxococcota bacterium (assembly GCA_044356535.1). Classification (GTDB taxonomy): domain Bacteria; phylum Myxococcota_A; class UBA796; order UBA796; genus JACKER01. Next base: position 33,886 of record JBIKWC010000039.1, read on the forward strand.
CCGTGAAGGCGCGAGCGCTGTGGCTGGAGGCCTGCAAGACGGGGTCCCTCCAGGCCTGCCGCTCCTACGGCTACGCGCTCGTCGACGGGATCGGGGGCCCGGTCGACCTGCCCGCCGCGATCGACCACTTCCGCCGGGGCTGCCGGAACGAGCCGCCCGACCTGGAGGCCTGCGTGGAGTTCGGCCTGGCCCTGGTGGCGTCGCGCGATCCGTCCGGCGGCCCCCGGGCGCTCGCCGCGTTCCAGCAGGTGTGCGACGCCGGGATCGCGGTGGGGTGCCGGAACGTGGGGGTGATGCTGCGCGACGGCCAGCTCGGGGTGGTGGGGGACGGCGCCGGTGCCCGGTTCGCGTTCCAGAAGGCCTGCGACGGCGGAGACGCCCCGTCGTGTGACGAGCCCGGCGTGGTGGCCCCCTGATGCGCAGCGGCGCCGCGTGGAGCGGGTACAGCTATCGGTACGGCCTGGACCAGCGCACCGCAGAGGTCCGGTTCGACCTGGCGTTCGCCACCGGCGCTGCCCCGCCGACCCACCTGACCACGATCCGCCTGGTGGTGGTCGGCGACGGGCAGGCCTTCGAGGCCGCGTTGCCCTCGCTCCTCGCGGAGGTCGACTGCCTGCTGGTGGGCATCCTGCGCTACGGCTCGACGACCGAGTTCGTCCTGCAGGTCGAGGACGTGGCGGGGTTCGCCGAGCGGGAGGCGGCCCTGACGGCCGAGGCGGGGGCGCTGCACGTGCACCGCAGCGCAGGCTGGGACTACTTCGACGACCGGGTGTGCCCCCGCGAACACGACTGGCAGCGCATCACCGACCGCGAGACCGCGGAGGCGCTGGTGGCCGCGGGCGCCGATCCCCTCGCGCACCACGTCCTCGAGCACGCGGTCGTGGGTGGCCCCGACGAGCTCCGCCGCCTCGCCGACGACCTCACCTCCGCCGGCTTCCCGCCCCCGACCCTCGACGGCCGGCGCCTCGTGGTGCGCCGCACGCAGCCACTCGATCCCCGCGAGATCTCGGAGGTCTCCGTGATGCTGGGCGCGCAGTGCCGCCTGCGGGGGCTCGTCTACGACGGCTGGCGGCTCGCGCGCGGCGCGTGACCCCGCTGGGCCCGATCAGCTCCGCCCGACGATCGACTGGACCCGGTTCTTGTGCTCCCAGAACAGGCGGAAGCCCGGCAGCCGCGGGAGGTGGGTCGGCGAAGGCGGCTTCTTGCGGTCGCCGCCGACCTGGTGGAACGTCGCGGTGCGCTCCGCCACCTGGTACACGATCTCGTACTTCGCCTCTCCCGTGTCGAGGGTCCGGGGGAACCGGCGCTCGAGGTCGGCGACCACGGCTGCCGGCGGGAGCGGGGGCAGGAGGTCTCCGACGGAGAGGAGCGCCAGGTCGTCGGCGGACTCGAGCCCGACCTCGGTGAGCCGCGCCAGCAGCCACTCGGGGAGGGGCAGGAGCGCGTCGGTCCCCGCGACCTGCGCGGCCAGCATCGCGAGCTGGTGGCGCTCCTCGAGCAACGCGCGCAGCCGCTGCGGCTTCATCAGGCGGCCTTCCAACGCCAGATCGCGGATGGCCACGCGGGCGAGCTCACCGGTGGGGGCTTCCTGGCGTGCCGCGAGCACCTTGCCTGCGTAGACCTGCGAGACGGTGACGAGGAGCACGTCGCCGTCCACGAGCTCCGGGCGGCTGGCGCGCAGCTCACCGAGGCCGGCGGCGGCGAGCCACGCGAGCGGCACGGGCATCGCTGCGGTGATGATCAACCCGCCGCCTGGCCGGTCCTGCGCGGCGACCGCGCGGGAGTCGAGGACGATCAGCGCCTCGGTGTCGGCGGGACGGACCGCGCTCTCCCCGTCGAGCTCCATCTCGGTGCCGCCGGCCGCCCAGGTGAAGCGGTGCTTCTTCTGGTCGCGGCGCACGTGTGCGCACCCCGGCCAGACGCGGATCAGGAGCTCTGCGAACGCGCGCCGGGGGAGCGGGGTCCCGGCCCTGGCCGGATCTCCGAACCCGAGCCTGCGGAACCGGTCGGCCGCTGCGCGGGCCTCGCCGAGCGCCTTGGCGTCGAGGTCGTCGCGGTGGGGATCTCCGGCGCGTACGGCCTCGATGAGCGCCGCGGCGTCGCACCCGGTCTCCCGGAGGCCCTCCACGGGGCCCCCGTTGCGTTCGGACCGCCGGAACAGGGGCCGGTCCACCGAGAGCGCGGCCGCGAGCAGGAGCGTCGGCTCCGACAGCTCGGGGGAGAGCGCACCCTCCACCAACAACCGCGCGAGCCCCACGTCGAGCGGCAACGAGAACAGCCGCACGCCCGCGTCGGTGATGGCGCCGTCCTTCACGCACCCGAGCGCGGTCAGCTCCGCCATCGCCGCCGCGACCGCGAACGACTTCGGGCGATCGAGCCAGGGGAGGTCCATCCCGCGGGGGCTACAAGCGAGGGCCGAGAGGGTGAGCGACACCAGCGAGCCGCGGTGGATCTCGGGGACGGTCACGTCGGCGAGCGTGCTGGACGGGCTCCAGAGGCGGATGCACACGCCAGGGCCCAGGCGCCCGGCGCGGCCCGCGCGCTGCTCGGCCGAGTCGCGCGCGATGGGCAGCAGGCTCAGGTAGCCGCGGCCCGCGCGGTACACCATCCCGCGGACGAGCCCGCTGTCGATCACGACGCCGACGCCCGGGATGGTCAGGCTCGTCTCGGCGACGTTGGTCGTGAGCACGACGCGGCGTCGACCCGTGGACCGCCCGCGCGGCCGCAGCACGTCGCTCTGGTCCCGCATGGTCATCCCGCCGTGCAGCGTGGCGACCTCGAAGCGGGCCAGGCCCTCGAGGGCCCGGGCAGCGCGCGCGATCTCCACCTTCCCGGGCAGGAACACGAGCACGTCCCCGGGATCGTTCGCGCACGCGGCGAGCGCGCTGACCAGCCGGTCCTCGAGGCCCCGCCGGGTCGGGTTGGTGGCGTCGCCGGGGAGCCAGCGCACCTCGATCGGGTGGGTGCGGCCCTCACCGCCGAGGTGGACGCCGCCGAGGTGCGCGGCGACGCGCTCCGCCTGGATCGTCGCCGACATCACCACGAGCGCGGACGCGCGCGCACCCGGGAGCTTCCGACGCTCCTGCAACAGGCACAGGAGCAGGTCGGTGTCGAACGCCCGCTCGTGGAACTCGTCCAGGACGACGGCGCCGTACGCGTCGATGTCCCCGGACTGCACGATGCGGAGCGCGACGCCCGGGGTCACGAAGGTGATGGACGCGTCGTCCGCGACGCGGCGCTCGTCGCGCACGATCCACCCGACGTCGGTGCCGGGTGCGCACCCCCGGAGCTCGGCGACCCGGGCAGCGAGCGCCCGGCACGCCACGCGTCGGGGCTCGATCACGAGCACCCGCCCGAGCGCGGTCAGGGTCGGCGGTACACAGGTGGACTTGCCCGAACCCGTGGGCGCCGAGACGACGACGGGACCGAGGCGCGCCGCCTCCAGGACGCGCGGCAGGAGCGGGGTGATCGGGAGCGCTTCGAGCATGGGATCCTGGAGTTACCCCCTTCCCTCCGGGGAGAGGTCGGGGTGAGGGGCCGGCTGCAGCACCTGCTACGAGAAGGCAGTCCCGAGCCCCGCCGTCGCCAGCCACTGACCACCGTCCACGACCCACTGGGCCCCGGTGGTGTACCCGGAGGCCGGACTCGCCAGGAACAACACGGTGTCCGCGATCTCCGTGATGCGGCCGAAGCGCTGGAGCGGGATCATCCGCGTCAGCTTCTCCTTCGCGCCCGCCGGGGCCAGGCGCGCCATGCCCTCCGTTTCGTCGATGGGCCCAGGAGCCACGGCGTTCACGCGGATGCCGGTCGATCCCCACTCCACCGCCAGGTTCCGGGTGAGCGCGTCGATGCCCGCCTTCGCTGCGGACGCGTGCAGCTGCAGCGGCGTGCCCGTGTACTGCAGGGTCGCCGAGATGTTCGTGATGGTGCCCCCCGCCTTCGACAGCAGCGGGAACGCTGCCTTGCAGGTGTGGAACGTCCCCTTGAGGTCGATGTCGATCACCGCGCCGAACCCGTTGGGGCTCAGGGCGACCGCGGGCGCGAGGAAGTTCCCGGCCGCCGAGCAGACGACATGATCGAGGCGGCCCCACCGCGCTTCGATGGCCTGCGCCACCGCCACCAGCGCCTCCGGGTGCCGGACGTCGGCCGGCGCGACCAGCGCTTCGCCGCCAGCGGCCACGATCTGCGCAGCCACGGCGTCGAGCTTCTCGACCTTGCGGCCGGTCAGCGCCACGCGGGCGCCGTGGGCCGCGAAGGCCCGCGCGATGCCGGCGCCGATGCCGGACCCGCCCCCCGTCACCCAGACCACCGACCCCGCGAACAGATCCTGGCGGAACACCGACATCCAACCCTCCCAATTGTGCATCGCTCGCGCTTCGAACGAGCGAAGCTCAATTTTCGTGCTGTCCTGTGGGTCAGGGGCGCCGCCCCCGACACCCCCTCGGGGGACCAGTCCCCCGAATCCCCTGCCAGG
>JBIKWC010000260.1:0-10385 GCA_044356535.1 Myxococcota bacterium
CCACCTGCTGTGGAGCGGCGCGGACCTGCTCCTCGTCGACCTGTACGCCGCGCGCGATCTGGCCGCCCTCGAGGCCGCAGTGACCACCTGGGCCGCCGCGCACCCCGACGAGCCGTGGGTACAGGGGGGTGGGTGGGCGCTCACCACGTTCGTCGACGTGCTCGACCGGGACCTGCTCGACGCGTGGGTCCCCGACCGGCCGGTGTACCTGTACTCCGCCGACGCGCACTCGGCGGTCGTGAACTCCCTCGCGCTCGAGCTCGCGGGGATCGACGCCGACACGCCCGATCCGGTCGACGGCACCATCGTCCGCGACGGCGCCGGCGAGCCGACGGGGCTCCTCCTCGAGGGCGGGATGGGCCTCGTCGAGGTGGTGTTGCCGCCGTACTCCGACGAGCTCGCGGACGAGGGCCTGCGGAACGCCCAGCGCGAGGCCAACTCGTTCGGGGTCACCAACGTCGTCGATCCGTTGGTCGAGCCCTGGATGCTCGCGGGCTACGTGCGCGCCGACAACGCCGGCGCCCTCACCGTCCGCGTGCACGGCGCCGGCTACGTCGACGCCGCAGACCCCGACCCCGTCGTCGCCCTCGAGGCGCTCCGCGACCGGTTCTCCTCCCCGCGCGTGGAGGTGAACGCCGGCAAGTTGTTCCTCGACGGCGTGCTCGAGACCCAGACCGCGTACCTGCTCGCGCCCTACGTGGACGGCACCAACGGCACGCCGGTGTTCGGCCGCGACCACCTGTACGACGTCGCCGCCGCCATGGACGCCGCCGGGTTCCAGCTCCACGCCCACGTCATCGGAGACGGCGCCGTACGGCAGCTCCTCGACGCCGTGGCCCACGTGGAGCAGGTGAACGGCCCTCGGGATCGGCGGCCTCTCGCTGCGCACATCGAGCTCGTGCACCCCGACGACGTGCCCCGGTTCGCGGCCCTCGGCGTGCTGGCGGACGCGCAGCCCCTGTGGGCGTACCCCGACAGCTACATCCGGGACCTCACGTGGCCCGTCATCGGGCCGGAGCGCTCGGAGTGGCTCTACCCGTTCGGCTCCCTCGAAGACGCAGGCGCCGTGCTGGTCGGGGGCTCGGACTGGTCGGTGACCTCGCAGAACCCGTGGGAGGCCATCGAGGTGATGGTGCGCCGCAGCAACCCCTGGCGCGACGCGAAGCTGGTGCTGGTCCCCGAGGAGCGCGTGTCGCTGGACACCGCCATCCGCGCGTACACCGCCGACGGTGCGCGGGCCTCGTTCTCCGAGGACGAGCTCGGCACGTTGTCGGTCGGGGCGCGGGCCGACCTCGTGGTGTTGGACCGGGACCCGTGGGCGATCCCCGTCGAGGCGCTCTCCGACGTGGTCGTGACCTCGACCTGGCTCGACGGCGAGGTGGTGTGGGAGGCCACGGGCGCCGAGCGGTCCCGGCCCCAGCCGCAGGAGCGCCAGGGCTGCCCGACGCCGCGCGTGTCCGGAACCACGCCCGTGCGGTAGTGTCCGGTGCACGCGGAGGTTCGATGACGTGGCTGTTGGTGGGGCTCTCGCTCGCGCGGGCCCAGGGGCTGCAGGAACAGGCAGAGCGGATGATGAACCTGGACTTCTCGCTCGACGACGTGAAGGCGAAGGTCCAGGCGAAGCCCGCCCGCGCACCCGCAGCAGCGCCTGCGGCCTACGACGAGTACGGTGGCTACGACCCGAACCTCGCGCAGTACGCACCACCGGTCGACCGGCTGCCGCTCGAGCCGAACTCCACCCTCCGCACCGTCACCGTGTTCCGCGATCGGGCGCTCGTGACCCGCTACCGCGAGGTGGAGCTCGAGAAGGGCGTCCACACCGTGTCGTTCGAGGGCCTGCCGTGGACCATCACCGAAGCGGGCCTCACCGCGGGCGTGGAGGCCGGCGGCGCGCGCATCATCGGCGTGGAGGTCGTGTCCGCCTCCCGCGAGGTGCTCGAAGACGACGCGGCCCTCGAGACGATCCGCAAGGACGCGGAGTCCAAGGTCGACGCGCTCGGGGTGGTGCGCGACAAGATCGAGGCCCTGCTCGCCGAGCGCCAGTACCTGCGCACCGCCCTGGTGCCGCCGGCCGCCACCGCGGTGCAGACGGTGGCCCAGGTCGAGGCCGGGCTGCGGTTCGTCGCGGGCACGGAGAGCCGGATCTCGCGGGAGCTCCGCGAGCAGCAGGACCAGGCCGAGGACCTCGCCGAGGACCTGCACCCGCTCCTCGTGAAGATGCAGGACCCGCTGGCCAGCGGGCAACCCGTGCAGGTGGACCTCGACGTGGAGTCGGCGGGCAAGGTGCGGCTGGTGCTCGAGTACTCCGTGCCCGGGGCCGGGTGGTCGCCGGCGTACAACGCGCGCCTCGACCCCAAGACCGGCGTGGTCGACCTCGAGGTCTACGGCGTGGTGCAGCAGCAGACCGCCGAGGACTGGACCAACGCGGAGATCCTGTTGTCCACGGCCAACCCGGCCGCGCAGGCCACGGAGGGCGAGCTCGTCCCCTGGGCGCTCGGGCGCTCGGGTTCGGCGGGGTCGTACAACCTGGAGTCGGGCACCGGCGCCACCACCGACGCTCCCCCCGCGCCGTCCGGGGGTGGGGTGGTGGAGAGCGACATGCAGGCCGACGTGCAGCGCGGCGGGGTCGTGGTCCTGGCCATCCCCGGCAAGCGCACGATCCGCGGAGACGGCTCGGCGCAGCGCCTCCCCGTGGGGACCCAGCGGCTCTCGGCGACGAGCTCGCTCATCACGGTGCCGAAGCTGGCGCCGGCGGTCGAGCGGCGCGCGCGGGTGAAGTACGACGGCAAGCTGCCGCTCCTGCCCGGCCAGGTCAGCACGTTCCTGGGCAAGGACTTCGTGGGCTCCCGGTTCCTCGACACGGTGATCCCCGGGGAGGCCCTGGAGCTGTCGTTCGGCACCGACGACCGGTTCCGCGTCACGCGCGAGCTGGTGGAGCGGCAGGCGGAGCGCTCGGGCCGCAAGGCGACCCGGTTCACGTTCAAGTTCAAGACCACGGTCGTGAACCACTCGGACGCGGCTGCCGCCGTGTCGCTGGTGGATCAGGTCCCGCTGACCCAGGACGCCGGGATCCTGGTGGACGTGCTGGAGGTGTCGGGTGGGGTCCAGGACCCCAAGGACGGGAAGATGTCCTGGAACCTAAACATCCCGGCCCACGGCGAGGTGACGGTCGAGCTGGCGTTCTCGGTCGTCATCCCGGACGAGCTGTCGTACGTGGCGACCGAGCTGAACCTGATGCTCTGAGGCCCAGCGCTCGACCGAGCGTCCCGGGGGTGCGGCAGAGCAGCAGCAGCGCCGGCCACCACGACCACCATTCGCCCGGTGTCCTGAAACCGCTGCCGGGCGACGGCGACGCTGACCATCCGACCACCGGTGAACACCTCGGCGTTTGGAAAGCAGTCCGGTGGCAGCAACTGGTAGTCGTAGCAGCCCCGCCCGGGCGTGCAGCAGTCGCCGCCCCCGCACTGCTTCTCCTTCCACGCCTCGAGCTCGGTGACGACCCCTGCGACCAGGCCCGCGCGCTCGATGGCCGCCGCGACCTCGGGGGTGCAGGTGCCGGCGGCCGCCATCGTCCCGCCGAGGAACAGGAGGGAGCTCATGCGCTCAGTAGCAGTACCCGGAGAGGTCGAGGACGGCTTCGTTGTTGCCCTCGTCGCACTCCTGGTTGCGCCCGCCCTGGGTGCCGGCCAGCGCTGCGTCGTCCACGACCGCCACCAGCCGCTCGTACCGCGAGAGGTCCCCGGCCGGGACCACGAACTCGACCGGCGCCAGCAACACGCCCGGGTCCACGCGGGTGCCCACGGTCGTGTCGTCGAGGAGCGTGCGGTTGCCGTTCGCGCGCTCGCCGTACAACCCGATCGGGGTCGTGGACGAAGCCGAGATGTACGCGCCCTGGTTCGCGACCTGGACCCACACGGTGAGGTCGCCACAGTCGAGCTGACAGCCGGAGATCTCGCCATACAGGTCGTCGGCGGCGAGCGCCCCGAAGTCTCCCGGGGCCTGCGTCCGGAACGTGTTGTAGTCCTCGGTGGTGTACGGGGCCCAGTTCATCGGGCAGTAGCCCACGTCGCCGTCGTCCTCGACGTTGGTGATGAAGTAGGCGTGCTGGTTCCAGAGGTCGCGCGACGAAACCCAGTCGTCGTCCTGGGCGCCGAGCACGTAGATGCCATAGCGATCGGGCACGTCGGGCAGGTAGCTGTTCGAGACGATGATCTCGGCCTTGCCGTCGCCGTCCACGTCGGCCACCAGCGGGTACTCGTGGATGGTCCACGACTTGTGCTGGTCGTCGATCATGACGGGGACCAGGCGCTCCCAGGGGTCGAGGCCGCGGGTGGGGTCGAGCGCCCACACGTAGACGGCCTCCTCGTCGGAGAACACGATCTCGGACTTGCCGTCATCGTTGAAGTCGAACACCGTCGAGCCCGTGGAGGCCGACGACCAGTCCTTCGTCTCGGCCATCGCGTAGCGCTCGAGGTCGCCGCCCGCGTCAAACCGGAACACGCTGTAGTAGCAGGCGCCGGCCACCGCGATCTCGCGGGCGCCGTCCCCGTCGAAGTCGGCGATGGTGGACGGGCCGCCGAACGACTTCGAGGCGAGGTTGCAGCTCGGGTGCGCGGGGAGCCCGGACACCGTGGGGTCGAGGCTCGGGTCGTTGGGGAGCCGCGAGACGAGCGTGCAGCGCGCGAGGCCGTTCGGGTCGTAGCGGGTGTCGCCGTGGTAGACGCTCACGTCTTCGTTGCCGGTGAGCACGATCTCGGGCTCGCTGCCGCCGTCTCCGGGGAACGAGACCAGGTCGCCGACGGCCGGGTAGCCGTCGATCGCCGGCGTCCACGTGTTGCCCACGTACTCCCCGAGCTCGCAGAACGTGCCGCCCGTGCTCGTGTACACCGTGCGCCCGGCCACGACCTCGAGGTTCGTGCCGTCGTCGTCCAGGTCGACCGCGAAGCTGTGGTAGCCGCTGTTCCAGTAGCCCTCGGGCGCGGGATAGTCGTCGCGGCCGTACCAGCCGCGGCCGCCGGTGCCGTACCAGACCTGGGTGAGGTCGGTGCCGCGGAACACGGCCTTGCCGAGGATCACCTCGAGGCTGCCGTCGCCCGTGAGGTCGGCCAGGGCGGGCGCGTGGGCGCCGCAGTTGTAGTTGGAGCCCGGGTACACGTCCTCGAGCCGCAGGCTCAGGGTGCCGCCCACGCCGCGGGTGGCCTCGTAGATCGCCGGGTAACAGAGGCCGTCGGTCGCCCGGGTGACGAGCGCCGCGATCTCGATGTTCGAGTCCCCGTCGAGGTTGGAGGCCGCCACCCCGGAGAAGTGCCAGGGCGCGTAGTCGAAGGTGCCCCGCGCGTCGGTGTAGGAGGCCCAGTTGATGGACGCGTGTACCGCCGAGCCGTCGCCGCTGACGATGCGGAGCACGCCGCCCGTGACGGCGTGATCGGCGTTGGCCATCACCACCGCGATGTCCGGCACGTCGTCGTCGTCGACGCGGCCGTCGCCGTCGTCGTCGTTGAACTGGGTCACGATCGGGGCCTGGTAGACGCTGGCCTCGTCCGGGAAGTCCGCGAACGTGTACGCAGGGACCACGGCGCCCGTGGACGGGTCCACCATCTCCTGCGTCATCGCCCACTCGACCGTGGGCAGGAACGGGGCTCCCGCCAGGTTCGGGACGTATTCGCAGCTCGCGTCGGTGGGGACGGTTCCCGCGCCGGGCGCCTGCTGGGCACACCAGTCGTCGGTATCCGTGTCGGTGTCGGTGTCGGTGTCGGTGTCGGTATCGGCGTCCGAGTCCGAGTCCGTGTCGGTGTCGGCGTCGCCCTCGGCGCCCGTGTCGGTGCCGGTCGGCGGTGGGGTGTCCTTTCCGTCGGTCGAGACGTTGAAGCCGGGGGTGCAAGCCACGGCGAGGAGCAGGAGGGGGATCGTGGTGCGCATGGAAACCTCCGGACAAAGGTCGGAGAGAGAACCCAGCGCTGGTAACCGATCCTGCGGACTGCGGTCAGTTCGACTTCGGCTTGAGTTTGCGGAACGGATGCAGGAACGAAGCCAGGTTCGGCGCCGCGCGGGTCTGGAACCACACGCGGCCCCGGCCCGAGAACCGCACCACCAGGCCCTCCTGCGACAGAAACAGCGACTTCATTCCGCCCGCCCGGGTCACGTTCCAGGTGAGCGACTCGTCGAAGGCCACCACGTGCGAGGTGTCCACCTCGTAGGTGCCGTCGACCTCCACGCGGGCGATCGCGCCGTAGCTCGACATCCACAACGTGCCCGTGCCGGTGGCGCGGATCATGATCATGCTCTCGCCCGACAGGAACCCCTTGGCGCCCGCCCACTTCGCGTCCATCTCCACGCCGGGCGTGGCCGCCAGGAACGCGCCCTTCTGGACCACGATGGTCGAGCCCGCGAGCTCGACGGCTTCGACGTCTCCGGGCTGGGACGGCGCGAGATCGAGGCGCTGGGCCTCGCCCGTGGCGGAGTACGTGTTGAGGACCAGGCTCTCGCCCATCAGGGCGCGCTTGGCGGCGGCGAACAGGCCGCCCTTCAGGCTCGACTCGAGCTTGATCTTCGGGTCCATGCCCATCATCGAGCCCGTCTCGGTGTAGACGGACTCCCCCGACGACAGGACGAGGTGGAGGCTCGCGAAGTCCGGGCGGTTGCGGATGTCGGCGCGCATGTCAGCTCTCCCGTTGGGGCAGCAGGGGTCCCATCAACTCACCGAACGCGGAGGGGTTGCGCGTGGACAACCACACGCGGCCCTTCCCGGAGAACCTGCACACGAGGCCCTCGCCGCCGAACAGGAACGTGGTCCAGCCCCCGCCGATCCGCGACACCGAGTACTTGAGCGAGTCCTCGAAGGCGACCACGTGGCCCGTGTCGACGAGGAAGGCGCCGTCGACCTCCACGGGCTTGATGGCGCCGAACGCGTTGAACGCGATGGGCCCGCTGCCGGTGGCCTTGACCAGCACGAAGCCGTTCCCGGAGAAGAAGCTCTTGGCGCCTCCCCAGGAGGGGTCGATGGTGACCGAGGGCGGGGCACACAGGAACGCGCTCGACTGCAGGAACATCGTCCCTTCCAGCGGGTGCACCGTCACGTCGCCCACCAGGGCCGGCGCGAACGTGACCTCGCCCGCCTTGCCGGTGGCCGTGTATCGGTTCTGGAAGAACGACTCGCCCGCCACCATGCGCTTGAGGCCGGAGAACAGGCCGGCGACGAGGCCCTGGTCCTTCGACCCGGCGCTCGTCTCCATCTGGACGTGGGTGTCGCGGGACACGAGCGCGCCAGCTTCGCCGACGATGGTCTCACCGGCGTCGAGGCGGACGACGGCGAGGGCGTACGCGGGTCGGTGCTTGACTTCGATCTGCACGGGAGCTCCTCGAGATCAGTGGAAGTACGGGGAGATCCAGCCGACGAGCGACGACAGGTTCCGGGTCTGCAGCCAGACCTTGCCCTTGCCGCTGAACTCGAGGACGAGGCCCTCTCCGGACATCAGGGCCGTGCCGAAGCCGCCCGCCTTGCGCAACGAGTACTTGAGCCCGGTCCCTTCCCAGGCCGCGACGTGGCCGCTGTCGACCACGTACTTGCCGTCCACCTCGACCTCCTCGATGCCGCCGTAGCTGTTCATCAACAGGTCGCCCTGGCCGGACATCTCGAGGAAGAACGCACCCTCACCCGAGAACAACATGGCGAGGCCGCCCCACACGAGCTTCTGCTTGACCTTGGGGGTGCAGGCCACGAACGAGCCTGCCTGCACCGTGATCTTGCGGGTGCCGTCGAGCTGGACGTGGACGAGGTCGCCGATCATCGCCGGCGCGAGCATCAGCCGCTGCTCGCCCTTCTTCGCCTTGAACACGTTCACGACCATGCGCTCGCCGGCCAGGAACTTGCGCATCAGCGCCACGAAGAAGCTCGTCAACCAGTCGAGGGCGCCGCCCGACGCCCCGGGGAACGTGGTCTCCACGCCGAGGTCGGGCGACATGCCGACCATCGCGCCGGACTCGACGACCATGGACTCCCCCTGGTCGAGGTCGACCACGGCCAGGGCGTACGAGGGTCGGGACTCGATCTCGATCTTCATGCGTCGACTCCGGGGGCAAGCTCGCAGGGACGGGTACGGAAGTCAAGCGGAGGGGAGGAGGGTCACTCGACCCCGGTCTCCGGGGAGCGGGCCAGCGTCCGGCTGGCGCCCCAGGCCACGGCCGCGGCGGTGGCGTACGCCAGCAGGCTGTACAGGGCGGCGGGGATGGCGGCCTCGAGGTCACCCAGGACGCCGTGGGCAACGGCGATGGCGAGGGTGCCGTTGTGGATCCCGATCTCGAGCGAGATGGCGACGGCCTGCCGGTCCCCGAGCCCGGCCCAACGCGGGAGCCACCACCCGGCCGCCAGGCTCATCAGGTTGAACGCGACCACCTGCAACCCGCACCGGGCGAGCTGCTCGGGCAGCGCGGCGGCGTTCGCGGCCAGGAGCCCGAGGACGAGCGCGGCCAGGAGCCCGACCGACAGCAGGCGCACCGGCCGCTCGAGCCGCGACGACCACGCCGGTCGCAGCGCGCGCAGCGCCATCCCCGCCGCCACCGGCAGGAGCACGACGACCAGCACCTGCACGAGCTTGGCGGTCTGGAGCGGCACCGCCTGCGCCTCGTCGAGCAGCGCCCACGACGACAGACCCACCACGAGCGGCACCCAGCCCGCGGACAACACGCTGTTCACCGCGGTGAGGGTGAGGTTGAGCGCCACGTCGCCGCCCGCCAGCGCGCTGTACAGGTTGGCGGTGGGACCTCCCGGGGACGCCGCCAGCAACATCATCCCCATGGCCAGGGAGGGCGGCAGGCCCCACGCAAGGGCCAGCGCGACCCACGGCAACACCAGCATCTGCACCGCGAGCCCGATCGCGACGGCTTTCGGCTGCTCGGCGACGCGACGAAAGTCCTGGACCGTGAGCTTGAGGCCGAGCCCGAACATCACGATCGCGAGGGCCAGCGGGAGGAACACGTCGGTGGCGAGGGAGGGTTGCACGCGGCGCCCCTATCACCCCATCAACAGGGCGAACGCCGCTTGCATCGGGTTGGTCGGGGAGACCGTGCGAAGCGCCTCTTCCAGGGCGAGGTCGCCGCCGTTGCGCAGCCAGTCGTCGATGCGCTCGCGCAGGTCGTCGTCGAGCTCCCCGCGGGAGAGCTTGCCCGCGAGGTCTTCGGTGGGCTTCGGGGTGGCGCGGGTGAGATCGTCGACCTCCTCGGGCCAGTGTTGCTCGGCGACCGCGTGCACCACCACCTCGTCGGGGGTCTCGGCAGAGGGTGGGAGCTCGTTCACCACCCAGCTGCGGGTCCGGAACCGATCGCGCCGCACCTGCGCCAGGTGCTCCCAGGGCCGCGTGTTGCCCACGTCGGCGGCCTCGAGCCAGCCCCGCCGCGCGGTGAGCAGCCCGTACTGCTGGTACTGCAGGTGGCCCGGGGCGTGCGCGTCGGTGTTGATGATCAGCGGCACGCCCATCTCCTTCGCGCGGCGGCAGGCCACGTCCGGGAGGTCCATGCGGTACGGGTTGCCATTCACCTCCATCGCCACCCCGAGCCGCCGCGCAGCGGAGAACAGGCGCTCCCAGTCGAGCTCGGCGCCTCCGCGGAGGTCGAGGCGGCGCGCGGTCGGGTGGCCGATGCAGTCGACCACGCCCGACTCCATCGCCCGGATCAGGCGGTCGGTCATCACCTCGCCGGTGGTGTCGAGGTGCGAGTGCACGCTCGCGATGACCCAGTCGAGCCCGCGCAACACGGTCTCGTCGAGGTCGAGGGTGCCGTCGGCGAGGATGTCCACCTCGGTCCCGGCCACCACACGGAGGCGGCCCACCCGCTGCTCGAGCTCCCGGAGGTGCCGCACCTGGCCCAGCAGGCGCTGTTCGTCGAGGCCGTTCGCCACCTCGAGCGACTTCGTGTGGTCGGTGATCGCGAGGTACCGGTGGCCCATCGCGAGCGCGGCCTCGACCATCTGCTCGGCGGTGCCTTTCCCGTCGGAGGCGACGGTGTGCGTGTGGAGATCGCCCTGCAGGTCGGCGGCGGTGACGAGCCGGGGCAGGCGACCGGCCTCGGCGGCCTCGATCTCCCCGGTGTTCTCCCGCAGCTCGGGCTCGATGAACGGGAGCTTCGCCGCGGCGAAGATGTCCTCCTCGGTCTGGCCCGGGTGCACCAGGACCTCGGTGTCGCGGACGAAGATGCCCTTGTCGCTGATCTTGAGCCCCGACACCCGGAGCCCCCGTGCACGCACCGCGATGTTGTGGAGCTGCGACCCGGTGAAGTAGTGGAGGCCAGCGCCCCAGTTCTCGGGCGGCAACACCCGGAGGTCGCACTGTTGGCGGTTGAGCAGCCGCACCGAGCACCGGCCTTCGCCCCGCACCAGCACGTCCTCGACCTCG
>JBIKWC010000520.1:0-2960 GCA_044356535.1 Myxococcota bacterium
CGCGCGCGTTCCCGATCCGTGCGGTCGATCCGATCCAGGGCTTCCACTTCGCTGCTCACCGACCCTCCACGCGCGCGGTACCGGATAGGCCCGCCAGGACTCGAACCTGGGCAACTCCGGGTATGAGCCGGGTGCTCTGACCAACTGAGCTACGGGCCCGTGGGCGCGAGCGTATCCGGTTCGCTCGGCGCCGTGCTCAGAACAGCTCGAGCTGGTCTTCGGCCGCGGTGGGCAGCGCCAACGGCCGGTTCCCGGTGAGACACGCGTCGCAGCGCCCACCCGGCTGGACCGTGTCGACCACGGCGCCGAGCTCCTCGGCGGAGAGCGTGCCGAGCGTGCGGGCGCCGAGCCAGTGGACGGCGTCCGGGCCCTTGAGCCGCGCGAGGAGCTCGTCCGCCGTGGGCGTGCTCACGCCGTAGGGGCAGGCGTGGTTCAGCGGCGGCGACGCGACGCGGACGTGGACCTCGCGCGCGCCGGCCTCCACCAGCATCAACACGGCCTTCCGCACGCCGAGCCCGGTCACCAGGGAGGGCACCACCAGGACCACGCTGCGCTCGGTGACGGCCCCGGGGACCACGCGCCAGTACAGCCGCGTCCCGAAGTCCCGGATCCCCGACGGCGGCTCCTCGAAGCGCCGGGCGGTGAACGGCTCCCGGAGGATGGCGTGGACGAGCGGCAGCCCGGAGGCGCGGGCGTACCCGAGGGCCGCGCCGTCCGCGCTCCCACCCCAGCCTGTCACGAGCTCTCCGTCCGGGCACGGTGCAGCCTCCGCCAGACGCTCTCCCAGCGAGACGCGCAGGTCGTGGACCGAGGCGCCGGCCACGCGGGACTCGGAGCGGGCCACCCCCACCCACTCCTGGACACAGGGCGCGGGGCCACACGCCGCGAACGGCGTCACCGACTGCACCGCGCGGCCGTCGAGCACCACGAGCTCCCCGGGCGCGAGCTCGCGGCGGAGCTCCCCGCCCACCAGGCGGATCGCAGACTCCTCGCTGGCGATCAACACGGCGTCCTGGAGCTTCCCGAGGAGGAGCGGGCGGAAGCCAGCCGGGTCGCGGACCGCCACGACGCGATCCTCGCACTGCACGACGAGGGAGTAGGCCCCCTCCACCTTCCAGAGCGCGTCCACGAGGCGGTTCACGAAGGTCTTCTGCGTGGACACCGCGAGCAGGTGCAGCAGGATCTCGGCGTCCGAGCCGGTGTGGAACAGCGCCCCCTGCTCCTTGAGCTCGCGGCGCAGGCGGGGCCCGTTCGTGAACCGACCGGAGACGGCGGCCGCCACCTGGCCCGCCCGGTACCGCGCGAACACGACCCCATCTGCGTCATGGGCGTCCCGCAGCTCGAACGGCTCGCCTTCGTGCGGGGTGGTCCCCCACGTCTTGCCGATGGCGAGGGCCCCGGGGAGGCCCAGAAGCGCAGCGCCGTCGATGGCCTCCTGCACGAGTCCGGGACCGCGCCGGAACCGGACCAGCGCGCCGTCGGCGGCCGCGATGGCGACGCCCCCGACCCCGCGGTGTTGTTGGGCATGCAGGCCGACGTACGCGAGGTACGCCGCGTCCCGGTGACCGGACACGGCGAACAACGCGCTGCTGTCGACGAGCTCCTCCACGCCCCCTCCCTACCCGCCGAAGATCCGCGTGAAGAGCGCCCGGTAGGTGTCGCCGAGATCGCCGAGATCCCGCCGGAACACGTCCTTGTCGAGGCGCTGGCCCGTGGCGCGGTCCCACAGGCGCGCGCCGTCCGGGGTGAGCTCGTCGGCGAGGAGCAGGCGGCCATCCTTGCGCCCGTACTCGTACTTCGCGTCGATCAGCTCCACGCCGAGGTCGCTCCAGAACGACTGGAGGACCCGGTTGACCTCGAGCGCCGACTCCCGCAGGAACGCGAGCTCCCACCGCTTGCAGAAGCCCAGGGCCACCGCGGTGTCCTCGGTGACGAGCGGGTCGTCGAGGGCGTCGGACTTGTAGAAGTACTCGACGAGCGGCTCGGCGAGCACGGTGCCCTCGGCCACGCCGTACCGCTTGCACAGCCCGCCCGCGGCGCGGCTCCGCACCACGACCTCGATCGGCACGATCTCCACGCGATCGCAGACGAGCTCGGTGGGGCCGTTCTCCTCGTGGAAGTGGGTGGAGACGCCTTTCGCCGCGACGGCGCGGAACAGGTGGGCCGTGATGGCGCAGTTGATCCGGCCCTTGTCGGCGACGGTGGCCTTCTTCTTGGCGTTGAACGCCGTCGCCTGATCGGTGAACCGCAGGATGACCCGGTCCGGGTGATCCGTGGACCAGACCTCCTTCGACTTGCCCGTGTACAGCAGCGCCCTGGCGTCCATCTCGCCCCCGCGACCGCCTATCCCGACGGCCGCGAGCGGCACCCGCGCCGCGGGGATACCTGGGCCGGGGCGGGGTTTCACATGTGGTTGTTGGCGAGCGCGTGCACAGAGTCCTTCCCCGACGGCGACGGCCCCCTGCCGGGCTGGGACGCCGACGGCGCCTTCTTCGATGCCCCCTTCCCCGACGACCGCCGCCGCGACGAGGACGGCACCGTCTCCTTCGCCGGCTTCCCCAACCCGGCGGTCACGCTCGTCACCGACTACCTCGAGCGCGCCGAGCAGCTCCAGGGCTTCGGCACCGCCAGCCCGGTCTACCTGCCGTTCGACGCGCCGCTCGACCCCGATCGCCTCCCCTCCCCCTCCGACTCTCTGGGCGAGGACTCCCCGCTGATCCTGGTCGACATCGATCCCGACTCCCCGCACTGGCTCGAGCGGTTCCCGGTCGAGTGGGAGCTGTGGAACTACGAGGAGAGCTACTACTTCGCGCCCGGGCTGCTGTCGGTGGCCCCGATGCACGGGTTCCCCCTTCGACCCTCCACCACGTACGCCCTCGTCGTCACCACCCAGGTCGCGAAGCGGAACCCCGACTGGCACGCCGGGTGGGAAGACCGCCCCGAGCTGTCTGCCGCCGTCG
>JBIKWC010000521.1:0-2959 GCA_044356535.1 Myxococcota bacterium
ATGCGCGACCTGCACGAGTGGGAGGTCCCGGCGGACAAGGTGAAGTACAAGCGGTGACCGTGTTCGCAGCGGGGTCGGTGTAGCCGGATGGCCAGTGTCCTGTACTTCCTGAAGAAGCTCGCGCTCGCCCCGCTCCTCGTCTGGAGCGTGGTGACGCTCACGTTCTTCCTGCTCGAGCTGTCGCCCGGCGACGTGGCCGACAAGTACTTCAACCCGGAGACGCCGCCCGAGGTGCGGGCGCTGATCGTGGCGAAGTACCACCTCGACGACCCCTCGTGGGTCCGGTACCTGGCGATGCTCCGCAACCTAGCGACCTTCGACTTCGGTCGCTCGATGGCGCAGGACCGGCCCGTCTTCGACATCATCTGGCAGTCGCTGCCGAACACCGTGCTGCTGTCGGGCATCAGCCTGCTGGTGATCTACCCGACCGGGATCTTCGTCGGGACCCTCCAGGCCCTGCGACAGAACCGTCCGTTCGACACGGTCGCCTCGGTGTCGACCCTGCTCCTGTACTCGATGCCCGAGTTCTGGCTCGCCATGATGCTCCAGCTCGTGGCGTCCCGCACCGGCCTGTTGCCCACGTCCGGCATGATGGACCCCGTCATGTACGAGTTCATGACCCCGGCCGAGCAGTGGTGGGACCGCGGGATCCACCTCGTGTTGCCGGGGGTCGCGATGGGCCTCACCTCCGCCGGCGCGACCGCCCGGTACATGCGGTCGAGCATGCTCGAGGTCATCCGCCAGGACTACATCCGCACCGCACGCGCCAAGGGCCTGCGCGAGAGCGCGGTCGTGGTCCGGCACGCGATGCGCAACGCGATGCTCCCGGTGATCACGCTGATGGGCCTGTCGGTGCCCGCGTTGTTCAGCGGGACCTTGATCATCGAGACCATCTTCGCGTGGCCCGGGATGGGGCGCACCATCGTCGGCGCCATCTTCGCCCAGGACACGCCGCTGATCATCGCGTGTTTCTACGTGTTCACGCTGCTCGTGGTCACCGGGAACCTGCTGGCCGACCTCGCCTACGCCTGGGCCGACCCGCGGATCCGCCTGCGATGACCGTCATCGTGCGACACGTGACCGAGGCGCCCCCGCTCGTGGTGCGGGCGGGCCTCGTATTCCCGGGCCTCGGCCACCTCGCGGTCGGCGAGTGGCTCCACGGCGTGGGTCTGTGCGCCCTCACCACCACGTTCCTCACCACCCTCGTCGTGGGGCTCCCGGGCCTCGGGGACTCGCTGTTCGACAGCGTCACCGGGAGCGTCATCTGGGGGGGCTTCGCCGCGGTGGCCGGCTGGGTCGGCCTCGGCGCCGCGTTGTGGTTCGCTGCCTGGCGCCGCGCGTTCCCCCGGGTCCTCACCGAAGACGAACGCGGCTCGAACCGCGAGCTCTTCCGGCGGGCGCTGTTGCGCCACCGGACCGGGATGATGGGGCTCTACGGCATCGTCCTGTTGTCGGCGCTCGTGGTGTTCGCGCCGCTGCTCGCCCCGTTCGATCCCCTCCAGGTCAGCGCCGGGCCGCAGCTCGTGCCGCCGGGAACGGGTCCACACCTGTTCGGCACCGACGAGTTCGGGCGCGACGTGTGGAGCCGCCTCCTGTACGGGGGCCGCATCAGCTTGAGCATCGGGTTCGTCGCGGTCGGCATCTCGGCGAGCGTCGGGACCCTCCTCGGCGCCGTGGCTGCGTTCCTCGGGGGTGCGGTCGATCGCGTGTTGATGTTCCTCGTCGACGCCCTGTTGTCCCTGCCGCGCCTCGTGTTGTTGCTCACCATCGTGGGCTTGTTCCGCACCACGGGGTCGACGGGCCTGTTCGTCATCGTCGTGGTGCTGGGCCTCACGTCATGGATGGGCATCTCGCGCATCGTGCGGTCCGAGGTGTTGTCGCTGCGGGAGCGGGAGTTCGTGCAGGCGGCCCGCGCCCTGGGCATGTCGTCACCGCGCATCCTGCTCCGCCACCTCGTCCCCAACGCGATGGGCCCGGTGATCGTGTTCTGCTCCCTCGCCATCGGCTCGACGATGCTGGCCGAGGCGTCGCTGTCGTTCCTCGGGCTCGGGGTCCCGCCGCCCATCGCCACCTGGGGCGTGATGATCTCGGACGGGCGCGACCAGCTGCGCAGCGCCGCGTGGGTGTCGGTGATCCCGGGCCTCGCCATCATGTGGGGCGTGTTGTGCTTCAACCTCCTCGGGGACGGGCTGCGCGACGCGCTCGATCCCAAGTTGAGGGGCTGATCGGTGACCAGCAGCACGTTGCTCGGCAGCTCCTTCCGCTCCGTGGCAGACCTCTGGCAACACCGGGTCGGCTCCACCCCCGAGTCCGAAGCCATGCGGTTCCGCCTGGACGGGCGGTGGACCTCGATGTCGTGGGGAGAGGCCGGAGGACGCGTCCGCGCCATCAGCAACGGGCTCCTGGCGCTCGGCGTGGCCCGCGGCGACCGCTGCGCCTTGTTGTCGCCGAGCCGCGTGGAGTGGATCCTCGCGGACTTCGGCATCCTCTGCGCCGGTGCAGCGACCACCACGATCTACCCGCAGGCCTCGGACGCCGAGTTCGTCCACATCCTGACGGACAGCGGCGCCCGCGTGTTGTTCGTCGACGCCGACGCGGCGGTCGACCGCGTGTTGCGGCACCGCGCCCAGCTCCCGGACCTGCAGCGGGTCGTGGTCTTCGCCGGGCGCAGCCGGCCCGAACACCAGGTGACGAACCTCGCGGAGTTCGAGACCGCCGGGCGGGACTTCGGCGTGGCGTCGCCCGAAGCGTACCTGGACGCCCTGCACGGCGTGACCGGCGACGACCTCGCCACGCTGATGTACACGTCCGGCACCCTCGGGAAGCCGAAAGGCGTGATGCTCACCCACGACGCCTGGGTCTACGAGTGCGAGGCCATCGACGCCCTCGGCTTCCTGAACCCCGCCGACGTGCAGTACCTCTGGCTCCCGCTCGCCCACGTCTTCGCCAAGGTGCTCGA
>JBIKWC010000261.1:0-10312 GCA_044356535.1 Myxococcota bacterium
AGCGCGCATCCGCCACGGCACCCCGACCTCGACGTCGCTCCAGTCGCGGCTCGACGCGGTGCGGAAGTCCACCACCAGGAGCCGACGAGCGTCGGGGGAGTAGACGAGGACCTCGTCGACGGAGAGCGGCAGGACGCGGGTCTCCGTTTCGAGGCGCTCGCTGCGCACCACGCGGACCTGGTCGCGCACGCCGTCGCGCTGGCGCAAGGCGACGAGCTCGCCGTCGTGGCTCAGCTTCGCCCAGAAGTAGGAGCCGCCCAACGCCGCCATGGCGCGGTGCAGGTCGTAGTACTCGGTGTACGGCGCCTTCGGGCCCACCGGGAGGCCCTTTCGCCCGTCGAGCGTGAGGGTGCGGGCGTCCCCGTCCAGGCACGCGAGCAGCACCGCCTCGCTCACGAAGTCCACGTGCCTGACCATCCCGATCCATCCGCCCGGCGACACGAGGTCCTCGTCGGACGAGGTCACCAGGCAGGACGGTTTGGGCTTCGGCTTCGCCTTGCTCAGGTCGACGAGCGAAACGGCCGGACCGGCCTTCGTCGGGCTTCCACCACCGCGGCGGTGGCCGAGCGCGAGGTAGCGCCCCGAAGGAGAGAACGCGACGCACTCGATCGGGCCACCACCGATCTTCAACGCCCCTACGAACATGTCTGCCCCAGAGCGGACCTGGTGGGACGCGCCCGCGGGAGTCTACTCAGGCCCGCGTCTCCAGCTCCACCACCCCGTGTTGGTCGGGACGCCCCGCCCATCGGAGTGGCCGTCGCCAGCACCTGCATCCGGCGCGCGGGGCGCCTCAGTCGAGCAGGGAGCGCATCGGGACGCCGTCCACCGTGACCCAGGGGTCGCGGCCCCCGCGGGTCCCGTCGGCGAAGCCCGGCGTGAGGTCCAGGAGGCGCCCGAGCGAGGGCCTCCCCGACACGTGGTCCATGCGGACGCCCTGGCCGAGGAGCGAGGGGTCGACACATTCGCTGCACGGGCTGCGGCGGAGGACCTGGAAGCGACGCTCGGAGAAGAAGACCAGCCGGATCTGCGGGTCGGGTTCCACCGCCCGGCGCCGCGGCGCGGAGTCCCCACAGGTCGAGTTCATCTCGAACCTGCCCACCACCACCGACGGGTCGGTGGGCTCGGCAGCCCAGGCCATGGCGACGAACCACATGTCGACCTCCACCTCCCCCGTGGCACCAGACGCGCCGCCGTTCACGGCATCACCAGAACACCGAGAGGCACGTGAGCGCGCTGTCCGCCTTGCGCAGCTCCGCGTTGTCCACCTCGTGGACGGGGAACCGCCGCGCCAGGTGCGCCCGGGTCGCGGGGAAGCCCGCGGGCGCCACCACCGCCGGCCCCACCGCGAGGACGTTGGCGGCGGCAGCCTCGTCGTCCGGCACCACCCAGGCCACGCCGCCGAACACCGCCGGATCCACACCAGCGCGGGCACACACCACCGTGCCGTCGGGCAACGCGGTGGCCGACGACTTCAGGTGCAGCCCCTCCGCCAGGTCCACCGCCACCACCTCCAGCTCGGGGAACGCCTGCGCGATGGCCGCGATCCCCGCAGCGTCGGTGCGTCCGCTGCGCCCCACGTACAGCCGCGACCCCACCCGGAGCACGTCGCCGCCGTCGAGCGTGCCCTCCCCCATCCGCACCACCGGGAGGTGCGGCGCCAGGAACGCCGCGACGGTGTCGACCTCGCCGCGGCGCGAGGGGTGCCCGGGCCGCGTGACGAGCGCCCGGCCGTCCACCACGACCACCGTGTCCTCCACGAAGCAGGCGTCGGGGTGGGCAGGGAGCGACGGGAGCTCCGTCACCGCGACGCCCAGGGCCCGCAGCACCGCGACGTACCGCTGATGCTCCGCGCGGGCGCGCGCCAGGTCGAGGACCACCGGGGTGTGGGCCAGCGCCTGCGGGAACGTGTCGGAGACCTCGCGGACCAGGGCGCGCATCAGACACCTCCCTGCCCTGGTACCCCACACCCGATAGAGTCGGCGCGGGGGACCGATGTGGTGGGTCGCGGGGGCGGCGTGGGGCCAGACGCCGGCGCTCGGGGAGGCCGAGCTCTTGGACCCGGTGGAGCGGCGGTTCGGGGAGCGTCCCCCAGCGGTGGGTCCCCGGCGCGCGCTCGCGCACGAGGCCGCCGCGGCCCTCCTCCAGACGCGGGCCGGCGCGGAGGTGGACCCGTCCGCGTCGCTGGCCCTGCGGGAGCAGCGGCTCGAGGCCGCCCTGCGCGTGCGCACCCGCGCCACGGCCCGCGGCGCCACGGCCGACGAGGAGATCGCGCTGGCCTGGGTCCTCGACGACCTCGGCCGCCGCGCCGACGCCCACTGGGAGCGCGCCCTCGCGCTGGAGCCCGCAGGCCCCTACGCCGCCACCGCCAACCTCGCCCTGGCCGAGGCGCACCTCGCGGACGGGCGACCCGCGCTGGCCCTCCGCCACCTGGTCGAAGCCTCCAGCGACCCCGCGGTGGGCGCCTACGCGAGCTGGCGCGCGGGCCGCGTGGAGGTGTCGCTCGGCCACCTGGACGCTGCCGCGGACTGGTTCGTGGCCGCAGCGGCGGGTCCGGATCCCGTCCTCGCGGAGGACGTGCGGCGCGACGCGCTCCACCTCGCGTCGAAGCTCGAGCCGGGCGCTGCGGAGCTCCTGCGCGCCCGGGTGTGTGGCGCCGGGTCCGAGTGCCGCTGACGGCCAGGAGCGACGTTCCCCGGGCCGTGAGCATCGGCGTCCGCCGCACCCGGGTCGGCGCACCCGGGGTCGTGCTGCGGCAGAATGCGACCCACAGGGGTAGCCGATGTCGACACACGACGAGGTCTTGCGGGCGATCCGGACGTTCGGGCTCGCCTACCCGGGAGCCCACTACAAGAGCCCCTGGCCCGACCACCTCGATCTCGCGGTGAACGACAAGACCTTCGCGTACCTGAGCCTGGAAGGCCAGCCCTTCCACTTCGGCGCCAAGCTGCCCCGCAGCTGCGTCGACGCGTTGGCCCTGCCGTTCACCAAGCCGACCGCGTACGGCCTGGGCAAGAGCGGCTGGGTCACCGCCACGTTCGGCAGGGACGACGAGGTGCCGGTCGCGCTCGTCGAGGCGTGGATCGACGAGAGCTACCGGGCCCAGGCGCCGAAGAAGCGGATCAAGGAGCTGGACGCGTCCGGCCATGGCCCGCGGCGGGGCTGAACCCGGGGGGCCGACATACAGGCCCGCGTGGCGCTCCGACTCCCCTCCCCCGACCAGCTCGACGAGCCTCGCGCCGAGGCCGTGCTGCGCGAGCTGCGGTTCCCGGTCCCCGCGGGCCGTCCGGGCTGGGCGGCGCCGGTGTTCGCGGTCGTCCCCGGCCTGCGCGACCTCGTCCACGAGCCCGTCGTCACCTTCGCGCTCGGTGAGGAGCGGGTCCGTCACCGCATCGCCGGGCCCATCACCGCGGACACGCTGGTGTGTTCGTGCGGAGGGCGCGCGTGTGTCCACGTCGCGGCGGCGCTGCTGGTGGTGGCGTTCAACGACCCGGTCCGGAGGTCGGTGTTCGAGGGCCCTGCCTGGGAGATCGCGCTCGCGCCCCTGCTCGGGCCCGCCGAGGGGTTGCCTCCGGCGCCCGCGCGGTTCCGGTACCTGCTGCGCGCCCCGGCGCCCGGGCGGGTGGGGCTCGAGCTGGAGCCGCGCCTGGTGCGCACCGACGCCTCCGGGCGGGAGACCGAGGCCCGGTTCCCCCGCACCCCCGGCGAGCTCCGCCAGATCCCCGGCGCCACCGACGCCGACGCCGCCCTGCTCGACGCCTGGAACGCGCTGGAGCAGGCCCGGCGCAGCAAGTCCGCGGTCCTCGTCCGCCACCTGTCGCGCCAGGTCCTGTCCTGGCTGGCGCGGGTCCCGGATGTGCGCCTCGACGGCGCGCTGGTGCAGGTCTCCGCTGCGCCGCTCACCCCGGTGCTCCGCGCGGAGGGCGCCGCCGACACCGACCTCGCGCTCGCGTTCGAGCCCGCCATCCGGCTGCACTGGGCCGACGCCGGCGTGGTGATGACCGAGGCCGGCGTGGTGGCCGCCCTCTCCGACCAGGTCCGGCCGGAGGTGGCCGCCCGCCTGACGACGCCGCTGCCGGTGGTCCCGCGCGCCGAAGTGCGGCGGTTCGTGGCGCGGATGGTCGTGGACCAGGGCCTGGCCGTGGCCCTCCCCGGCTGGCTCGATCCCGTGGGGCCCGCGGAGGCCCGGAGCGCGCGGATCACGTTGTCGGAGGACGGAAGCTCGCTGCGCGTCACGCTGGCGTTGACCTACGAACGCGGCGGGGCGAGGGCGGTCGTGGACCCGCTGGATCCCGCGGCGACGGTGCGGATCCCGGGCGGCGGCATCGCGCGGCGCGACCGGGGCTGGGAGCAGGCCGAGACCGTGCGGTTCACGGGCGAGGTCGGGGGTCCGCTCGAGCTCTCCGGGAACGCAGCGTACAACTGGCTCGCCGACGTGTTGCCCACGCTGGTGGGCCGCTGGAGCGTGGACGGCGAGGAGCGGCTGGTCCGCCACCGCGTGCGCGGCACGTTGTCGCCGCGGGTCCGGTTCACCGAAGGCACCGACTGGTTCGACCTCGACGTGCGCTTCACCCTGGGGGAGGCGCCCGCGGCGGGAGTGGAGGTGGTCCACAGCTGGCTCACTGGGCAGCGGTGGCACCACCTGGACGACGGCGGGGTGGCCGCCCTCCCCACCCGCTGGCTCGAACGCCACGGCCGCACCGTCGACACCCTGGCCGAGGTGCGGCGCGCGCAGCGGGGCCTCGGGACGTGGCACGCCTGGACGGCGTCGGACCTGCTGCTCGAGGAGGTCGGCGCGCCGGCGGAGCGGTGGCTCGGGTGGGTGCGGTCGACGGCGCGGGACGGGGTGGCGCGGCGGGAGGTGCCTGCGGGGTTCGTCGGCGCGCTGCGGACCTACCAGCAGCAGGGCTTCGAGTGGCTGTGTTTCCTGCGCGATCACGGCCTGCACGGCCTGCTCGCCGACGAGATGGGGCTGGGCAAGACCGTACAGGCCCTGGCGTTCCTGCTCGACACCCCGCGGGACGCGCCCGCGCTGGTGATCGCGCCCACCTCGGTGTTGCACAACTGGCTCGACGAGGCCCGGCGCTTCGCCCCGTCGCTGCGTCTCGTCGCCTGGCACGGACCGGACCGGGAGCGGGAGCAGCTCGACGACGCCGACGTGGTGGTCACGACCTACGCCCTCCTCCGCCGCGACGTGGCGCTGTTGTCCGGGCGCGCATGGTCGACGGTGGTGGTGGACGAAGGCCAGAACCTGAAGAACCCCGCGTCGCAGACCGCCCGCGCCGCCCGCCGCCTGCGCGCCCGCCACCGGCTGGTGTTGTCCGGGACCCCGATCGAGAACGACCTGGTGGAGCTGTGGTCGCTGTTCCAGTTCCTGATGCCCGGGTACCTCGGCCGGCGCTCGGCGTTCCACGCCCGGTACCAGGTGGCTTCCCGGGATCCCGACGCCCCTGCCCTCGCCGACCTCGCCCGCCGCATCCGGCCGTTCGTGCTCCGCCGCCGCAAACGCGAAGTGGCGAAGGAGCTGCCGCCGCGCACGGACGTGGTGCTGCGCGTGTCGCTGTCCGATCGGGAGCGCCACCTCTACGAGCTCGTCCGGAACACGGTCCGCGAGGCCGCCAGCGCCCCGCGGGGCGACGACCGCCACCGGACCGCGGCGGTGCTGGAGGGCCTCACCCGCCTGCGCCAGGCCTGCTGCCACCCCGCGCTGCTCCCCTTCCCCGAGGCGCGCCCCGTCACGCGCAGCGCCAAGCTCGAGGCGCTCGTGCAGGAGCTCGACACGGCGCTGCCGGCGGGCGCCCGGTGCCTGGTGTTCAGCCAGTGGGTGCGGTTGCTCGACGAGGTGGCCCTGGTGTTGCAGGCGCGCGGGGTGCCGTTCGCGCGGCTCGATGGCGGCACGGTGGACCGGGCGGGCGTGGTGCGCGCGTTCCAGGCGGACGACGGGCCCCCGGTGTTGCTGGTCTCGGTGAAGGCGGGCGGCACGGGCCTGAACCTCACCGCAGCGGACCGGGTGTACCTGCTGGATCCGTGGTGGAACCCGGCGGTCGAGGATCAGGCAGCAGACCGGGCCCACCGCCTGGGGCAACAGCGGCCGGTGACGGTGGTGCGGCTGGTGGCGGCCGACACGATCGAGGACCGGGTGTTGGCGTTGCAGGAGAAGAAGCGGCGTCTGTTCGACGAGACGGTGGACGGGCCGACGCTGGACGTGTCGGCGCTGGGTACGGCGGACCTGCTGGCGCTGCTCGAGCCGTGACGACGTGGAGTCCACGGTGGGCGCCGCTCAGGAGGCGCCGCAGAGGCGTCGGACCTGGGCGAGGACCACGGCCTTGCGGGACGCGACCGCCGGCGGTGAGAACGGATCCGGGCGCAGCCGGCTCACCACCTCGGGGGCCGCGAACCAGGTCAGGTGGATCGAGATGACCGACACCGCGAGCGCCATCGGGTCCTGGGGCGCGATCGCGCCCTCCGCCATCCCGCGGGCGAAGAACGCAGAGGTGGCCTCCAGGACCACGATCACGGCGGACAGACCGGGCCCGCGGGCGATCGGGCCACCTCCCAGCACCTCCCCCATCAGGAGGCGCGCGGCCTCGGGGCGGGCGGCGAGCCAGTCGGTGACCTCCTCCCCGAGGTGGTCGAGCGCCGCGAGGAACGGCGTGGCCGGTCCGGGGAGGAGCGACTCGAGCCCGGAGAGGGTGTCCGACAGGACCTCGGCGTACAGGGCATCCTTCGACGGGAAGTGGTGAAGGAGGCTCGCCTTGGTGATCCCGAGGCTGCCGGCGATCGCCGACAGGCTCGCGCCGTCGTAGCCGTCGCCAGCGAACGCGCGTCGGGCCGCAGCCAGCATGGCGTCGCGGCCGAGCGGGGTGGCCGGGCGTCCGGGTCCGCGACCGGGCATCCGTCCTCCTGTGCCCCCGGTTACCTTGCACCTTAATCAACCGCTCGGTAGATATGTCCGCGCCTCCTGCGAGGCGAGCGGGGAGGAGGACATGAAGCGGCGGGAATTCCTCGGTCTGGCAGCGGGCGGGAGCGCGGGTCTGGTGCTCGGATGCAACCCCACGGCAGCGCAGCGGCCGGCGAGAACCGGAACCCCGGAGGCCCCGACCAGCGACCCAACGACGGCGGAGACGGAGACTCCGACCCTCCGGCTGGCAGACCTCGGCCCCGCCCTCGCGGATCGCGTCCCCCGCTCGCTCGCCCGCTCGACCGACGCCGAGCTCGACGTGCGGCTCGAGCTGATCTCCGGCACGCTGCCCGACGACTGGTCGGGCCACGGCTTCCTCGTCCACCCCGTGCCGTTCCGCGATGGCTCGCCGGTGTTCCTGGGTGAAGGCAAGGTGGTGCGCCTCGACTTCCGACCGGACGGCGTCGACCTGCGGTCGCGCGTGCTGCGGACCCCGGATCACTACGCGGACCTGGCCACGCTCGGGCAGGGAGCGGGCTTCGAGAACCTGGGCCTGGCGCGGTCGAGCATGCAGCTCGGCTTCCGTGCGTTCCCGAACACGGCGCTGGTGGCGCTGGGTGACCGGGTGCTCGTCACCTCCGACGCGGGGCGCCCCTGGGAGATCGATCCGGACACGCTCGACATCGTGACGCCGGTCGGCTGGACCAACGAGTGGCGGGACATCCTCCCGGCCTTCCTCGGCCTGTTCGTCGAGTGGCCGTTCCCGATGCTCATGAGCACCGCGCATCCGGGCGTGGACCACGAGACCCACGAGCTGTTCACGATCAACTACGGCATCCCGCTGGTGGGCGACGACACGTTCACCGACCTCGTCCGGTGGGACGGGCAGCGGTCCCTCGACCGCTGGCGGGTGGTGGACCACGCGGACGGTACGCCGGTGGTGATCCGACAGAGCGCACACCAGATGGTGATCACGCGAGGCCACGTGATCCTGATGGACACGTCGTTCGTGGTCGAAGTGTCGCTCGGGGACGCCCCCGAGGCGCTGCTGCAGTCCCCGGACACCGTGTTGTACGTGATCCGGCGCGGCGACCTCGACCCGACGGCGCGGGACGTCCGGGCCCGCCGGGTGGTCCTGCCCCGGGAGTGTGTCCACTTCCTCGCCGACTTCGACGACGCCGACGGCATCGTGCTGCACCTCGCCCACAACTGCGGCGCCGACCCGTCCGAGTGGCTGCGGCAGGGCGACACCCTCGCGAGCGGGGGCATGGTGGATCCCGAGCTCGTCGGCCTGCCGTGCGCCCCCACCGACCTCGGCGCGTGGGGCCGGTATGTGCTGGATCCCTCGACCAGCGAGGTGATCGCGGCGGAGGTCCGATACGACGACCGGTTGTGGGGTGGCCCGGCGCTGCTGGCGATGCGCGGCCCCACCTCTCCCGAGCGGGTCGGTGCCACGTGGTGGTGCAACGCGGGCCTCGCTCCCGAGCTCCGGCTCGCGCGGATCGAGGCGTTGTACGCCGACCACCCCTACCGGGAGGTGGCGCTGGCGGACCTGCCGGGGGCGCGCGCGTCGATCACCAGGATCGACGCCGCGACCGGTGAGGTGGGTGACCACTTCGAGATGCCGGCGGGGCGGGTGTGCCTCTCGCCGATCTTCGTGCCACGCGCCGGGTCGACCGACGACGACGACGGCTACCTCGTCGTGACGGTGATCTCGGACGCCGGGGACGAGCTGTGGGTGTTCGACGCGGCGAACCTGGCGCAGGGTCCCCTCGCTCGGCTCGGGCACGCCCGCCTCGACCTGCCGTTCACGCTCCACACGCTCTGGGTGCCGACGGTGACGCCACGGCGCGCCGGCTACCGGGTGGACGTGCGCGAGGACCTGGAGCCCGCCGTCCGCCGGCTGAGTCCGGAGCTCCGCCGCATGTTCGAGGAGGAGGTGTACCCGCACTTCGCGTAGCTGCTCGGCCGCGGCCCGCCGGGCGACCCA
This sequence comes from Myxococcota bacterium, assembly GCA_044356535.1. Classification (GTDB taxonomy): domain Bacteria; phylum Myxococcota_A; class UBA796; order UBA796; genus JACKER01. The sequence continues at coordinate 8,889 of JBIKWC010000261.1, forward strand.
TGGTACCGTTCGACCCTGATCGGCGAAGAGGTTCCGATGACGCCCCCGCGCCTCGAGCTCCGCATCCCGAGCGGCGCCGCCCCGACGTGGGATGACCTCCTGAAGGGCCGGCCGGCCACGCTGCAGGTCCACCGCCGCGCGGACGAGCTGGTGTTGTGGCGGATGGACTCGCCAGGCACCGGAGTCCGCCTGCGTCAGGACGGCGCCACCCACGTCGTCGCGGTCCCCGCGTTCGCGAGCTTCGACGTGATCTCGATGGCGGGTAGCCTGGCCGCGCAGGTCGCGACGCGGGGTGGTGGCGTGATCGAGGCTGGCGGTCGGGCGGTGCCCGCCGCGCGGTTCGGGGAGGTGCTGGAGGACGACCTCGCCGTCGCGTTCGCGCGCTCGTGTCTGGACCTGGTCTTCGCGCTGCTCCGCGAGCCGCCAGAGGATGCGGACGTGATCGAGGTGGAGGGCTGGCGGCCGCGCAGGAGGGCGATCTCTACGAGCGGGTGGTGCAGGCCATCCAGTCGTTCCAGCAGCTCGACCCGGCGTCCCCGCGCCCGTTCCCGGTCCGCACGCCGGACGGCCAGACCGCGGTCTACGCGATGTGGGACCCCTCCAACGAGGCGCTGTTGCCGCCCTGCGACTTCCTGTTGATCCGCGACTCGGCAACCCGCAAGGTGCGTGTCCCGCAGGCGCGGATCGCCGAGGCGTTGCACCTGCCGGGCGACGAGGCGCTGCGCGGCGTGCCGATCGACGACCGCCACTGGTTGCTCGCCGCCCAGGACGAGGCCACGGTGGTGCGGCTGCTCGAGCACGCGCGGACGGTCGGGGTGGGACTCAAGATCAACGATCCCCGGAGCTGACCCGCGGCTCGGGCAAGAGTGGCCGGTGTGGTGCGGCTGGTGGCCGCGGACAGCGGTGGGTTCAGGGGAGCGGGAGCAAGTGGATGCGCCCCCACCCGTCGCCGACGGCGAGCACCCGGCCTCCGGCGGTCGGGAGCGCAGCCAGGACCGTGAGCTGGGGCTGGGCCCAGGTCGCCCGAGCGCGAGGGCCTGGGGCGACTCCCGGACCGGGAACCGGACGCACGCGGCGTCGAGGCCAGCCGGGGTGAACGCACCAGTGGAGGCCCCGGGCGCGAGGACGCCAACGGGGGAACGCCGGGCTTCGCTGGATGCCGGTGGCGTCGTGGGCGAGGATGGTGCGTTGGACTCGGCTGGCTTGGGGGGCTGGTGCGTTCGCGGGGGCTGGGGTCGGGCCAGCGGCAGTGATCGCACCGGTGAGCACCTCGCCGGGCACCGAGCAGGGCGCGAGGGTCGACGGGGTCGGGCAACCATCCCCCCTCGAACCGACCAGGTCCCGAACCATCCCCCCTCGAACCGACCACTTCTCCGCCGGATGGCCCACACTTTCGTCTGGCCGAAACACGGCGTTGGTTCGAA
>JBIKWC010000522.1:0-2945 GCA_044356535.1 Myxococcota bacterium
AGGAAGGTCGCCAGCACCTGGCGGCACAGCTCGCCGTCCCACGCGAGGCGGAACCGCAGCGGCATGGGAAGCGACAACACCCACTGGCGCACCGGAGCCCGCGGGAACACGTTGTCCACGAGGTGGCGCGTGGGCGGCCCCGCGCGGCGCTCCGGCGGCGCACGCGTGCCACAGGTGTGTACATTTCTGACACACCCCCCCAGAAGACGGTCCGCCTCCGGGTGCGGCTCACCCGGATGGCGCGGTTCCTGCATCCGCGACCCCTCGTGTGGGTCCTGACCGGCTGGATCGCGTGTTCGTGGAGGACGACGGGGGAGACGTCGCCGCCGCCGGCGTGGGTCGGGTCGCCGACCTGCGTCGCCTGCCACCCGGCGGAGGGGAGGCAATGGTCGACCTCGTGGCACGCCCGGACCCTCCGTCCCCCGGCGCAGGACGAGCTCGACCTCCTCTCGGGTCTGGCGGGCTGCGAGGACCTGCCGGCGGAGGCGGTGCTCGGCGGGCGGCACGAGCTCCGGTGGCTCCACCGTCGATCCGACCTGCCGTGGTCGGTCGGGCGGTGGGTGGCGCTGCCGTGCGGCCTGAAGCGGGGGTCGGTGGAGGAGGCGACAGCACACCACCCCGCCGACTGGCGCGAGCGACCGTTCGAGACCACCTGCGCCGCGTGCCACGTGACCGGGTGGGTCGGGGAGGGTGTCGGCTGGGCAGAGGACGCGGTCGGATGCGAGGCGTGCCACGGCCCGGGGGGGCGCCACGTGGCGTCGCTCCGCGGGGCCGACCTCGTGCAGTTCCCGGAGACCGACGAGCTGACGGTGTGCGCCGCGTGTCACCTGCAGGGCGCGCGGTCTCGTCGGACCGGCCGATCGGTCCCGGACGGCCACGTGCCCGGGGACCCGCTGTTCGACGACTGGGTGTTCGACTGGACGACGCTCGACGAAGCCGCGAGCCCCATCGACCTGCACCAGAAGGTGGTCGTGCGCGATCGCCGGTCGGGTGCCTCCGACCTCGTCTGTACCTCGTGCCACGCCCTGCACGATCTCGGTCGGTCCCGACACGAGGCTCTCCCCCGCGAGCCCTTGTGCGACCGCTGCCACGAGGCCGACCTGCGGCTGAAGGAGTACGAACAATCATGTGGCGTCTGCGAGTTCTGATCACGGCGGTGGCCGTGTCGTGTCGGACCGGCGCCCCGGACCCGGTGCCCGCGGCGCCCGCGGTCGCGACCACGGAAGCGGCGCCGGCGCCGAAGGCCCCGGAGGTCGCCCCCGCGAAGGTCGCGCCGCTCCCGATCGGGGAGCGCCTCGATCCGGTGACGTGGCAGCGGGTCTGGCCGGCACCCGGCGAGGAGCGGGGCGCTCCGGAGCGACCCACGGTCCTGTTCTTCTGGAGCCCGTCGAGTCCGCTGTCGCGCGAGGAGCTGGTCTCGTTCGACCGCTGGGTCGGCGAGGTTCGCCTCCTCGAGCGGGCGAACGTGTTGGCGGTGGCAGGCATCCGGGCCGAGGGCCTGGGACCGGACGACGTCCGCGACGTGGCGGCCCTGCTCGAGCTCCGAGCCGTGCCGGTCGTGGTCGATCCCGAGCTCGCGACCTCGCGCCGCCTCGGCGTGCAGTTCTCGCCGGAGATCGTGGCGCTGGCCCCCGACGGCGCCCTGCTGGGTCGCCAGGTCCGCTCCCTCGATCACGGGCGGCTGACGTCGCCCGAGGTCGCCGGGCCGATGGACGCCCGCGAGTGGCTGCTCGCGGTGGCCGAGAAGGGGACCGGCCCGTCCCTGCCGCGCACGTTCCCCTGGTACCCGGCGGACGCCGTCGTCGGGCACCGGGTCCCCGACGTGTCCGTGGCCCGCTTCGGGGCGGACGGCCCGGCCGCGACGGTGCCCCTCCGCTCGCTCCTGAGCGGGAAGCGGCCGGCGGCCTTGTTCTTCTTCTCGTCGACGTGCAAGCACTGTCAGGTCGACGTGCCGCAGATCGTCGCGCTCGAGCGCGAGCACCCCGACGCCTGGGACGTCGTGGGGATCACGTCGATCAAGAGCCCCCAGCACCGCGCGGCGACGGCGAAGTACCTCGAGCAGCAGGACGTCTCGTTCCCGGTCCTCGAGGACGACGGCGCGCTGAACGACCTCCTGCGCGTGACCTCGACGCCGACCACGCTGTACGTGGCCGACAACGGCACGATCGGGGCCGCGAGCTACTACCAGCACCAGGACCTCGCGGCGGACTGGGCGAAGACCGCGACCGCCCTCGCGAAGACCGCGCCGGGGACCCCGTTCGCGGAGCCCCGGGGCTGGGCGTTCCCGCTCGGGCTGACCGGACCCGACGGGTCGACGCTGCAGCTCGCGGATCTGGAGGGCACGCCGATCGCGCTCCACTTCTGGGCCACGTGGTGCCAGCCGTGCAAGGCCGAGCTGCCCGCGCTGCTCGCCCGGCGAGCGGCCCTCGAGGAGCGGGGGCGGCTGGTGCTCGTCAGCCTCGACCGCGATCCGCACGCCATCGACCGCTTCCGCGCGCAGAGCGGGCTCACGTTCGACACCTGGACCTCGCCCCGGGGCGGCGTGGCCGATCGGCTCGACCTCGCCCGGTCGCTCCCGCGGACGTACGTGCTCGACGGCCACGGGCGCCTCCAGCAGGTGCTCCGCGGGACCTACGAATGGTCCGACGACACCAAGCTCGCCCGCGTCCTCGACCAGATGCGACGGTGAGCCACCTCCGTCCTCAGCGCTCCTCCAGGCGCCGGTACAGCGTCCGGCGGTCGATGCCGAGCCGTCGGGCGGCCTCGGAGACGTTGCCCCCGCAGGCGTCGAGGGTCCGTCGGATGTAGGCGAGCTCCACGGGGGACAGGTAGGATAAGGGCCTCCGCCATGGTCCCGCTGCATCGCCGGCTTCCCTGGGCATGGGCTGGAGGGTAGCACGAGTCGTGCGGTCGGGGCGGCGTTGACGCCCGCCCGGTGGAAACGC
>JBIKWC010000523.1:0-2944 GCA_044356535.1 Myxococcota bacterium
CGCGTGGCTCATCGACGAGGCCGACGCGGGCGTCGACTGGGTCGACATCAACGAGCAGATCTACATGGGCGTCACCATGCCGCGGGACGGCGGCGCCGTGCGGCTCGGCACCACGTGGATCTCGGCTGTGGTGCTCGACGGCGTGTTCTCCGACACCACCATCCTGAACACGATGATCGACGCGATGCAGGGCGAAGGCGAGTCCCTGGACGAGTTCCTCGAAGCCGACTGAGGCGTCGGCTCTTTCCCCTCACCCCGGCCCTCTCCCCGTCCCGGGGAGAGGGTGCCTACGTTCGGCGGCGTGCCGTTCATGCCTCGGCTCATTCCCCCTCTCCCCGGCATCGGGGGAGAGGGCCGGGGTGAGGGGGCCAGCGTCGCGCTCGCCCCCGCGGCTCGAGCGAGCGGTTAGAACCCCGGCTCGGAGTCTCCCCATGTGTGGTCGCTTCGCGCTCACCGCGCCCGCCAGCACCATCGCCGAGGTCTTCCAGGTCGACGTCCTGCCCGACGTGTTGCCCCGCTACAACGTCGCGCCCACCACCGAGGTCGCGTGTGTGGTCCAGGATGCCGAGGGCAAGCGCGTCCTCGAGACCTTCCGGTGGGGCCTCGTCCCCAGCTGGGCCAAGGACAAGAAGGCCGGCGCCTCCATGATCAACGCCCGCGCCGAGACCGTCACCAGCAAGCCCGCGTTCCGCTCCGCCTGGAAGCGCCGCCGCCTCCTCGTGGTGGCCGACGGCTTCTACGAGTGGGAGCGCACCGACCCCAAGAACAAGGTCCCGCACCTCATCGGCGTCACCGAGGGCCGCCTGTTCGCGATGGCCGGGCTCTACGAGTTCTGGACCGATCCCGAGACCGGCGAGAAGCTCAAGAGCTGCACCATCGTCACCACCACCCCCAACCCGCTGATGGAGGGCATCCACGACCGGATGCCGGTGATCCTGCCGCCCGCGGTGTGGGACCGGTGGCTCGACCCCAAGACGCCGCCCGAGACGCTCACCGAGCTCCTCGCGCCCTACCCGGCCGACGGCATGCAGGAGCGCAAGGTGAGCAAGCGCGTGGGCGACGTGAAGAACAAGGGCGCGGAGGTCCAGGGACCATGGGAGGGATGAACCCGCAGATGAACCGACGGATGTTCCTGGGGAGCACGGTCGCGCTCGCGGGCTGCGGGTGGCTCGGAGGCGCGGGCGGCTGCAACGTCCTCACCGAGGCCGACCTCGACGAAGGCATCCGCCTCGCCGGCCGGTACCTGTCCACCGCCATCCTCGACAACGACGAGTTCGTGTACCAGGTCGACTGGCAGAGCGAGACCTCGTCCATCGACTTCGACGGCGTCCGCCAGGCGGGCTCCACCTGGGGCCTCGTCGAACACGCCGCCCGCGTGAAGACCCCCGAACACGTCGCCGCCGCCGACCGGGTGTTCACGCGGTGGCTCGCCCGCAAGCGCATCCTCACGATGGGGTCCACCTTCGTGTGGGGCAAGAACGGGCTCTCGCGGATGGGCACCACGGCGCTCCTCGGGCTCGCGTGCGCCGACCGCCTCCGCCTCCCCGACCCACCGCCCGAGACCGCCGCCACGCTCGAGGGCGTGGTGCAGTTCGTGCGGGCCAACCGGCGCCCCGAAGGCGGGTTCCTCGAGCTCTACGACACCTACGCCGAGAAGTCGCGCCCCGATCGCTCCTCGTACGCCGACGGCGAGGCGCTGTTGTTCCTGAGCACGCTGGCCGTCCACCACGGCCGCGCCGATCTCCTCCCCGAGGTCCTGCGGTGGGCGGAGGAGGACTACCAGCAGAACGTGGCCGCGCAGCTCGCGTCCGACCCCGACCCGGCGACGACCAAGGGCTACTACCAGTGGGGCTCGATGAGCTGGGCCAACCTGATCGCGGGCGGCCACGAGGCCGACAAGTGGGGCCAGCGCCTCACCGACCTCGCCACCTGGATGGTCGACGTCCACAAGACCCTCGATCGCTCGCGGAACACCGCGTATGCGTACGAGGGCATCGTCCCCGCCTACGTCGAAGCGAAGCGCCGCGGCGAGACCGCGCTGGCCGACCACCTCGCGTGCACCATCCACCAGGGGCTCGTGAAGCTGTGTTCGTGGCAGCTCGGGCACCCCCGGCAGCTCGCCCACCTGAAGGGCACCCCGGAGCGGTGGCAGGGTGGCGTCCAGAACCACGCCGACGAGCGCTGGCTGCGGATCGACGTGACCCAGCACCAGCTGCACGCGCTGTGGCTCGCCAAGGACAGCGGGGTCGTCCGCCACTTCGGGTAGGCGCCGCCGTGCCACCGGACGCCATGGTTCCTGCGGGGTCCCGGCGATACGCGGGGGCGGTCACCGGGGAGCGCGGATGAGCGGCGGAGCGGAGCAGGGGCACGGATCGAGCCCCACGGGTGTCCTCGGCGCGGTCGTGCGCGTCGCCACCCTCGTGATCCTCGTCGCCAACCTGCTGGCCCTCGGCGTGGGCGTCGCCCCCAACCTGTCCACCCGCGTGGTCGACCTCGGGTCGTCGCTGTGGCCCGGCTACGGCACCGACCTCCGGTTCGATCCCACGGCGCCCACCTGCGACGTCGTCGACCTCGAGAAGCGCCTCGCGACCTGCACCCCCCCCGCTGCGCCCGCGCCGGGTGGTGATCCGTTCGCGCCCCCGGGGACCCCGCCACCTGCCCCCGCCGACCCGTTCGCGCCACCCGCGCCGCCGCCCGCTCCGCCCGCCCCGGCCGCCGATCCCTTCGCCCCACCGCCTGCGCCGGGTGGGGATCCCTTCGCTGCGCCCGCGCCCGCCGCCGCCGATCCCTTCGCGCCCGCCCCCGCGCCCGCCGTGAACTGCGAGGCGTTGAAGAACCTGCACGACCAGTGCGCCAAGGACCACGAGCTCTACACCGCCACCATCTCCAAGATCACGCCCGAGGTCCGGCAGTTCCGGTCGTTCGAGCTCGCGATCAGCGACAT
>JBIKWC010000262.1:0-10259 GCA_044356535.1 Myxococcota bacterium
CGATGGTCACGAGGCGCCGCACCCGCGCGCCGCCGAGGTTGCGGAGGTACCACGCGGCCACGAGCCCGCCGGTGGAGAACGCGACGAGGTCGACGTGGGAGACGCCGGTCCGGGCGCACCACACGTCGATCCGCCGCGCCAGATGCGCCGCCTCGACCGCCAGCGGCGTCCGGCGGCTGGTCCGGTGCGTGGCCCACACCGAGAACCCGCGCTGGCGCAGGAACGTGGCGAGGGGCCACAGCGAGCCGGTGCTCCAGTTCATGCCCGGGACCACCAGCACCGGGATCCGCCGCGGAGAATCGACCGGCACCACCGTAGGCGCCGGCGGAGCGTCCGGGGTGACCCAGAGCGCCAGATCCAGGCACGTGAGCACGATCCGGGCGCCGGCCTCCCGGGCGATCATGCCGACCGTACGCCGATCTACCGTGAACGGGACGTTGCGGTCGGCGGCTTGCACGCAGAAGCCGACGAACGCCATGGACGCGCTGACCGCGAACAGGAGGAGCGGAACGAGGGTGAACCACGCAGACACAGCTTGCCGACCAACCGGAGAGCACCTATATCGGCGCACCGGAGACCGCGATGCCGATCTACGAGTACCAGTGCCCTTCGTGTGGTCACCAGTTCGAGCTGATGGTGAAGATGAGCGCCCCGACGCCGGAATGCCCCAACTGCGGCGGCGCCGAGGTCAAGAAGCTCGTCAGCGCCTCGGGCTTCATCCTGCAGGGCGGGGGTTGGTACAAGGACCACTACGGCCTCAAGAGCGGCGGCGACAAGGGCAAGTCGGGCGACAGCAAGCCCGCCGACAAGCCCGCCGCGAAGTCCGAGGCCGCAGCCGCGCCCTCCACCCCGGCTCCGTCGACGCCCGCGAAGTCGTCGTGACCGCGCGGCTGCTGGACGGCGCAGCGCTCGCGAAGTCCTGGAACCAGGCCCTCGCCGTCGAGATCAGGGCGTTCCCGCGGCCGATCGGGCTCGCGGTCGTGCTGGTGGGCGCCGATCCCGGGTCGGAGGTGTACGTCCGGCGCAAAGGGGAGGTCGCGCACCGGCTCGGGCTCCACCACCGCCAGGTGAACCTCCCGGCCGACGCCACGCTCCCGCAGATCCTCGCGGTGGTCGATTCCCTCAACGCCGACGACGCGATCGACGGGATCCTCGTCCAGCTCCCGCTCCCCGGAGGCCTCGACGGCCGCGTGGTCACCGAGCGGATCCACCCCGACAAGGACGTGGACGGCCTCACCACGCTCAACGCGGGGTCCCTCGCGCAGGGGCGCCCGCGCCTGGTCCCGTGTACGCCGCTCGGCGTGATGCGCCTCCTCGCTGCGTCCGAGATCCCGGTGGAGGGGCGCGAGGTCGTGGTGATCGGCCGCTCGAACCTGTTCGGCCGCCCGATGGCGATGCTGCTCGAGCAGGCGAACGCCACGGTCACGCTCGCGCACTCGCGCAGCCGCGATCTGCCCGCGGTGGCCCGGCGCGCCGAGGTGCTGGTGGTGGCCGTCGGCCGGCCGCGGATGGTGGGCGCGGACTGGGTGCGCGAGGGCGCCACGGTCGTCGACGTGGGGATCAACCGCCTCGCCGACGGCACGATCGCCGGCGACGTGGACCAGAACGCGGTCTCCGAGAAGGTCGCGGCGCTCACTCCGGTGCCCGGCGGCATCGGCCCCACCACGATCGCGATGTTGATGGCCAACACGGTGCGCGCGGCCCGGCTCCGCGCCGGGGTGTGACGCGGGGCTCCGCTCGTGCCACACTCGCGGCCCCCAGGACGGAGGCCCCGATGAACACCCGCTTCACGATCGACCCGAAGGTGCGGGCGGAGATCCACTTCTTCACCGGCCTGAGCTTCTCGGGGAACCGGGACGTGGTGCGGATCTTCGTCGGCGGCCGCAAGCAGGGGCCCGAGATCGACGGCTCCCGGGTGAAGTCGGTGGGCGTGTCGGGGCCGGTGGGCACGCGGCTGGTGTTGTGTGCGTCGGACGCGGACGAGGGCTGGGAGCAGCACCCCTGGCGCGCGGTGGTCCTGGTCACGGGCTCGACGTTCCGCTTCTCGGCGGGCGGCCCGGCGGTGCAGGTGCCGGACCTGGACCGCTACGACCGGTTCGACGCGCCGCGGACGGATCCGGACGCGATGGAGGGGCTGACCCACGCGAACGACCTCTCGGAGGCCTCGGGGTGGACGTACGGCCGGCTGTCGTTCAAGGAGCCGCTGAAGGGGAACGTGCGGCAGGTGCGGCTGGACCTGGTCTGAGTCCCAGTCAATCAGAACGAAATGCAGGGCCCCCTCGTCAGGCGGTTGGACGGCCCTCCCGGCGGACGGCCTCGAGGCACAGCCGGAAGTCCGGGGTCGCCTCCAGCGCCCCGCGCAGCGCTGGCGGGACCGTCACCCCCGCGAGGACCGCCCCGAGCTTCGGGTGGGGGGACTCGCCGCGTCGCAGGCGCTCGGCTTCGACGTGGAGGAACAGCTCCACGAACCCCATCTCGAGCGCCCGATCCGCCACCGCAGCGGCCAGCTGCGACGCTTCCGTTCCCCGGCCGCGCGCGTAGAGCATGCTCGCGTGTACACCCCGCGCGCAGAGGGCATTCGGATTCGCGGGCAGCGGCTCCTGCGCGTCCGGCAAGGGGACGCACGGGGCAGTGGCGCCGGACGCTTCGCTCGCCAGGGTCGCCCACGCGTCCGCCAGAGCGCGGCGTCCGGCGTCGCTCGGCCCCGTCCGGCGCCAACGGTCGCACGCGCGGAGCGTCTCCTCCGGGGTCCCGTCCCGGACGGCCGACTCGAGGTCCGCCCACTCGAAGTGCCCGCGCAACGGGGAGTTGGCGAAGGCGGCGGTGGCGCGGCGCGCCGCCAGCACGTCCTCCGGGGCGGCCGCGGCTCCACACGCGCGCCCGAGGTCGAGCCGGACGGCGCGGATCATCACCATCGCGAGCCGGTAGTCGGCACCGCCCGCGCGAGCCGCCGCACGGTCGAGCGCCGCGAACGCTTCGGCGTACTTCGCTTGCCACCTGAGCACCACCGCCTGGTTGACCATCCCGAACACCGCCATCGGGCTCGGGAGGGTGCGCTCGACGTGGGTCTCGAGGGTTCGAACCGCGTCTTCGAGCCGACCGCACAGCGCCAGCGCGGCCCCGCGAGACGCACCTTCGAAGTCGGCCCGTCCGCTGCGGGCGTCGAGCTCGTTCAGCCAGCGGAGCGCCTCGGCGCCGTCCCCACGGTCGACAGCGAGCGAGGTGAGGGTCCCGAGCGCGGCGAGCGCTCCGGCACCCTCCCGGAGCACGTCCAGGGCGACGCGTTCTGCCTCCTCGAGGTCACCGCGCATCCGCAGCGCGTCGGCGACCCTCGCGCGGAAGACCCCGGCCCGCTCGGGATCACCGAGCTGTACAGCGAGCAGGGCGGCCCGGCGCCGCAAGTCCGCGGCCTCGAGGTAGCGGCCCTGCCGGTGGTGCGCCAACGCCTCGAACTCGAGGAGCTGCAACCCGATCTTGTCGCGCTCCGGTTCGGGCCACCCCGCCGCCTCGAGCGCCTGCCCGGCAGCGGCGAGCAGGCCGAACACGCGCGCCTCGCCGCTCCTCACCCAGGCCCCGGCTGCCGCGACCAGGTGGCCGACCGCGTCCGCCGTACGATCGGCCGCGAGGAACAGGCGCCCGATCTGGCGCTCGCGGCCCTGGATTCCGAGGTCCACCAGGGCGCTCGCCACCTGAGCCGCCAACGGGCGGAGGCGTCCCGCCTCCGAGGCCGACCGGGTCACGGCCTCCACCAGCGCCGCGCTCGCGAACGTCCACCCTGCCGGAACCGGGAGGAGCAGCCCCTCACCCTCCATCCGCTCGGCCACCGGGCCGAGGTCCGCGTGGGCGCCCGCGGCCGCACCCCACTCGACGCGGCCGACGTCGCGCCCGAGCAGCGCGGCGATCTCGACCAGCCGCTGGTCCGCCGCGGACCAGGCTCGGATCCGCTCGCTCCACAGCGAGAACAGGTCGTCCGGCAGCTCCTCCGGCAGGGTGTCGTTCGGGATGGTCCCCCCTGCGGTCGCAGCGCGCGACGCCCGAGCGCCGGCGTCCCGGGCCAGGGCGAGGGCGAACGCGGGGTTGCCGGCCGTGCGCTCCACCCACTCGGCGGTCGGACGGGCGGCGAGGCCCAGCACCTCCTGGATCAGCGCCTCCTGCTCCTGGGGCTCGAGCCCGGCGAGGACGAGCCGTTGGGCGTCGGGCCGTGCGAGCAAGCGCTCGTAGCCCTCCCTCGCGCCTGGCTCGGCGGGCACGTCCGACCTCCAGGCGAGCACGAGGAGGAGCGAGCGGGACGCCTGGCCTCCGTCCGCGAGCGCCCGCTCCGCCACCTCCAGCGAGTCCGCCGCCCACTGGGCGTCGTCGAGCCCGAGGACCTGCACCCCCACCGCGAGCCGATCGAGGACGTGGGCGAGCGCCTGGTTGCTGCTGCCCGGCCTGACGACGACATCGAGCTCGAGCGGGTCCAGGGCGAGTCCGCGCGCCGCAGCGAGCCAGAAGGCCCGCTCCTCGTCGACGCCGCCGACGAGCCGGTGCAGCGCGCCTCGGATCCCGTCGGTCGCGCCGGGGTCCCGGGCGTGGGTGGCGAGCAGCGGCGGGGTGCCGGTGGCCCGCTCGACGCCCTCGGCGATCCAGCGGAGCAGGCGGGTCCGGCCGATGCCGCTCGGTCCTTCGATCCCCACCACCCGCGCGCCCCGACCAGCGGCGACCTCGGTCGCGGCTGCCCACAGCGCCCGCGTCGCCGCTCGGTGTCCGACCAGGCCAGGGTCACGGAGGTGAACCACGCCACCGCCCGCCGGGATCCGCTCGCCGGAGGCCGAGGGGTGTGTCCTCGCCGCCTCGTCGGGGGGAGCCGTCGGCCACGCAGGAACCAACACCCTGCGGGGCCCGGTGGGTGAGCCCTGCACGTCCGGAGCGTCGTCCGAGGAGACGTCGAACGTGCTCGCCGCCTGCGGGACCGCTTGGAGGACCCCAGGTGCGACGGCCTCGTCGGCAGCGGGCAGCGCCGCCGCCGCCTCCGCCGCCGACCTGAACCGTTCGGCCGGGTGGACCGCGGTGGCGGTCGCGACCCAGTCGGCGAGCGAGCCGGGCACGAGGGCTCGCCCCGCGCCGTCCCGCTGCACGCGCTCCCCGACCATCCGGCCGAACGCGAACAGGTCCGACCAGGGGCCGCGTACGCGCTGGAGGTCGCGCTCTTCGGGGTGGGCGTCAGCGGGGTCGGCGCGCTCGCCGGCTCCGTCCCGGTGGCGCTGGCGTTCGCTGTCGTGGCCGTGGTGGCCGGCATTCCGGTGCTGCGGGTCTGGGCCACGCCCGACGTCCTGGCCGCTGACCCCACGAGCGGACCGGGGCCCCACCAGCTCCGACGGTCGTGGGGCGTGCGCTTGCGCGATGTCCCCGAGGCGCGGGTGCAGCGGGACGTCGCGTTCGCCACTCCGCCGGGGTGTGCGAGGCCGCTGCTGTGCGATCTCTGGTCGCCGCCAGTCGGCGTGGCGCCGTCGGGACTGGCGCTCGTCTACTTCCACGGCAGCGCGTGGGTGCTCCTCGACAAGGACTTCGCCACCCGCACGCTGTTCAGCCACCTGGCGGCGCAGGGCCACGTGATCATGGATGTCGCGTACCGCCTGTATCCGGAGACGGACATCGAGGGAATGGTCGGTGACGTACGCCGAAGCATCGCGTGGATGAAGGCGCACGGCGAGGAGTTCGGCGTGAAGCCCGACCGCATCGTGGTCGGCGGCGGGTCGGCGGGCGCACATCTCGCCCTGCTCGCGGCCTACACCGAGGGCCATCCGGAGCTGACCCCGCCAGATCTGTACGTCGGCCCCGAGCGGCGCCGGGTCGACACCTCGGTGCGCGGCGTGCTCGCCTGGTACGGTCCAGTAGATCTACCTGCGTGCTACCTGCACTTTCGAAACGATGCGCTGGCCGTCAAGCAGCCGGATCCGCCAGCCTGGGACGCCCCACCGTCCGGGTGGATGTCGCGTTGGATGGGCGCGAGCGCCCGCCGGCTCGGTGTTCAGAAGAGCGGGGGCGCGGGCAGGCTCGACTGGATCCTGGAAGGGAGCCCGGCGCAGGTACCTGAGCGCTATGCGCTGTTGTCCCCGAGCTCGCACGTGCACAGGGATTGCCCGGCGACGTTGCTGATGCAGGGCACGGTGGACATCATCGTCCCGCGGGCGGCGGCGGAGGCGCTCCGCGATCGGATGCGAGAGGTGGGGGCGCCGATGGCGCTGCTGATGTTGCCGCGCGTCGACCACGCCTTCGACCTGGTCGCGACGCGCTGGTCGCCCTCGGCGCGCAAGTCGATCTGGCACGCGGAGCGGTTCCTCGCGCACCTGGCCCGCGCGCCCGCCTGACGCCGAGCGCGAGGTCACCCTCGGCGGGCGAGGTCGGAGTGCGGTGGGCCCGGAGCCGCCGACGCCTCCGCTCTTCGGGCCGTCGGCTCCCTGAAGGGCGCGTTGGGCCGGGATGTCGGATACCGGCGGCGACTCGGAGGAGCGGCGATGGAACGGATGAAGCTGGTGGTCCTGGTGGTGATCGCGATCGCGCTGGTCAAGCTGGCGTTCGGCGGCTGGGTGGGCGAGGCGCACGCCGAGGCCGGCGCCATCACCTGCGAGGCGTTCTACGCCGATCAGATCGGGAACATGCGGCAGGAGAAGAGCCTCGAGGCTTCCAAGGTGTACATGGGCACCGTCCAGGCCTGGCTCGCGAGCCACCCCGGCGACCCGGTGTTCCGGACCACGCTCGTCAACCAGATCGGCGCGAACGCCTTCGGGTACATCGACATCGTCTGCCTGCGCGGCTGATCCCCGGCTACAAGCCCTCGATCTTCCCGTTGCCCATCGTCCCGGGCTCCGGGCCCTCGATCGTGGCGCCGTCGATCACGATGCGCCCGTTGCCCATGGCCTGCAGGCTCTGCTTGCGCCCCTCGATCCGGCCGCCCACGATCGTCACCACCGCGTTGCCGAACACCTTCACCGGGAAGTCCGCGGTGAGGTCGCAGTCCACGATGCGGAGCTGGCACTGGCCCCCCGCCTCCACCGCGATCAGGTCCGGCGTGGTGAAGTCCTTCGTGACGCCCTCCAGCGTGCGCGACTCCGTGCCCGTGCAGGTCCACGTGGTCTCGTCGTCCCACACCACGCCCTCGCGCGGCGCGCCGCACGCGAGCAACAGGCCGAGGGTGAAGCCCAGCGCGAACAGGGCCAGGGGACGCCGCGGCGCCCAGGGGCTGCGGGAACGGGCAGGTGGACGCACCGGACCTCCGGGAGCCCCGCGTAACCCGCTGTCGGCGCACCTCCCGGCGGCGTTGACACGGGCGTCGGCCTGGGTGAATGTCCCCCGTCCCGGGAGCACCCATGTCGTTGTCGCGCACTCCGTTCCACGGCCGCCACGTCGCGCTGGGGGCCCGGATGGTCCCCTTCGCCGGCTACGACATGCCCGTCCAGTACGTCGGCGTGCGCGAAGAGCACCTCGGCACCCGCGCCGCGTGTGGCCTCTTCGACGTGTCGCACATGGGCGAGGTCCGGTTCCGCGGCCCCAAGGCGGCCGACTCCCTGTCGTGGCTCCTGTCCAACGCCATCCGCAAGATCGAGCCCGGCCAGGCCCAGTACAACGCCATGTGCAACCACGAAGGCGGCGTCGTCGACGACGTGTTCGTGTACATGGTCGACCGCGACGACTACGTCGTGTGTGTCAACGCCTCGAACCGCCACAAGGACGTCGCCTGGATGCAGGCGCAGGATCGCGCCGGCGCCGAGATCGTCGACGAGTCCGACAGCTGGGCCCAGATCGCGATCCAGGGCCCGCAGGCCGTCGAGGTCGTCGACCAGCTCGTCGACTTCGACGCCCGCTCCGTGCCCCGCCACCACTTCCGGGTCACGGCGTTCGCCGGCATCCCGGGCTGCATGGTCGCGCGCACCGGGTACACCGGCGAAGACGGCTTCGAGGTCTTCCTCCCCGCCGACCGCGCCGGCCCCGCGTGGGACGCCGCCCTCGACTGCGGCGCCCCCATGCACCTGCAGCCCGTCGGCCTCGGCGCCCGCGACACGCTCCGCCTCGAGGTCCGCAACGCCCTGTACGGCCACGAGCTCGACGACCACCACACCCCGCTGCAGTCCGGGCTCGGCTGGATCACGAAGCTCGGCAAGCCCGGCGGGTTCCTCGGGATGGAGGCCATCTCCGCCCGTCGCGGAACCGACCCCGACGCCCTCGTGGGCATGGTGATCGAGGGCAAGCGCATCGCCCGCGAGGGCATGGACGTGAGCCTCGACGGCCGCAAGGTCGGGCGCGTCACCTCCGGCACCCTCGGGCCGTCCGTCGACCGCGCGGTGTGCCTCGCCTGGGTCGAGAAGGGGCTCACCGCCCCCGGGACCCGCCTCACCATCGACGTCCGCGGCAAGGAAGCCACCGGCATCGTCGTCGAGGGCTCGTTCCTCTCCCGCTGAGTTTCCGTTCTTTCCCGCGGGTCGCGGCCCGCTTGCTGGAGCTCCCATGAACGTCCCCGCCAACTTGCAGTACACCTCCCACGACGAGTGGGTGAAGGTCGAGGGCGACCTCGTGACCGTCGGCATCACCGACTACGCGCAGGACCAGCTCGGTGAGCTCGTGCACGTCGAGCTGCCCACGGTCGGGAAGCACGTGGCGGCCGGCGACGTCGTGTGCGAGGTCGAGTCCGTGAAGGCCGTCGCCGAGATCTACAGCCCCGTCGCGGGCTCGGTCGTCGAGGTCAACACCGCGCTCGACGACGGCGCCGAGGCCATCAACAAGGACCCGTACGGCAGCTGGATCTACAAGGTCCGCGCCACGGCCGCCGCCACCGGCCTGATGTCGGCCGCCGAGTACAGCAAGAAGATCGGCTGAGCCAGCTGGCCCCGACGTCCGGTTACTGACCCCGTCCACCCGCCTCCCGGGACCCACCATGCGCGAGCTCCCTCCGACCGACGTGTTCCTCCACCGCCACCTCGGCCCGTCGCCGGCCGAGCAGGAGGAGATGCTCCGGACCCTCGGGGCGTCGACCCTCGAGGAGCTCGTCGCCCAGACCATCCCCGCCGCGATCCGCACGCGCGACATCCCTGGGCTCCCCTCGGCGGTCAGCGAGGTCCAGGCGCTGCGCGAGCTCGCGGAGCGGGCCGGGAAGAACCAGGTGCTCCGCAGCTGGCTGGGCCTCGGGTACGCCGGCACCATCACGCCGCCCGTCATCCTCCGCAACGTGCTCGAGAACCCTGGCTGGTACACGGCGTACACCCCGTACCAGGCCGAGATCAGCCAGGGGCGCCTCGAGGCCCTGCTGGTCTACCAGACGGTGATCCAGGAGCTCACCGGGATGAGCATCGCCAACGCGTCGCTCCTCGACGAAGGCACCGCCGCGGCCGAGGCGATGACCATGGCGCACCGCGCGTCCGACGGCGCCCGCACCGTGTTCTTCGTGGACGAACGCAACCACCCGCAGGTCGTCGACGTGGTGCGCACCCGGGCGCTGCCCCTCGGCATCACCCTGCGCGTCGGCCTCGCCGAGACGGTCGACCTCGACGGCGTGTTCGGGGGCCTCGTGCCGTACCCGTGCACGGACGGCGCCGTGGTCGACTTCTCCGGGTTCGCTTCCCGGGCCCACGACGCCAAGGCGCTGGTCGTCGCCACCGTCGATCTCCTCGCGCTCACCGTGCTCCGCCCGCCCGGCGAGTGGGGCGCCGACATCGTCGTCGGCAACAGCCAGCGGTTCGGCGTGCCCCTGGGCTTCGGCGGCCCGCACGCCGCCTTCATGGCCACCCGCACCTCGTTCCAGCGGCAGATGCCCGGGCGGCTCATCGGCATCAGCAAGGACTCCCACGGCGAGCCCGCGCTGCGCATGGCCCTGCAGACCCGCGAGCAGCACATCCGCCGGCAGAAGGCCACGTCCAACATCTGCACCGCGCAGGTCCTGTTGGCCGTCACCGCCGGGTTCTACGCCGTGTGGCACGGGCCCGAAGGCCTCACCCGCATCGCGCAGCGCGTCCACGGCTTCGCGAAGCTCGTCGCCGCCGGCGCCGCCGAGGCCGGCTGGAAGGTCGGGACCGCGCCCTTCTTCGACACCGTCCGCATCGAGGCCGGCCCCCGCCGCGCCGAGCTCGTCACGGCCGCGTTGTCGCGGGGCATCAACCTCCGCGCCCACGGGGACGACGTCATCGTCGCGCTCGACGAGACCGTGACCGAAGCCGACGCCGAGGAGCTCCTCCAGGTGCTCGGCTGCCGCCAGGGCCTCGCGGCGCTGCTCGGCGCCACGGACCTCG
>JBIKWC010000264.1:0-10204 GCA_044356535.1 Myxococcota bacterium
GACGACTGCACCCCGTGGCTCGCCCGCCTCCAACTGACCGGCGCAGCCTCCCTGTGCCAGGTCAGCCGGTTCGGACCGTCGTCCACCGTCGTGCTCGCGCAGGTGGGTGCCTCCGGGGTCCTGGCGCGGTTCGAGCGGTCCGGCGACGCCGTGAGCGCCGCCACCCGGACGCCGCTCGCGGAGCTGCAGCGCCGGGGACCCGCGCGGACGCTGTTCCTCCGCGCAGCGCGGACGCTCACCACCGCCGGCACCCGCGAGCTCGGCGACCTCGTGGGGGTCACGCACGTCGCGGTGGTCGCGGTGCAGCCGGCGCTCGACGACGACGTGCGGAGGGTGGCGCGGGTGCTGGGTGATCCCCGGTTCCCCTCGCTGGACGACGGCCTTTTGCGGTGGCGCCTGGGCTGACGAGCTCAGGCACCCAGCTCGAACGCCAGGGCGGGCCCGATCTCGGGGTGGAACCACCGGAACCCCGCGGCCTGCAGCTTCGTGGGCAGCACGCGCTGGCTGAAGAACACCAGCTCGTCGGCCTTCTGGCGCCCCAGCAGCACGTGCAGCGCGAACCGGGGCGCAGGGATCACCGCCGGCCGCGAGAGCGCTGCGCCCAGCGCTGCCGCGAGGTCCCCCTGGCGCACCGGGTTCGGCGACGTCGCGTTCACCGGGCCGTGGAGGTCTTCGGCGTCCAGCAGGAAGCCGATGGCCCCCACCAGGTCCTCCAGGTGGACCCAGGGCTGGTACTGCGCCCCCGAGCCCAGCGGGCCCCCCGCGCCCGCGCGGAACACCGGCAACATCTCCGCCAGCGCTGCGCCGCGCGCCGACATCACGATCCCGATGCGCAGGTTGACCACGCGGATGCCCGCCTCCGCCGCGATGCGGGTGGGCGCTTCCCAGGCCTCGCACACGTCGGCCAGGAATCCCTCGCCGCGCGGGCTCGACTCGTCGACCGCGACCTCGCCTGCGTCGCCGTAGTACCCCACGGCCGACGCCGAGATCAGCACCTTCGGTTTGTGGGTGAGCCCCGCCAGCGTGCGGCACAGCAACGTCGTCGAGTCCACCCGCGACGCCGTGATGCGCGCCTTGCGCTCCGCCGTCCACGGCTCCGTCCCGACCGACTCGCCGGCCAGGTGCACCACCGCCTCCACGCCCTCGAAGCCGGCCGCGTCGATCTCCCCGCGGTCAGGGTCCCAGCGCAGCCCCGCGCGGCGCGAGACCGGCACGACGTCGTGGCCCGCGCCGCCCAGGAACGCGGCGAGCTCGCTGCCCACGAGCCCCGTGGCCCCGGTGATCGCGACCCGCCGGGGCCGGACCCCCTGGTGCCGGGCCAGATCCTGCGCCGTACGCCGGTGTCGGAACGCGAACGCCCGGGCGAGGCGGCCTTCGACCGCCCACGGCGCAGCGGCGCGCCCGAGGGCCCCGAGCGGGGCCTCCCAATGGATGTCGTCCTCGAGGACGCTGCCGGCGCCGCCATCCTCGGCGGGGAGGAACCGGTGGTGGTGCTCCCAGGCGGCGAACGGCCCCTGCTCCTGGCGGTCGACGAAGCCCGACGGCGGCGTACACGCCGTGTGCACCGACACCCACGAGACCGACACCGGACCGACCTTCGTGCGCAGCGTCACCCGCGAGCCCACCTCGAGGCCGGAGCCCGTGCGGGCCACGATCTCCACGGGGTCGAACGGCGGGACCAGGCGGTCGAACGCGGACGGACGGGCGTGCCACGCGAACAGCGCCTCCGGGGACACGGGCAGCGGCGTGCGAAGCGTGAAGCGCGCCACCTCAGGCTCCCTTCGCGCGGGACCACAGGTGCTGGATCAACGTGCGGCGGGTGACGATGCCCATCAGCACGCCTCGGCTGTCCAGCACGGGCACGAAGTTCTGGTCCGCCGCGCGCTCGACGATGGAGTCGATGCCGTCGAGCACGGAGACGGCGCGGTTCTCGGTGCGGGTGGGCACGTCGAGGACGAGGCTCGCGTCGAGGTCGTTCTCGCCGCGCACGAACCGGAGCAGGTCGCCTTCGGTGAGGGTCCCGAGGTAGGTGCCGTCGGCGTCCACGACGGGCACGGCGGCGTACCCGAGCGTCTGCATCTCCTCGAGCGCGAGCCGCACCGTCATGCGGGCGGGGAGGCACGCCACCGAGGCCAGGGGAGTGAGGAACATGGCGAGGTTCATGTCGACGACGTAGCCGGCTCCGGGAGCGGACGCCGCCCGAGCTGTCGCAGCCGGAGCAGGAGGAGGACCGCCACGATCCCGAGACCGACCGAGTACCCGATCCACACCCCGGCGAGGCCGACGCCGCGGGCGAACACGAGCCAGATCGCCAGCGGGAGCCCGACCAGCCAGTAGCCCACGATGTTGAACAGCGCGGGGATGCGGAGGTCGTTGCGGCCGCGGAGCACGCCGAACGCGACCACCTGGGTGCCGTCGAACAGCTGGAACAGGCCGGCGATGGGCAACACCGTGACGATCATCGCCAACACCTCGGGGTCGTCGTTGTAGAACCGGCCCAGCGCCCCCGGGAACAGCGAGAACACCGTGGCCGACAGCGCCATCACCGCGGCCCCGGCGGCGACGGCGGTCCAGCCGCGCCGGACCCACGGCTCCCCAGCGCCGATCGCGTTGCCCACGCGCGTGGCGGCCGCCGACGAGACCCCGAGCGGCAACATGAACGAGAGGGAGGCGAGGTTGAGGGCCACGGTGTGCGCGGCGGCCGCGGTGTCCCCGAGGCGGCCGGCCACGAACACGCCGGTGTTGAACGCCCACACCTCGAGGCACATCTGGAACGCGACGGGCATCGCGAGCACGACCATCTCGCGCAGCGCGGCCGGCTCGAGGATGCGGGCGTCGGGTCGGCTTCCGCGGAGCGCATCGCGGGCGACCCACACGAGCCCGCCGAACAGGAGCCAGCGGACGATGGTGGTGGAGAGCGCGGCGCCGGCCATTCCCCAGCCGAGGTACCGGACCAGCAGGACGACCAGCACCAGGTTCGCGACGTTGCCCACCACCACCGCGATCATCGCGGGCCGGACGAGGCCCTGGCCCTGCAGGAGCTGGCGGACCGCGTGGAACGCGAGCACCGGGGGCACCGACACCGCGAGGCCGCGCACGTAGACCCCGGCGAGGGGCACGACGCTCTCGGGCTGCCGCAGCGCCACCAGGATGGGCTCCACGGCGAGGTGGGCGACCACCACCAACACCGCGAGCGCGGTCACGACCACACCCATGCGCGCTGCGTGGGTCCCTGCGGTCCGCGGGCGCCCGGCGCCGAACGCCTGCGCGATCACGCCGTCGGCGCCGTGGATCGCGCCGAACGCCACGATCAGCACGCCGAACGACCAGGTGTTCCCGATGCCGACGGCGGCGGTGGCCTCCTTGCCCAGCGGCCCCACGGCCCACAGGTCCACGACCCCCATCATCATCATGCCGAGCTGGCCGACCACCGCGGGCCACGCGAGCCGGGTGAGCGCCCGCAGCTCGTCCACGTCGTCCTCCAGATCCGCCAGGGACCTATCCCGGCGTCAGCAGGTCGCGCTGAATCTGCGACGCCACCGTCTCGAACGCCTCGGCGCCACACACCCGGCCGAGCTGCTGGGCGCCGAGCAGCGCGCAGGCGAGGGCGGCGGCCTTGCTCTCCGGGGTCCCGACGAACCGGAACTCGCCGGCCTCGCGACCCGCGGCGAGGAGGCCGCCGAACCAGCCGAAGATCTCGGCCTGCAGCTCGCGGAGGCCCTGGCGGACGACGTCGGGGAGCTGGTCGTACTCGCCGGCCAAGGTCCCGAACGGGTCGATGCGGCCGTCGAGGAGCAGCTGGCGGCTGAGGTCCACGTACGCCACGAGCTGCGCCGTGGGGGCGAGCGCGTGTTGGTCGCGGCTCCAGCGGCGGAAGCGGCCGCGGTACCGGCCCAGGACCTCGGCGACGAGCTCGGGCTTGGTCCGGAAGTGGTAGTGCACGGCGGCCGGCTTGACGCCGAGCTCGGCGGCGATGTGCTGGTAGGAGAACGCGTGGTAGCCGCGCTCCATGAGGTAGCGCTCGGCGAGGTCGAGGATCTTGCGCGCCGTGTCCGCCACCCTGGCCGTCACCGGGACTCCTGCGCCGGCAGCATAGTCCGGCCGGGTCACAGGGACTGGAGGAACGCCACCAGCGCTGCGCGGGACCGGTCGTCGAGCGCGTCGCCGTACGGGTGTCCCCCGGCGGAGAGGCCGGGAACCGCGGTGTCCACGACCCGCCGGGCCTCCGGGGTGGAGCGGTCGGCCGGCGCAGCGGGTTCGTCGAAGGTCCAGCCGCCGCGGTCGCGGTCGTAGTCGGCGCTGGCGGCGCCGGTGCGGCGCCACACCGCGGGCCGCGCGGACGAGTCGAGCACGCCCCACAGGTCGGGGACCACGCCGTTGTGCAGGTACGGGGCGCTGGCCCACACGCCCAGGAGGGGCCCGGCGAGGTACCCCCCGGTCGCGGTCATCGGCGCTGGCTCCCCGAACCACGACGCGTTGACCCACGTCGCCTCGCGCGCGCCGAAGGAGGTGGCGCGCAGCGGGTCGGTGCCGACGTCGCCGGCGTCGACGACGCGGTCCGGGAACGGCGCTCGGGGGTCGCAGGGATCGCCGTGGCACCCTGCGCAGTTCGCGTCGGCGTACACGGCGCGGCCCTCGTCGACCGCGTCGGGATCGAGCGGGAAGGGGTACGGCGGCGGGGTCAGCGACCACATCCAGGCCTGGAGGTCGGTGAGGTCGGCGTCGAGGGTCTGCAGGCCGCCGGGGCTCACGCCGGTGCCGAGGAGCGTGGCGGCCATGGTGCGGTGGTTCGCGGCGTCTCCGGCGCCGTCGGCGTACAGGCGTTCGCGCACGGCCAGGGTCCACCACGGCGCGGCCTGCTGGTACCCGTACGCCGTGTGCAGGCCGACGTCGGGACCGAAGGGTGCCGACAGCTGCATGGCGAGCCCGAACGCGTCGACGCTTCCCGCGGCGCCGGTGCTGTCGACGAGGGTGTACGGGAGGGTGAACGGCGGCAGCCCGACCTGCTCCCCCACCTCGCCCAGCGCCACGAGGTCGTCGAACAGGGCCTGCAGGTCGAGCCGCGAGTTGCCCACGCCCAGCACGACCTCGCCCCCTGCCGTGTCGGCATGGCACATCAGGCAGTCGGTGGTGGCCCACAGGTCGTCGACGGCGTGCAGGCCGAGCGGGTGCCCGTCGTTGTCCCAGGGCGCTTCGACGAGCCCGTAGCGGTCGCGCAGCTCGAGCCAGTACGCCGCCTCTCCCCGCGGCAGGCCGCCCCACACCACCCACAGGTTGCGCAGCGCGATTCTGGGGATCAGCGGGCCGCCGAGCGCGCCCTGCTCGAGGAGCTGCCGTCCGCGCTCGGCCGCGGCGGCGTCCCCCGCGTGCAACACGGGGTGCCCGCGTGAACACGCGCCGGACTCCACCGTCCCGGAGTGGGTGACGGTGGGCGCTGGGTCGGTCGTCGTCGGGTCCGGCGCGAGCGGGTCGTCCGCGGGTCGGCAGGCGAGGAGGAGGTGCAACATGGTCCCTCCGACACCGGGAGCGCTGTTGGTTGCTACCGGAGGGTCGTCGTGCGACAGTAAGCCGGATCGTGAAGGGATCGGCGGCGCCGAGACACCCAGCCTCGGAGGTGACCGTGCGGCTCCTGGTGCTCCCGTGGCTCGTGGGCTGCGCGCCGGGGCTCGAAGGGGTGCTCACCGTCGAGCAGCTCCCCTCCGAGGCGCTCGGCACGACGTACCAGTACGCCACCTACGTCCACCCCGATGCCGTGCTCGCGCCCGGGGCGCCGTGGCTGCTGGTCACCGACGGCGACCAGGCCCTCGAACACGCGGCGGAGTCCCTCGACCGGGAGGTCCGCCGCGGGAACGCAGCCCCCGTCGTATTGGTCGGCATCGGGCGCCAGGCTTCGCGCGACCGCGACTACACCCCCTGGCCCGAGACCCCCGCCGACGGCGTCGACGACTGGGATCCGGACTGGGGCGGCGGGATCGAGCCGTTCTTCGACTTCGTCCACGAGGTCGTGGTGCCGAAGGCGGAGGGGGAGCTCGGGATCGGGGGCGCGCCCGAGGACCGGGGAGTGTTCGGCCACAGCCTGGGTGGGCTGGCGGCGGTGTGGGCGAGTACGTTCGATCGCGCCACCTTCCGGCGGTTCGGGGCCTCGAGCCCGTCGCTGTGGTGGGACGCCGCCGTCCCGTTGAGCTGGGAGCGCCCGGCGGAGCCGCCCGTCACGCTGTTCACGTCCATCGGCTCCACCGAGGTGCCGCCCATGAACGTGTTGTTCGAGGCCTACGTCGAGGCGGTGGCGCGCGACCGCGCCGTGGCGCTGGAGGTCCGGCGGTACCACGGCCGCGACCACTTCACCGCGCCCGACAAGGCGCTCGGGGACGCGCTGTCCGCGCTGTTCCCCGCGGAGGCGCCGTGAGCTGGGACCTCTGCGCGCCGCCGCCCGTGGTCCACTTCGCGGCGGGCCCCGACCTGCTCAACGCCTGGCCGTCCTCCAGTCCGGACGGGGACCGGAACGGCGTGGCAGTGGCGCGCGTGGATCCAGGCTGGAGCGGGGCGGGTTGGGACCAGCAGGCGATCTTCGGCGTGCGGCGAGGGTGGGACTGCGCGCGGCTCGGGGTGCGCGAGCAGGTGGTGTGGCACAACGTCTCCGAGCAGACGCTCTGGGACGTGGGGCGATACTCCGGGTCGGAGCTCCACTTCGTCACCTCGCCCATGGTGGGCGGCGAGCTGCACCTGCCGGCGTGGTTCGCCGCCGGCGCCTACGCGCTCCCAGGGCTCCGGACGGTCTACACCCACCAGCGCGCGACCGTACCCGAGCGCGGGCTGGAGCGGACGGAGACCCACCTGTCCTTCGTGCCCACGTTGTCGGCCTACGCCGTGCTCCGCTGGGTCCCCGCGCGCTCCCCGGTCGGGCTCCACGCCGACGTGGAGCTGCCCGTGGTCAACACCTTCCGCGAGCTCGGGTGGTACCCACACCGGATCCTCGGCGTGGGACTCGATCTCCGCCTGGAGCGCGCGCGCTGAGGGGTGACGCTCGGTTCGCGCCCGAACCCGGCTCTCGGCGGTGTCCGGGTCCGGGTCCGTTGCAACACCTTGCAACGAACTCGGGGAGGGCCGTCCTCCGCCGCCGGCCTACCTCTGCGCTGGGAGGTCGGAGATGTCCGCGTTCGGGGCTTGGTTCGTGGCGGGTGCAGTGGCGGGGACCGGGGCGACGGGCGGGGTGCGACACCCGTGCGCCGCCGCCGTCGAGCTCGGCGAGGGTCGGTCACCCCGGAAGAGCGTGGTCTTGTTTCCGCTTCAGGTGGCGGCCGACGCGCTCGCCGTCACCGGCACGTGGACGGGTCACGGACCCGCCTTCGGATCGGGTGCGGGCGCGCCCATCGACGACCCGGCGGCGCTGGTCGAGCAGGTCGCCGCGGGGCTGTTCGCGGTCGACTGGCCCCTGCGCCGGTTCGACGCCTGGTACACGACCCAGCGCCCGCAGGTCGACGACGGCGGCGCGCTCCGCCAGTCCACGGAGTCCCTCCGCTGCACCGACGTGGCCATGGTCCCGCGCCTCGTCTCCGGCCAGGTCACCACCGAGGGCGCGAAGGTGTCGCTCACGATGGGGCTCGACGTGTACCAGCGCGACGCGCAGGGCCAGCTCGTGCGCACCGACGCCCTGGTGGCCTCGGCGCCGGGCCTCGTCGATCGCGTCGAGGACGTGATGATCACCGCGCGCCGGCAGTCGATCGACCGGGTGATGTCGGCGATTCCGAAGCGGGCCAGCGACAGCGCCGAGCTCGGGGGCAACGTGGTGCTCGAGCTGCTCCCGGCGGACCAGGCAGCGCAGATCTCGGCCGTCGCCCAGGAGGCCGCGCTCGGGGCCACGCGGGTCGCGTCGGTGGCGCGCCCGGCGACCGTCCTCCCGACCCTGGAGCGGGGTGCGGAGAGCCCCGGCGTGGCCGGCCTCCGGTGGCGCGCCGAGGAGGACCGCTGCTTCCTGTCGCCGCCGGACGACGACTCGCCCGAGCGGCTCCTGCCGTGCGCGACACTCGGCCGCGTGCGCCAGGCCGTCCGCGAGCTGCAGCTCCAGACGCGCCGGATCGAGTCGTTCCGGCTCACCGCCCCGCTCGCCGACGCCGGAACGCCGCTCGGGGAGTCCGAGGGCCTGCGGGTCGGGGACGGGTACTTCGTGGAGGCCGCCGACGGGTCCCGGGCCGGGTATGCCCGCGTGCGCCGCCTCGGGGCCGGTGGGTTGGGCGGCGACGAGACCCCGTCGCGGGTCCAGCTCGTCTACGGGGCCCCCGCGCCCGGCCTCCGCCTCCGCGAGAACCCTCAGCTCGGCATCGAGATCGGCGGCTCGGCCGGCGTGTCTCCGGCGGCTCGGCCCGCGGCGTCGCTCCCGGTGGACCCCCTCGACGGCGGCGCACGCAGCCTGAACGCCGCGTCCGTGGCACCCATGGGCACGCTCCGGTTCGACGTGAACCTCGGGCGCACCGCCGGACTCTACGAGTGGTACCAGACGAACCGCGTCAGCCGCGGGCTCGCCGGGGCGCTGCGGCACTCGGCGGCGACGTTCGGGCTCGAGCGCCGCGTACAGGTGGTGCCCCGGACTTCGCTCCTGCTCGGCGCGGGGGTCACGGTGGGGACCTGGTCGGTCCCGAGCGGGCAGATCGAGCGCGACGACCAGGGCGACGTGTCCGAGCTCCGCGCCAGCGCGACGCGGCTCGGCGGGGATCTCGAAGGGGGGCTCAGCTTCACGGTGAGCCCGTCCATCCTGGTCCGCGCCACGGCCGGCGGCCGGCTGTCCGGCGCGGTCACCGAGTTCACCTGGACCTCGGACGAGCGCCGCGGCACGGTGGTCCCGACGTCCGCCGAGCCGTTCCGCCTGCGCACGGGGGGCCTCGTGGCGGGGCTCTCGACCGCGTGGGTCTTCTGAACGTGGGTCTCCGACCGCCGTGGCTGCGCCCCCGGTTACGGGGCGCGGATGGATCTGCGGTTGTCCGGGCGCGTCGTCGATCTCGACCGCGGCGAGGTGCACGCCGGGGCCACGCGCGTGCGGCTGACCACCCGGGAGGTCGAGCTCCTCGGGTACCTCGCGGCCCGCGCCGGCGAGGCCGTGTCCCGCGACGAGCTGCACACCGAGGTGTGGCGCATGCCGCCGACGGTGAACAGCCGGGCCGTGGACTTCACCCTGCACCGGCTCCGGGCGAAGCTCGAGCCGCAGCCCTCCGAGCCCCGCCACCTGCTGAAGGTCCACGGCGTCGGCTACAAGCTCGTGGTGGACGCGCGCGCCGAGGGCACGCCGCCCATCGCCACCGTCCTGTGTGGGCACGTGGACCGGGTGGGGCTGCGGTACCGCGAGGCGTCCGACGCCACCGACCGCGCCGTCCTCGAGCTGCGCGGGACCGTCGCGCGCGCCGGCGCGGCCCTCGGGGGCGCCGTGTCGGCCACGTTCCCGCCGCGGGTCGCGTTCCCCCGCGCCGAAGACGCCCTGGAGGCCGCCCGCCGGATCGTCGCCGGACCGCTGCCCACGTGCGTCGCGCTCGCGACCGGCCCCGTGAGCTGGTGGACCGACGAGGGCCGCGCCGAGGTGCAGGGCTGGACGGCGGAGCGCGCCGAGGTGCTGGCGCGCGGCTGGCAGCCGGGCCACGTCGTGGTGGACGAGGCCACCGCGGCGGCGCTCGAGGGAGCGGGGCTCCGGGACCTCGGACCCCGGGTCCATGCAGAGCTTCCCGACCGCCTGCGGGTGTTCGAGGTGCCGCTCCGGGCCACCCCGGCGCCCGAACCGGTGCGGCGGCCGACGAACCTGTGGCGCTATGCCGATCGGCTCGTCGGCCGCGAGGCGCACCTCCTCCAGCTCCAGGCGCTGGCCACGGCGCACGGCGTGGTCGGGCTGTGGGGCCCGGCCGGCATCGGGAAGACGCGCCTCGCCCGCGAGCTCGCCCTGCGCTGGCTCGCCGACCCGACGGGTCGCGAGGCCTGGTTCTGCGAGCTCGGGTCCGCGCGCTCCCCCGACGCCGTCCTCGTCGCCATCGCCGAGGCCACCGGGCTCCCGGCCGACCGGCACCGCGGCGCCCGCGCGTTGCGCGCCCGGGGGCGGGCGCTCGTCGTCCTCGACGAAGCCGAACACCTGCTTGGCCCGATCCTGGAGCTGGCGGCGGCGTGGTCGTCGATCGCTCCGGAGGCCCGGTTCGTGGTCACCACCCGCGCCCGGCCGGAGACCGGGGTG
>JBIKWC010000524.1:0-2911 GCA_044356535.1 Myxococcota bacterium
CAGACGAACAGCGCGAACCGCGCCAGCGAGGGCACGGCCGGGATGGTGCCGCGGTACACGTCGACCGCGTAGGCCATGGTCAGGAACGTGTAGAAGCTGATGCCGAGCGGGAGCGTGAGCGTGAGGTTCGGCAGGGGCCACGCGGGGAGGAGCGCCGCAGCCGTCGAGTTGAAGAGGTTCCAGTACTTGAAGACGAACAGCAGGCCGAGGTTGCTGCCCAGCGTGACGGCCAGCCACCGGAACCGGCGCTCGGGCGGCGCTGCCGCCATCCGCCCCACCACCCACCAGTCGAGCGCCGTCGTCAGCAGCAGCATCGCCCCGTACGTGACCTTCCACCAGGAGTAGAAGGCGAGCGACGCCGCCAGGAGCACGTGCGGGCGCCAGCTGCGCGGCGCAGCAAAGGTGGCCGCAGCGACGAGCGGGAAGAACAAGGCGAACGTGAAGCTGTTGAACAGCACGGGAGGCTACTCGACGCCGGTGTCGGTCGCGGCGGTCTCGTCTCCCGCCGGCACGTTCTCGCGGAAGAACTCCAGGAGCCGGACGGTGGCGTTCGCGTCGGTGCGGGCGGCGTTCGTGCCGCCGGGCCAGACGTGGCCCCAGCCCGCGATGACACACTGCTCGGTGGGCGCGGCGCACGACCACGTCGTGCAGGTGGTGTCGCCAGAGGAAGTCACGGCGGGCGGGTCCTCCGAACAGCCGTTTCGCTCTCGCCACACGGCCATGGAGGCCTCGAGCGGCGGCACCTGGATGTCGAAGGTCACCCCGCCGTCGATCGGGACGATGGTGTCGGCGTCGCCCTGGTACTGGCGCATCGGCATCGGCTCGCCGCCACAGGACGGGACCATCAACGGCCCGGAGGCGCCGCCGATCGCGTCCAGCGACCGCCCCTCGCACGACCAGCGGTGGGCCATCATCATGCCGTTGCTGAACCCCATGGAGAGCGCGCGCCGACCACACACCCGGGCGTCGATCTCGTCGGCGAGCGAGTCGAGGAACGCGACGTCGTCCTGGGTCTGCCGGAACCCGGGCCCAGCGTTCCACTCCCGCGGGAACCCGAGCCCGTTCGGGTACACGATCACGAGGTTCCGCTGATCCGCCTCGGCCAGCAGGCCCGACGCCTCTGCCATGGCGGGTCCGTTCGCTCCCCGCCCGTGCAGCAGGTAGATCACGTCGCGAGGTCCGCTCCCGGACGGGACGTAGACGTACGGGCTGCGGTCCCGCGAGTCGGGCGCTTCGAGGTCGAGCCGGTACAGCCCCCCGCCATCGGGGAACTCCCCGCAGGGGTCCTCGAGCACGGGCAGGCCGGGGATACAGCCCCCGAGCACCAGCGCGACCATCCCAGGAGCCGTCCCACGCGTCATCGCATCACCGGTCGTTTCAGGATTTCCCAGCGGGGCGCGGTCAGGAGGCCTGCGTCGAACAGCGCCCTGGCCAGCAGGGCGGTGAACGTGCGCTTTCCGTCCACGTTGAGGTGGTCCCCGTCGGCGAACAGCTCGGGGCGGTCGACGAACGCCCGCTCGAAATCGAGCTCACGGACCCCACCACCCGCCGCGAGCTCCGCGAACAGCGCGTCCCGTCGTGTGCCGTCGTCCGCTCCGAGGGTGTGGGCGGCCTCGAGGTACCCGGCAGACAGCGGATACCGAACCAACACGACGGGCACGGCGCGGGCCCGCAGGGCGTCCACCAGCATGCGCAGGCCCCACTCCTGGTCGGGATCCCACGGCTCCGCGCCCTCGAAGTGTCGACGCGCGGCTTCGTCGCCGGACTCGAGGTCTGCGGGCATCCAGCCCCCCATGGCCTCGGGGTCCCGGAAGTGCCGCGAGCGCGAGAGGTACTGGAACACGGAGTCCGCCTCCCCCACGTAGGGCACGGCCTCGGCCTTGAGCGCTTTCCCCAGGTACAGGAGGGGCGCCTGCCGACGCCGGGCCAGGGTGGCCCAGTCCACGTACGTCCCCCAGAGGTACTCGGGCTCGTAGGAGTCCGACTTGAAGCTCGAGAAGCTCGTGCAGTCGAACGGGAGCAGCACCGCGCCGACCTCGCGCGTCCCGTGGTCGAGGAGCCAGGGGACCCGGAACATGGTCTTGAGGTAGTGCTCCCCGGGAACGGCGAGGTTGACCGAGCGACCGAGCAACGGCGCCTCGACGGCGAACCGCGCGTGGGAGTCCCCTGCGACCATCACCTCTGCTGCGACGGGTCCCGCGAGCCACTTCGCGTCCATCTTCCGGAGGTCGTGGCGCGCGGAGACCCACGCGAACAGGCCCCACAGGCCGACGTGAACGGCGAGGGCTCCGAGCGCGAAGCGGAAGGCGCGCACCCACATCGACCGCAGTCTACTCCTCCGCCGGGCTCATCCCGCCTTCGGGGGCTCGGCGAACCGTGGCTTGAACAACAACATCAACGGCGGCATCAGGAAGAGCGCCGCGAGCAGGCACCCGGCGATCGACACCACCACGAGGAACCCGAAGAACCGGACGGGAAGGAAGTTCGACAGGAACAACACGGAGAACCCGGCCATCACCGACATGGCGTTGAGCACCACGCCACGGCCCACGGTCAACAGGGTCTCGCGGACGGCGTCCTCGCGCGAGACCCCCGACCGGCGGATCTCCCGGAACCGCCACAGGAAGTGGATGGTGTAGTCCACGCCGACGCCGACCATGATCGAGGACAACATCGCGGTGACCACGTTGAGCTCGATGCCGCTGAAGCCCATCAGGCCGAACAACATGGGGACCGCCACCACGAGCGGCACCATCGACCACAACCCGGCCTCGATCGACCAGAACACGAGCGCGTCCTGGACCGCCACGACCACCATCGACAACGCGAGCGACGACACCTGGCCGGCCACCACCGCGTCCACGAGGTCCGAGAACACCGTCCCGAACCCGCCCACCGTCACCTCGAGCCC